>CAYUFW010000040.1:33276-35359 GCA_964443915.1 uncultured Pirellulaceae bacterium
GGCCAGGAACTGCTGCGTCGAGCCGGCCCCTTCGATCACCGCTTGGGGTGGGAAGATCTGCAGCTCGGAGACCACCGGCGGCTCGCCCGCGTCCAACGGCGCGCCGGCTTCCAGCCAGCGCAACAGCGCCTTGTTGTATTGGCTGTCGGCTTCAAACCGCTTGCCGCCCGTGTGGGCCACCGTGCCGGTCGACTTCTCGATCAGCAGACTCGACGCGGGCACGGCCAAGTCGATCCGGCGGACCGTTTCTTCGCGGGTGATGCGGTAATAGTCGCCTTGGGGATCGTAGCCGAACAGCGACAACCGGAAGCCGTCCTTGCCCCGTGCGGCCCCGTGACAGCTGCCGGTGTTGCACCCCGCGCGCATGAACACGGGCATCACGTCCAGGTGGAAACTGATGGGGCGGCCGGCGGCGGCGTCTTTGACGGCGACCGTGGCCGAGGCTTTGAAGCCTTGGTACTCGACCTCCAACGACGTGCCGCCGTCGGCGGCCGGGTAGAGCGTGCGGCCCTCCAGACGCGCCGGTGCGGCGTCGGTCAAACGGACGGCCGCCGCGTTGGTCACGTCCATCGTGACGCCGTCGTCACGCGTGGCGACCACGATCAAACGCTGGAAATCGAGCATGGTGTTCAGGTTGATGTCCGGCGGATAGACGTCGATTCGGGTGACGTTGGCCGCCGGGGCGGTTAGGGCCGTCCCCCACAGGACCAGCACGGCAAAGAACGCTCGCATTCGCACGGTTCACCCCCTATTTCCAGATACTGATTTCATCTGCTTTCTCACTTCGCGTGCGCTCGGCGCAGGTCTCCCTGCGCTCGGCGCAGGTCTCCCGACCTCGCCGAAACCGCCGACCGTAGGTCTCCCAGGATCTGGAGACCTGTCGGTCCGCGCTGTGCGGGGTCGGGAGACCCGCGCACAACGCAGGCTACTTTCCGGCCTCCGGGTTCTGTTTCATCTTCTCCAATCGCAACTGCTCCAATCGGCTCAGACGCTTGGGCGGTTCAGCCGCCGCGGGCTGCGGTTTGGGTTCGGGTTTCGGTTGTGCCGCGGGCTGGGGCGAGGCCGGCTTGGGCGGCAGCGGCTCGTCGACTCGGAGTTCGCCGTTGCCCAAGGTGTGCGTCACCGGCTCGCCACTGACCGTCACCACGGCCCGGCAGACCAGCGTCTTGTACACGCCGGCCCGCGCGGTCGGATCGATCTTGATCGGGAACACGAGTTCGGTCGAGTCCTTGGTGAATTTCAGCGGTTCCGGCTTGGTCGAGGTGTTGGCTGGCAGGCCCAGCAGTTCGGCCGTGGCTTCACCCTCGAAGTCGATCTTCTTCTCGATCTTGATCGCCATCTGGGTCTCTTGGTTCAACTCGCCCGCAGCCTTGTCGAACGCAAAGCTGAAGTACGAGTCGGAGATGGCCAACTGGGCCATTTGGCTGGCGACTTCCACGCCTCCGTTGCCCACCGTGGCGGTCCCGACCACGATCAGCGGCCAGGTGCCGATCGCCGCATTGTTGTTTGCCGTGAGCGGGATCTCGTCCTCGTTCTTGTCGCCGGGGATGGTGATTGAGCCGGACGCTCCGATGCCGGGCGGCGTGTACAGCAGACGGAGGGCAATCGGTTGGGCAAACCCCTCTTTGCGTTTGGCGACCACCTTCAGTTGCTTGGAGCCTTGCCGGGCGATCGGGGCCTGCGGCTGGACGATCTCGATCTCGAAGGGCGCGGCTTCCGTCACCGCGGCAGCCATCCGGTCGGCCGTGTGGCCCCAGACGTCGATGTTGTTCTGCCCGCGAACGAGCATCGTCCGCTGTTCCAGTTGACCGACGACGGGCACGTTCGGGTCGGCCGGCCGGCCAATCACCTGCGTGAGCGTGCCGTCCAGCGGGGCGTCGGCCGCGGCGCTGACCAGCACCGGAACCGTCGTCCGGTCGGCAGCCATCGGCACTGTCTGGAAGGCCAACCCCTGCGGCAGCCCCTCCAAGGTAACGTTCAAGTCGCCGCCCCAATTGCTGCGGGCCGCGTTGACCATCAGGGCCATGCGATTGCCGCGAGGCACGCTCAATACGACGGGCACGTACTGCTGCACTTCGGGCAG
>CAYUFW010000040.1:35369-37052 GCA_964443915.1 uncultured Pirellulaceae bacterium
GATCGGTGTCGACCAATTTGTTGTATCTGCGTCACCTGATATAACGCGATATTCTCTCCTATTCCAATCATCCATATAAAGTCCAACAACTGCCGTATTGCTGCACTTCGGGCAGCGACATCGTCAGGGACGGCTTGACGGGCGCGATCTCCACGCGGTATGCGAATCCCGGGCCGCCCGCCCGCAGATGATCGTAAACTTGGACGAAGTAGTCTTCGTTCGCCGGGGCGTTGAACCGCAGGTACGCATCGGGGCCGCCGCTGTCGTCGTTGCTGGCCATCGCGGCGCCGTTGGCCCGGTGGACGACCAGGACGGGGTCCAAGGGCGAACGCAGCGGCGTGCGGGCAAACACGCGAATGTCATATTGCTGTCCCTGCGTGGCCGCAAATTTGAAGAAGTCCACGTCGCCTGGCTTTTCGATCACGCCGTTCAGCGCGCCGGGGGCGGCGCCCGCGGAAGCCTGCGCGGTCGTATCGTTCGGCTCCGTCTCGACGACGTTCGGCAAATCCGTCACGCGGATCAAATTCGGCGACGGACAGATGCCGTTGGCATCCTTGGCGAACAGGCCGAAAGTGAGATCTTCCGTGCTCGGCAGCGTCACTTGTTCAGTCCGCTCGCCCGCCGGGTCGCCGAGCCAGCGGACCGCCAGGACTTCGCTCGGCCGCCCGCCTGCCGGCAAGACGGCGGTGGGACGAGGAAACTTGCCGACGTGCAGGCGGTACCGGCACGAACCGTCACCGCCGTAGGCGCTTTCGCGCACCTGGACGATGTACTTCCCATCCGCCGGAGCGACGACCGCGCACAGGCAGTCCTGACGCAGCAGAGCGGCGTCATCGCTGCGGGACAGCTCGAACCGTTCCGCGTTCAGAATCGCCAGGTACGGGTCGAAGAACGTGTATCCCAGCCGGATGCCTTCCAGTTCGGCCGTGATGCGTTCGCCCTTCTTGGCTGCGACGACGAAGTGATCGACATCTTCGTTCTGCACGACGCCGCTGACGGTGCAGCCGAAGGGCACGGCCTGGGGCGCGGCAAAGTCGTTGTTCGGCTCCTGCTCCGGAACCTCGGGCAGCGGTCCCACGGTGAACGTGCGCAGGTTGCTGATCCCGGTGGCCGAGCGCAGCCGCACGGCGTGGATTCCCAGGCGGCATTGCGGGCTGATCTTGAGCCTGGCTTTCACCGTGTTGTCGTTTTCGGCCTTCAGTTCGGCGACCTCGATGCCCGGCGAGTAGAACAACAGTTCTTGTGCGTCGGCCAAACGGGTACCGGAGAACGTCGCTTCGACGTCGGTTCCTATCTGGAATCCCGAGGGGCTGATCACGCCCACGTCAGGCGAAACAGCCCCGGCGGACGAAGCGCACGCGAGCACCAGCAGCGAGACGGCAAGGAGAGAGAAAGGACGCATGGCGACCTCATGGGGTAGGAATTGAGGGGGGCGAGTCCGGCGGCCCGATCCTAGGTCGGCCCCGGACGCCTCGTTAACGGCTGGAACAGACAGGCGGGCTGATGATTGAGGAATCGCACCCGGCCCTGTCCCCGGCTCCAGCCCCGCACTTCCTGTCGCGGCCTCACGTCGGCGGCCGCAAGCCGGCGCCCTGCGCCGGTCTGCGGCCAACCGCGGACAACCTAAGCGATCAACGGCTTGATCACATGACCGCCGTCGACGATTTCGATGGGCCGGTCGCC
>CAYUFW010000041.1:0-25988 GCA_964443915.1 uncultured Pirellulaceae bacterium
AAGATGGGCCCTACAGCAAGATCGGCAACAACCTGGAGATCTTCCTGCATTATCCCGATATGGCCGATCAGTACTATCATTACATCATTAATTCCGCAGGCTCTCTCATTGACGCCCGGCATGGATTGAATCAACGCGACATCGAATATGACAGCGGCGTCGAATATGCGGTCAAAATCCTGCCGGACCGCTGGACCCTGGAAATGCGCATTCCCGCGGCCGGCATCGGCATGAAGTGTTTTGACGGCGCGACCTGGAAACTCAATGTCGCGCGCTGTCGGAAAGTGTCGGAAAAGAGTGAACTGTCCAGCTGGTGCGGCGGCCACTTTCACGGCGTTGACAATTTCGGCATCATCAAGTTCACCCCAACCCGGGTCGCCGGACTGTTCCAGGGGCATGACCCCGCCGCCTGGAAAAATGCCTCGTTCAATGAAGTCTGTGACAACGAGAAGCTGCCGCCTTTCCGGCAATGGAAAGGCCATTGGAAGACCTCTCTGGTTCCGGTCCATTGGAGCTGCGACAGTAACGCCGCCGGCACCACTCTGCTGCACAAGGATTCCAGCGACAACTATTTTGTCGAATTCGAAGGTGGGATCATCGGCAACTGGTATGTCGCCCCGGTGCGGAAACTTCGGATCACCTTCCGGGCTTCCGGAAATGGCAAGGCCCGCCTCTGGACCGGAAAATACGAGCATGGAAAAAACAAGGGATATCCCTTCAAAGGGCAGACCGGAGTGCTTGAATTTGCCGCCGATTCGGATGTCTGGAAAACCTACAGCTTGACGGTTGACAAAGGGGACGAACCCAGACTCTATGTCCGGTTCTTCCACCAGAAAGGAACCGTTCGGCTGGATGATGTCATTGTTACTCCCGTCGGCGAGGAGTAGAACGGTGCAGAATTCGCACAGGAGCGATCAGGATCGCGGCCGATTGCGGAATGTCGGCATCGCGGAGGATGTGGAACAGGGCGGTCTCTGAAGCGTGGTGGTCCGGGGCGTCCCTCCAGGAACACCCCGGCGAGTTGCGGCCCACGCTCGCACCGCTCATCTCCCACTCAATTGCTGCCCTTGCCCGTGGGATGGTTACGCTTGCCGCTACAGCGCCGCCGCCCCGCCATCTCGCCAATGCCCACGGCTCGCCCGTGGGATGGTTACGCTTGCCGCTACAGCGCCGCCTGCGTCTCCCCAAATGCCCGCGTAGCTCCGAACGTGAAGCTCCCACGGGCATGCCGTGGGCGTCCGGCGAAAAACGCGAAGCGCGGATGTGACTCTGAGGAGCCTTCATCAGCCAGCCGTGTGCTGGGCTTCAGAGGGGCTGACACCTACTGACGCTGCTCGTCGCCGGCTGACAACATGCGCCGGTAGGCCATCGCGAAGTCCTCCTCGTCCGGCTCCAGGCCGGTGATCACCACGTTGTACCGCAACGACTCGGCGAACACGTCGCGCGTCGACAGTTGTTCCGGCAGCCGGATCCGCGCGACGTCGCCCGCCTCCGCCGTTTGGACTTCGACGCCTTGGCAGCGGAGATGGTCGAGCAGCGCTCGGGCGTCGCCGCTGCAACGAATCCGAAACCGCTTGGCTTGAGCTTGCCGGAATTCCTCGATCCGCCCCGTGCGCACCACCGTGCCGCGATCCAGGATCACGGCCGAGCGGCAGACGCGTTCGATGTCGCCCAGCAAATGGCTGGACAGGATCAGCGAGCGGTTCGGCCGCTGGGCCAGCGCGCGCAACACGCCCAGCATCGCCGTGCGGCCGTCCGGATCGAGGCCCGCCGTCGGTTCGTCCAGCAGCAGCACTTGGGGATCGTGGACCAGCGCCGCGGCCAGCTTGAGCCGCTGTTTCATGCCCACCGAATACTGCTCCAGAGGCCGGTATCGAGCCTCTTCCAGGCCCAGGTACGAGAGCACCTCGTGCGCTCGCCGCAGCGACTGCCGCCGGGGCATCCCGCTGAGTTGTCCGGCCAGGGCGACGAATTCCACGCCCCGCAGGCCGGGCACCAGCGAACCGCGTTCCGGCATGTACCCTACGCGTCCGCGGACGCGGACGCCAGCGGTGTGCACATCCAGTCCCAAGACCCGCGCGACGCCCTGCGTCGGACGGATCAGCCCCAGCAAAATCTGCAGCAAGGTCGACTTGCCCGCCCCGTTCTGACCGACCAGCCCGATCGCCCCCGCCTCGACCGCCAGCGACACGTCGTGCAACGCCCGAACGCGGCCGTAATCGTGAGTCACAGCGATCAGTTCGAACAGCGGCATGGCGACGAAGGATGAAGGATGAACGATGAACGATGAAGGATGAGGCAAGACTCCAACAAGCGCAACAAGACCGAAATCGGAGACCTTACGTCGGCGGTTTCGGCGTTCTTCAGAGGCCCACGCCGAACGGATCCGGCGCCAAGCACTCAGACCGAGTACGAAGTACAGGGCACTGATCACCGATTACCGATCACCGACTACCGATCACGAAGCCCCACCCTCGAACTCGTTTCCGACCTTGCGGGCCCGTTCCGGCTTGTCCAAGTTCACGCCGGAGCGCAGGCCGACCTCGACCAGGATGTTCCAGCCGGCCGCCATCTGGACGTAGCCTGCCAGGTCGCCGGCGTCCGGAATCTGGATCGTCGGGAAACGCGTCGGACGGCTGGAAACCGCGATCACTTTCAGCCCGACGCCTTTGACCAAGACGTCTTCGATTTTCTCTTCCGAGCCCTCGTAGGGTTCGATCCAGATCACGACCTGGTCGCGGCTCATCACCTCCTCGATCCCGTGGACGGCATACGTGCCTTCCAGGAAGTCGGCCGTTTTCCGGGTGATCTCGTTCGTCTTTAACGTCAATTCCTCAGCCACGCCTTCGTTGCGCCCGGCCCAGAAAATGATGCTGGCGCCGGCGATGGCGTCGGCCACCTGCGGGTCGATCGGCATCGTCAAGGCCTGCTCGAACTGGCGGCTGAGTTCGCCCAACCGCGGCGCGAGCTGTTTTTCTCCGGCGACGGCTTCCAGCAAAGCGCGATAGAACAGCGCCTGCTCGATCACGCTCTTGGTCGCTGCCACGGCGCCTTCCTCGCCACAGGCCAAGACGTAGCCCTTGGTGGCCAGCGATTCCAGCTTGCTGTTGGGGAACGCCGTCAAGCTGTACAGCTGCTCGTGCCCGCGCTGCTGCAACCCGGAGAAGAGTTCGATCACTTCCCGCGTTCGCCCTGAATTGGACAAGGCAAAGACTGCCCAGCCGTCCAAGTCGTACTCCTGCGACTGCCGAGCGGCTTCGGTGTGCAATTCCAGTTTCCAGCCGCGACGGCGGGCATGGGCGATCGCGTTCTTGGCAGGGAAGATGCGGCTGGAGCCTTCGCCGGTCATCAGCAATCGCCCCACACTGGCGATGGCTTCCGCCGTGTCCAACGCCTGATGCGCATCAAACCGCTCGACGATGGCCGTGGCGGCCAACATGTCGCGGACCAAACCGAATTGAGTGTACTTGTCGCTGTCGCGTTGCATGAGTTGGGCTCCTTCTTAAATGTCAGTGGTCAGTGGTCAGTCGTCAGTCGTCAGTGGTCGGAGTTCGGGAGAAGACAGGGCCAACCCGGAACCCCTAGTCTTTCACCTAGTATTTCGCCTAATCTCTGTCCCCGTCCCTGAGAGCCGGAGAAAGATCAGGTGAAAGATTACGGCGATCGTTATTCCAAGCGTCACAGGTTCGCCACTGTTACAGATTCCTGTAGGCTCGAGTTGGCTGGCGAGGTTGGGGGCGATTCAAAGGTTGGCGGTCCAGGCCATCAGTTGACAGAAGAATTTCGCGTACAGGTCGCCGACTTCGATTGCATCGGCGCCGGGGGCTTGGGCCGCCACGCGTCCCGTGCCCCAGTCGATCAAGCCGCCGACCCAGTGTGGGGCGACGTCGGTGGCCAGCGTCGCCACGCGGCCACGGCCGTACGAGCCCACGACCAACAGCGGGTCCCTGCCGGCCAACTCAAACCGCATTTCCTCGCCGTCGCGAACGGCACGAAACCGCTGCGTTTCCAGAACCAGTTGCGCCTCGGCCTTGGGCCGAATACGGTTGAAGCCGCCAAGGCACGGCGGACGCGCGTCCCACGGCAAATCGCGCACGGCCGGGTGATCCAGGAGGCAACGGACCAACGCCGGTTGGTCGCAGTTGACCCGGTCATCCAGCGGGCTGATTTCCACCGGTAACGCCGCAGCCACGGCGGTTTCGTCCCAGTCCCCGCCGCAGCCGTGATAGGATTCCCAACCGCCCAGCATCATCAGCCCCGTGCCCGCTTCGACCGCGTGCAGCAGCCGTTGCTGCAGGGGCAGTGACAGGCGCGCGGCCGGATAGTCGCTCAACACCAACAACGATCGCGGGGGATCGAACAACGCGGCTTCAGCCGGCACGTGGCTGGGCACATAGTCGCACGCCCAGCCGGCGTGGTGGATCAGGCCGGCCAAGTAGGCCGCCGCCCCCTGCAAGCTCGTGTCGCCCATGTAAAGTACGGAAACGGTCATACTCCAGGTTCTCTGACTACTGTCCCAAGCGAGCCTTCATGGCGCCCAGCACCAAATCCATCTGCGGCTTCAGGTCCGCCAACACGCGCGGAGCGTCGTCAAAGACGGAGTCCTTGCCCATCTCCTCCAACTGAAATGCGAGCCCGCTCGCCACGGCCGACTGAAAAATCCGCAACGAACCTTTGAGCGTATGAGCCGAACGCCGCAGCAGCACGGCGTCCCGCTGATCGATCGACCGGCGGATGTCCGCCATCAGCGTCGTTGCCTCATCGAGGAAGACGCCGACTAGGTCCAGCAGCAGGGCTTCGTCGCCGCCCGCAGCGTCCAGAGCGGCGGACCAGTCGATCAGTTCCTCGTGGCCAGTTGCTTGTTCGCACATCAGCTTGATCCCTCGTCAGGCAAGAAGGCAAATAGTCTCCTTCGCAGTTCCGGCGACAGGGGTGTGCCGTACTCGCACGTTTCAAAGGCTTCAATGTAGCGGATTTGCCGGCCGAGGTCCTCCCCATAGGCCGAAATAATCTGCTCCCGATACCGGTCCGCCAAGGGCGCCACAATTCCCAGGATCCAAGCCCGCAGCCACTGCCGCTGCTGCTTCCGATCGCTCGGCACCTGGTCCAGTTCTCCGCGATTGTAGGGCAGCCAGTCAAAAAACTGCGAGCGGTGACAGGCCAACATGTCGACGATCGACTCTAGCACCGGCTCGACGTCCACCACCACCGACGGCGAAAACGGATAAGGCCGCTGAAAGTCATCGGACAGGTACATGATCACGGGCATCCGAGCCAGGGCCGGCGTGTCGGGCGCGATCGCGGGCACGGTCAGCAGGTAGGAGGCATCGCAGACCAGCAGCGACGTAGTACGGTGATCCGGATGATAATCGTTCGGACGATGCGTCAGCACCAGATCGGGATCGAACTGGCGGATCAGCCGAATGATCTCGTCACGGGCCTGGAGGGTCGGCTGCAGAGCGCCGTCGGGATAGGACAACACGCGGTACCCCAGGCCTACCACGCGTCCCGACGCCGCGGCTTCCTCGCGCCGCTCTGCCGCCAACTGCGGACCATACCGCGTCTGATGGCCCGATTGGCCGTCCGTGACGCTGACGAAACAGACGTCGTGCCCGCTCTGGCGATACAGTGTAGCCAAGCCGCCCGCCTTGTACTCGCAATCGTCCGGATGCGCCCCGATGACCAGCATTCGCAACGCTCGTCCGCCCTCGTCCGCCATTTCTGTCGATCCTTTCTGATCTGTCGGGCACCCGTTCGTAGGTTGGGACTCCGTCCCGATCGGTCGGGCCAAAGTTTCAACCGGTCGCGACGGAGTCCCAACCTACGGGGTCTGCCCCGCCCGCGCTACCATGTTAGTTCCCGCTTGACCTCCGCAAAAGCCCGCATGGCGAATTCCAAGTCTTCGCGCGTGTGCGCGGCGGAGATTTGCGTGCGGATCCGCGCCTTGCCCTGAGGCACGACCGGATACGAGAACCCGATCACGTAGACGCCTTTGGCCAGCATCGCGTCGGCCATACGGGTCGCCAAGGCCGCATCGCCCAGCATGATCGGCACGATCGGGTGCTCGCCGGGCAACACGGAAAACCCGGAGCGGGCCATGCCATCCCGGAAGAACCGCGTGTTCTGCTCCAAGCGATCCCGCAACTCGGTCGACTCCGACAGCAGTTCCAGGGCCTTGATCGAACCCGCTGCGATCGGCGGCGCGAGCGTGTTGGAGAACAGGTAAGGCCGCGAACGCTGCCGCAGGTACTCGATGATTTCACGCCGTCCACTGGTGTACCCGCCGCTGGCCCCGCCCAAGGCCTTGCCGAGCGTGCCCGTCAGAATGTCGATCCGGCCAAGCACCCCGTGGTGCTCGTGCGTCCCGCGGCCGTGCTGGCCCATGAAGCCGACCGCGTGCGAGTCATCAACCATGACCAGCGCGTCGTACTTGTCGGCCAACTCGCAAATGTCGGGCAAGCGGGCGATGTAGCCGTCCATCGAAAAGACACCGTCGGTGGCGATCAAGCGGAACCGGGCATGCGACGCTTCGCGGAGTTTTTCCTCCAGGTCCGCCATGTCGCTGTTCTGGTAGCGATAGCGGGCGGCTTTGCACAGGCGGACCCCATCGATAATGCTGGCGTGGTTCAATTCGTCGGAGATCACCGCGTCCTCCGGGCCGAGCAGCGTTTCAAACAACCCGCCATTGGCATCGAAACAGGAACCATACAGGATCGTGTCTTCCGTACCCAGGAACTCGGTGAGCTTCTGCTCCAATTGCTTGTGCAGGGCTTGGGTGCCGCAGATGAAGCGGACCGACGCGAGGCCGTAGCCCCACTGGTCCAGAGCTTTCCGAGCCGCCTCGATGATGGCCGGGTGCTGCGCCAATCCCAAATAATTGTTGGCGCACATGTTCAACACGGTGGCCCCGTCCGCGACGCGAATGTGGGCGTTCTGGGGCGTGGTGATGACGCGTTCGGCCTTGTACAGACCGCCGGCTCGAATCTGGGCCAGTTGCTCCGTAAGGTGCTGTTTCAGCTGTCCAAACATCTGGATGAACACCTTTTTCGAGGGTGAAAATGGGGCGGCCAGAGGACCGAGCCCGTCGCTGATCGGGGCGTCCGATTCACTATCCGCAAATCAGTTAACGACTTGCAGCTTGGCCGGGTTCTTGGCTTAGGACTCGACAACCGCCCATCGCTCGACTACAATCTCGCCTTCTTAGGTTTGGGCACGCGTGTCAAGATAGCATTCCAAGACGTTTCGTAGGACTGGGCATGTACGCGATTTTTGCAGACGGCGGACGGCAGTACAAAGTGGAAGAAGGCCAGGAACTGGAACTCGACTACCGGGACGTTCCTCCGGGCGAGCAGTTGACGTTCGACAAGGTGCTGGCGGTGTCGGCCGACGCGGGCCTGAAGTTGGGCCAGCCGACCGTCGCGGGAGCGTCCGTGACGGCCGAGGTTGTGGGGCCCGCCATGGGCGACAAGGTCTATGTGCAGAAGTTCATTCGCCGTAAGAACTTCCGTCGCCGCACCGGCCATCGGCAGATCTATACCAAAGTGCGAATCAAACAGATCGCACAGGGCCTGGGAGTCGAAACCCCAAGCACCAGCGAAAGCGAAGCGCCCCCAGCGCCGGCCGACGCTTGAACCTGAGCACCGTCCGAGAAATGACTGTCCGAATTCTCCGTGGCGCAAGCTTCCAGCTTGCGATAGATCGTGGCCTCGCAAGCTGGAAGCTTACGCCACTCATTTCTCGAACGGTGCTGAGCCGAAACCTCATTCGGCGACCGACCGCGGATTGGGATTGGGAAGAAATCCGAGTGCAAGAGTACGTGGGTCGGTTTCTTGCTGGACTTCAAATCCGCCGTCGCGGCAAATATCGCATCCAGTGACGGCGGATGCTTCTCCGCAGGGTCCGCCCTCAACTGCGTGCCAAGTACCCGCTGGCCAGTTGCTTCTCGACGTACTTGGCCAGCACATCGGTCTCCAGATTGACCGGGTCGCCGGCCTGCAGCTTGCCGAGCGTTGTGATCGCCAGCGTGTGCGGAATCAAGGCCACGCTGAACCGCTCTTCTTCGACATCCACCAGCGTCAAGCTGATGCCATCGACGGCGATTGAGCCCTTGCTGGCCATCTGCCGCGTCAGGCGTACGGGCATACGGAACCAGAACGTCGACCAGTCCTTCTCGTCGTGGCGCTGGTCCAGCCACCCCACCGCGTCGATGTGTCCGGTGACGAAGTGACCGCCCAACTCGCCGCCCACCTTCAGCGACCGCTCCAGATTGACTTGGCTGCCCTCCTGCAAGCGGCCTAGGTTCGTGCGGCTGAGGGTCTCCGCCCCGGCGTCGAACCCGAAGGTCGCCGGACCCACTTCGACCACCGTCAAGCAGCAGCCATTCACGGAGATGCTATCTCCGATTTTCGTGTCGCGAGCGATTTCCGGCGACTCGATCACCAACCGTACGCCGGGTGGATCCGAAATCAGCCGCCGCACCGTTCCCATCCGTTCCACAATTCCGCTGAACATACGATGCTTTCCCCTTTCTGGACAGATTCCCGTATAATGGGGACGAACCGTGCCGTGTCAAGGCCGGGCCCTCGAGATCGCTGACACCCGTCGGCCCCGCCGACCGACCACCGATTACCGACCACCGACCGCGCCATGAAACTGATCAAAGTCGCTGCCGCCGTATTGAACCAGACCGCACTGGCGTGGGACGACAACAAACGCCACATCCTGGGCGCCATGGACGCCGCGCGGGCCCAGCAAGTGAGTATTCTGTGTCTGCCCGAGCTGTGCATCACGGGCTACGGCTGTGAAGATGCCTTTCATTCGCCCGGCGTCCAGCGGCTGGCTCAGGAGGTGCTGCTGGAAATCCTGCCCGAAACCCGCGGCATGATCGTGTCGCTGGGGCTGCCGCTGCTGCACGGTGGCGGGCTGTTCAACACCGCGTGCCTGGTGGCGGACGGGCAGATTCTCGGCTTCGTCGCCAAGCAGAATCTGGCCAACGAAGGCATTCACTACGAACAGCGGTGGTTTCGCCCGTGGCCGGGTGGCGTCTGCTTGGAGACCGAGGTCGGTGGCCGCCGTTATCCGCTGGGTGACCTGATCTTCAAGTGCGGCGACGTCGCCGTGGGCTTCGAGATCTGCGAAGACGCCTGGGTCAGCGACCGGCCCGGCGCCGACTTGGCCCGGCGCAACGTCGACGTGATCCTGAACCCGAGCGCCAGTCACTTTGCCTTCAACAAGCACCAGACTCGGCGGCGGTTCGTGCTCGAAGGTTCGCGGGCCTTTGCCGTCAGCTACGTGTACGCGAACCTGCTGGGCAACGAAGCGGGCCGCGCGATCTATGACGGCGACGCGATGATTGCCAGTGGCGGCCAGTTGCTGGCCGTCGGGCCAAGGTTTTCCTTTGCCGACTTCTGCCTCACGGCCGGGATCGTGGACGTCGACGTGACGCGGATGAACCGTGCCCGCGCCGGGACGTTTCGCGTGGATGTCCGAGCCGAACGAAGCGTTTGCGTCAGCGCCGACTTCCATTTCCCCGTCATCCATCCAGAAGCGCAGGAATTGAAATCGGCCGCCTGGGAGAGCGGGCCCTACGTCAAGGAAGAAGAGTTCGCCCGCGCCGTGGCCCTGGGGCTGTTCGATTATCTGCGCAAGAGCCGCTCGCGGGGCTTTGTGGTGTCGATCAGCGGCGGTGTGGACTCGGCTACGGTGACCATCCTCTCTGCTCTGCTGGTCCGCTTGGGCTGTAGCGAACTGGGGTTGCCGCGATTTCTGGAGAAACTGTCCTACGTCCCGGCCTTGAACGATGTCACGCAACCCGACGAACTCGTGCGGCGGTTGCTCACCTGTGCCTACCAGGCGACGCGAAACAGCTCCGCCACGACTTGGGAAGCGGCTCGCGCCGTCGCCGAAGCGGTGGGCGCCCAGTGCTATCGCTTCGAGGTCGACGAATTGGTGCAGAACTACGTGGGCGCCGTCTCGCAGGCGATCGGCCGGCCGTTGACGTGGGAGCAGGACGACGTGGCCCTGCAGAACATCCAGGCCCGAGTCCGAGCGCCCAGCGTCTGGCTGTTGGCGAATCTGCAGGGGGCCCTGCTGCTGTCCACCAGCAACCGGAGCGAAGCGGCGGTCGGCTACGCGACGATGGACGGCGACACCTGCGGCGGCTTGTCGCCGATCGCCGGGATCGACAAGGCGTTCTTGCGGCGCTGGCTGATCTGGATGGAACGTCACGGCCCCGAGGGCTTCGGCCCGCTGCCGGCGCTGGCCAAGGTGAACCAGCAGCTACCGACGGCCGAGTTGCGGCCCCCGGCGGCCAGGCAGACCGACGAGGACGATCTGATGCCCTACGACGTGCTGGACGAAATCGAGCGGGCGGCGATCCGCGACAAGCTGACGCCGCTGGAAGTGCTGCAGCGCATCGAGGCGCGGCGGGGGCCGTACACGCGCCGTCAACTGGCCCTGTGGGTTGAACGTTTCTTCCGCCTCTGGTGCCGCAACCAATGGAAACGGGAACGCTACGCCCCGTCGTTTCACTTAGACGACGAGAACCTCGACCCGAAGACCTGGTGCCGCTTCCCCATCCTGTCCGGCGGCTTCGAGCGGGAATTGCAGGAATTGCGGGATGCAACGTCTGAATGTGATTCATCCGGAGAATTGCGTTGACGCTACGGATCCCGCCAAACACAATAGATGGGGCGACTTGGCCAACGCTTGCGACTCGTGTGCGAGGAGAAAACAGATGTCCCAGATGGCGACGAGAGTTTTGGCGGCGGTGATGGGCGCGGCGACCATCGTGATTGTCACTCCGGCTCAGGCGGAACCACGTCACCGGCAAATGGCGGCCGGTTGGGAGATCGTGCCGGCGCAAGTTGGCTATCCGGCGGATTCCTGGCAGAAAGCAACGCCGGAGGTGATTCCAAAGCCGCCCATCGACGCTGTGCAGAAAGCCCCGCTGGAAGCGTTTCAGAAGGGGGCGTTGCATCCCGTCCAGCCCCTGCCCATGAGTGCTGTCCAAAAGGGCGAAATCAGTTGTTGTCCGTCGCCGGGATGCGGCTGTCCTCCACAGCGGCGGATCGAGTATCGCAACCACTGCCGGATGCGGAAGGGGGCCTTTGCGTGTGCGCCGCCGGTGCAGACCGTGTTGGTCGTCCCTGCTGGTCCTTGCGGCCAATGTGCGGTCGAGGTGCCGGTGTGCATCCCCGCCTGCTGTACCGATGCTCCTCAGATGGAAGCTCGACAGGGCTTGCTGGGACGCACTCGCGTGCTGTATCGCTGGTGCTGCGGGTTTGAGGTGGAGGTCGTCTTCTGCTGCAACGGCGATCTGATCGTGCATTACGACGGGGTCTGACTGGTGCAGTCAGATCGGGGAAAGCCCGGCTTTGTCGGAAAAGCCGGGCTTTTTTCTTGCGCGTCCAACGCTGGCATTCGCCGCCGGTTTTCTCCTGCTCCCCCTCCCTAATTCGTGGGCAAGGTGCTATCCTAGGCCCGTCGTGGAAGCCTCGTTCAGGTATCGGATCAGGAGGTCATCATGAGAAACGTCGTTACGTTCGTGCTCGGTGGCGGCCGTGGGACACGTCTGTATCCGTTGACCAAGTATCGAGCCAAGCCGGCGGTGCCGCTGGCCGGCAAGTACCGGCTGATCGACATCCCGCTGTCCAATTGCCTGAACAGCGGCTTGAATCGCGTTTTCGTGTTGACGCAATTCCTTTCGGTCAGCCTGCACCGTCACATCAGCCAGACGTATCGTTTCGACGCGTTCAGTGGCGGGTATGTGGAAGTGCTGGCCGCTCAGCAGACGATGGACGAAGGCACGGACTGGTATCAAGGCACCGCCGACGCTGTGCGGAAGAACGTACGCTATCTGCAACAACCGGACGTGCAGTACGTTTTGATCCTTTCGGGCGACCAACTGTACCGCATGGATTACCGCAAGATGATCGAAACGCACGAGCAGTCGAAGGCCGATGTGACCATCGCCGCGTTGCCGGTCTCCAGTGCCGCGGCCAGCGGGCTAGGTATCATGCGGGCGGACGAATCGGGACGCGTGATCGGTTTCGTGGAAAAACCCAAGACGGAGGAACAGCTGCAGACGGCGCGTCTTGATCCTCAATGGATGGCGAAACGGGGTGTGGAGGCGCACGGCCGCGACTGCCTGGCCAGCATGGGAATCTACCTGTTCAGCCGCGATCTGCTCGTCGAATTGATGACCAAGACGCAGTACCAGGACTTCGGCAAAGAGGTGTTCCCGCAATCCATCAACACGCGGCACGTGCAGGTCCACCTGTTCGACGACTACTGGGAGGACATCGGGACGATCAAGGCGTTCTACGACGCGAACCTGAGCCTGGTGCGTCCCGATCCGCCGTTCCAGATCGGTTCGGCGGAAGCGCCGGTGTATTCGCGGGCGCGCTTCCTGCCGCCGTCGATGATCGACGGCGCGACGATCCGGTCCAGTTTCGTCGCCGACGGCTGTCAGATCGGCGAGGGCGCCGTGATCGAAAACAGCATCATCGGGCTCCGCAGCATCATCGGTCCGAGAGCCACGATCCGGAATTCGATCCTGATGGGCGCCGATTTCTATGAGGACAAGCTGCAACTTGAACAGAACCGACTGGCGGGACGGCCTCGCATCGGGATCGGCGCCGGTTGCGTCGTCGAAGGCTCGATCATCGACAAGAACTGCCGCATCGGTAACGACGTACGGATCGTGAACGGGGGTCCGGTCGAGAACAGTGAGGGGGACAACGACACGTGCATGATCCGCGACGGTATCCCGATCGTGCTCAAGGAAGCGGTGCTGCCGGACCGCTGGACGCTGCAAGGCTGAACGTTCGCGGGCAGATGAACGGCGGACTCGTTGTCGAAGCCGCCAGGGATCGGCGCAGAAACAAGGGTCGTCTTTCGCTCGGCGAAAGAACGCCTTTTCGCGGAGCGAAAGGCGACAATCCGACCGTGATAGATTCGTTGATCCCGACCTCTACGACCGCTTCAGAATCTCGATCACCTCGGCCTCCGGCTTGTCGGCGTGGTCAAAGGGCAGCGAGCGGCCCAACATCCCCAGCACCTGCTGGAATCCCTCGGACGCCCCGCAGCATTCGATGCGTCCGCCCTGGGCTTTGACCGTCTTGACCAACAGGAGCAACTTGCCTACGACGGCTGAGGACAGCTGCTGAACTGCCTGGAAGTTGACCAGCACTCGTTGTGGTCTGGCGTCGGCGAATTGGACAAGATCGCGGCCCACCTGCGCCACGGCTTCGCGGTCCGTGCCCACGTCTTCGAGGTAAATGATCTCCACGCCGTCGCGCTGCTGCGTCCGGAAATAGCGGTAGTCCGTCATCGTCGTTGTTTCCCCTTTGCCAACAACAGTTTACCGCGTATGCTGTTGCGAGAGAAGCGCGATTTTCAAACGCGGGAGAACTGCATGAAGGAAAGATCTGCCGGCGGCCTGGCGGGCTGGTTCGCCGCGACAATCCTGTTGGGCGCGTTCTTGCTGTTTCAAGTGCAGCCGCTGTTCAGCAAGATGATCCTGCCGTGGTTCGGCGGCAGTCCCGCCGTGTGGACGTCCTGTCTGCTGTTTTTCCAGACCGTGTTGCTGGCGGGATATGCCTATGCGCATGGACTGGTTCACGTACGAGGGGTGTCGCGGCAAATTCTCCTGCATCTGTCGTTGGCCGCCCTGGCGCTGCTGCTGCTGCCGATCACCCCGATCGAATCCTGGAAGCCGCCGGACGGAAAACATGCCGTCTGGCGGATTCTGCTGCTGTTGACGCGGCACGTTGGTTTGCCGTACTTCCTGCTGGCGGCCACCTCGCCGCTGGTGCAAGCGTGGTTTGCGAGGGTGTACCGCGAGCGCTCGCCCTACCGGCTGTACGCCTTGTCAAATCTAGGCTCCCTGCTGGGGCTGATCAGCTATCCGTTTCTGGTCGAGCCCTCGTTGACCACCCAGCGGCAAGGCGTCGTGTGGTCGCTGGCGTTCGGACTGTACGTCGTGTTGTGCGGCGTCATCGCCCTGCGGCTGGGGCGTCTGCGGCTGTCGGCGGAGCCCGCGCCGAAGCCCTCCGCGGCGACCGACGGCAACGCCGCAACGGCCCTGCCGTGGTCCACCGTGGCCTGCTGGATTGCCTTGCCGGCGCTGGCCTCCGCGCTGCTGATGTCGATCACCAATCACGTTTGCCAGAACGTCGCCGTCGTTCCGCTGCTGTGGATCGTGCCGCTGACGCTGTATCTGTTGACGTTCATCATTTGCTTTGACAAGGAACACTGGTACGTGCGGCGCTGGTTTGCCGCGGCGGCCATCCTGGCGGTGTTGGCGGCCAGCTATCTGGTCCTGTTTCGCTACCTCGACAAACTGTTCGAGTCGGCGGGCCATCGGGTGCTGTGGTGGCAATTGACGCACAGCGTCCCGCTGGAAGCCGGCGTCTATCTGTTGATCCTGTTCCTGCTGTGCATGATTTGCCACGGCGAACTGGTGCGGTGCAAGCCTCACCCGCGCCGGCTGACGGCGTTCTACTTGGCCATCGCCGCCGGCGGTGCGTTGGGCGGACTGCTGGTGGCGGTGATCGCTCCGCTAGTGTTCTCGTCGTACCTGGAGTTGAACCTGAGTCTGCTGATCGGTTTCGGCATGGCGATGACCGTGCTGGTGAAAGAGGCCCGCGTGCAATGGCTGCCCCGCGTTTCCTGGCTGCTGCGGGGCGCGGCCGCGGCCTTGGTCGCGGGCGTCTGTGTGGTCGCCGTCTGGGGTCAGTGGGAAGCGTGGGACCGGGAACGCGGCTTGCTGCACGTGCGCAACTTCTACGGCGTGTTGTCCCTCAAGGAACGTTACCCGGAAAAGCCGGAGTGGGCCGGCCTGGCGCTGTTTCACAACCGCACCATTCACGGTTTCGAACTGCGGGCTGCAGACCAGCGTGGCCGGCCAACGACGTACTACTCGGAAGAGAGCGGCGTCGGGCGAGCGCTCGTCGCCATGAGCGGCGCAGGGCCCATGCGCGTCGGTGTGGTCGGCCTGGGCGCGGGCAGCCTGGCGGCCTATGGCAGAGCGGGCGACTATTTCCGCTTCTACGAGATCGACGACGACGTGACCCGGCTGGCTCGGCAGTTCTTCACGTTTATCCCCAACTGTGCGGCCGGCGTGGACATCATCTCCGGCGATGCGCGCTTGTCGCTGGAACGCGAAGGGGCCCAGCGTTTCGACGTGCTCGTCCTGGACGCCTTCAGCGGCGACACGGTTCCGGTCCATCTGCTGACGACCGAGGCGTTTGACGTCTACCTGCGGCATCTAAGCCCGCGCGGCGTGATCGCCGTCCACACCAGCAGTCTGTACGTCGATCTGGCGCCCGTGGTACACAAGATCGCCGAGCACTACGAGATGACGGATGCGGTCGTCAACTGGCCGCAAGGCAACTACAGCATCCATTGGGCGGAGGAGAAAGGCTATGCCGTGACGCCTTCCCAATGGATGCTGCTGACACGCGACGCCAAGTTTCTGGAACGGTCGCCGGTCCGCGAAGCCGCCGAAACCGTGTTTGTCGATCGCCCGCTGCCGTTGTGGACGGATCAATACAACAATCTGTTTCAAATGTTGCGATGAGTTGGAGGAATAGCGTCATGACGTACATGAATTCTTGCCGTAGGATGGCTCTGCGGAGCCGTCCAGTTGTGCAGCTGTTAGCTTGGACCCTGGTGGTAATGGCTTCGCCCCTGCCCGCGCCGGCTCAAGAAACTCTGGGCGAGATCGAACGTTTGGACGCGGCCTTCGACACCCTGCTGCCCAGCGACGCCAAGATCGAAGTTCTGGCAAAGGGCTTCACATGGACCGAAGGCCCGGTCTGGGTACCGGAAAAGAGCGGCGGCTATTTGCTGTTCTCGGACATCCCGCGCAACTCGGTTTTCAAGTGGAGAGCCGGGGAGGGCGTCAGCCTGTTCCTGTGCCCGTCCGGCTACACGGGCAACACGTTCTACGGCCGGGAACCCGGCTGCAACGGATTGTTGCTGGATCCGCAGGGCCGCTTGGTTTCCTGCGAGCACGGCGACCGGCGCATCAGCGTGTTGACCGCCAACGGCGGAAAACGCACGCTGGCGGACAACTACCAGGGCAAGCGTCTGAACAGCCCCAACGATGCGGTCTACAAATCCAACGGCGATTTGTACTTCACCGACCCGCCGTACGGCTTGCCGCAGGGCTGGGACGATCCCCGCCGCGAGTTGGATTTCTGCGGCGTGTACCGGCTGGCCAAGGACGGCCGCCTGACGCTGCTGACGACCGAGATGACTCGGCCCAACGGCATCGGCTTCGCGCCCGACGAAAAGACTCTCTACGTCGCCCAATCGGATCCCAAGGCGGCGATTGTCAAAGCGTTCGAAGTCCTTCACGACGGAACGCTCGGCAAGAGCCGCACTCTGTTTGACGCCACGTCCTGGGTGGCAACCCGCCCCGGCCTGCCGGACGGCCTGGCCGTTGATCGGGAAGGCCATCTCTGGGCGACGGGCCCCGGCGGCGTCCTGGTCCTGACGCCCCAGGGCAAGCTCCTCGGCCGGCTCAACACCGGACAACGGACGGCTAACTGCACGTTCGGCGAAGACGGCAAGACGCTGTTCCTCACCGCGGATGCTTACCTGTGCCGCATCCGGACCAACATGACGGGGGCAAACTGAACCGTTTCTGCGCGGGCAGACTGTGGCACGCCCGTCTCGTCCAGGTGCGGCATCTTCACCACCTTCGATGCCGCGGATCGTTCGGCGTTCTGGCCAAGACCACGAACGCTGTCGGCGGACGACGAACGGAGAAAGAATTTCCGAGATTTCTCGGGCCACCGGCGGGTGGGTATTCGGGAACCGGACGGCCAAGTTGCCCATCAGCACCATTTCGGACAAGGGGCCGGAGTAGTCGAAGTTGGAACTGGCCGGCCGGCCTCCCTTACAGGCGCGGACCCAATCCTGCTCGTGTCCGCCTTCGCCGCCGGGAATGCGTTCCAGCGTCTGGGCCGGCTGCTGGTAAGCCTGCATTTTGGCTTCCGGGATCAATCGCGGACTGCGGCCGTAGCAGCCGCACATCAGACTGCCCTGGTCGCCGATGAACAAGACACCCCCGTCGCTGTCGCCCATCCGGCGCCCTTCCTCCAATTCGTCCGGCCGCGGCGGCATCATGCCCCCGTCCCACCAAGTCAGCTTGACCTCCGGCATGCCGTCCCGCGCCGGAAACTGGCAATCAAACGGATGAGCGGCTACGTGCGGGCTGGGCGGTTGCCGATTTGCGGCGAGTGCCGCCGGTCGCCTCAAGTTGGCCTCTCAGGGCGTGCAAATTCTTGGACGCAATCGTATAATTTGCACTATCCGACACACCGGAGGCTGCCAAGATGTCAAACACGAACAAGGAACCTCAAGTACACAAAAGAGCCTCGCGGCCAGCGCCGACGCGTTACCGCACGCTGGCTTCCTTTACTTGGTGGTTCAACCGTATCGGCGTGGTGATGCTCGTCTTTGCCGCCCTCCAGCCATTCTTGTCCCTGCTGCTGAGTGCCCTGCGGCACCGCCAGGACGACGAGGTGATGCGGCTGTTTGCCGAGTCCTGGCCGAGCAGTGTGCGCTGGGCTCTGGCGGGTCTGGGCCTGTGGTTTGTCGCGGCGCTGACGCGGGCGATTGTCGATCTGGCCGACAACTCCCATCGCCAGCTCGATGAACTCGCGGCGATCCGGAAGAGGCTCGATGCGCAGGGAGCGGCAGAGCAGGCGCCAGGGGAGGCCGCGGAGGCAAATGCTGCACCCGAACAGGTCAACTCGTAAATCCGCAGGCTCACCCGACCAATCTGCCGGCCGCCGGCACGTCGTCACGGCCAACTGGTACGATTGCCCCCAGTACTACGATCTGGCCTTCCGCTCGGAGACAGGGCCGGAGGCGGACTTCCTCGAAGCGGCGTGCCGCAAGTACTGTGCGTTCCCAGTCCGGCATTTGTTGGAGCCCGCCTGCGGCACCGGTCGGCTGGTCACCGAGTTGGCACACCGCGGCTATCGCGTCACGGGATTCGACCTCAGCCAGCCGTCGCTGACCTACCTGCGACAACGGCTGGCGCGTCGCCAACTCCGGGCCACTGTCTTCCGTGCCGACATGGCGGATTTCTCGCTGCCTCGCCCCGTGGACGCGGCGTACAACACCTTCGACAGCTTTCGCCACCTGCTGACCGAGTCCGCCGCCCGCCGCCATCTGCAGTGCGTCGCGGACAGCCTGCGGCCAGGCGGCATCTACATCCTCGGCTTTCACCTGCTGCCGCCGGATGCGTCCGAGGAATGCATGGAACGCTGGACGGAACGCCGCGGCAGCACGCGAGTCACCGTGACGTTGCGCGTCGTGGCCAGCGACCGGCGCCGCCGCCGCGAGACAATCCGCATCAGCCTTTTGGTCCGCCGCGGCGCGACCGAACTCCGCCTCCGCGACGAATTCCCGCTGCGGCTGTACACCGCCGCGCAGGTCCGGCGTCTGCTGGCACAAGTCCCAACGTTGGCGTTGCTGGACGTGTACGACTTCTGGTACGAAATCGATCAGCCGCTGCGGCTCAACAACGAGATCTCCGACACGGTGTTCATTCTGCAGAAACTTGGCGGCCGGTGATCGCTCGATCGAGCATCCGCGCCTCCGGCAAGATCCGCCACGCGTGGAAACACATCGTTCCCGAGCGAGTGCCAACGTGCCGATTTCTCGCCCGACGGGTCACAGGGACTCAGGACCACGCGGATCGCTTTGCACGACGCCATTCCTGCCGCCGCGCAAGAGGTACACCAGGGCGATGAAATCGTACAGGCCGTGGGCAACGGCCGGCGCCAGGAGGCTGCCGCTGAAGATCAGCAGCACGCCCAGATACAGGCCGATCAGGGCGGCCAGGACGGCGTACGTGATCGACAACACGTGAAAGCAGCCGAAAACGCAGGACGCGACGACGAGCGCGGTCCAGACGCCCCACGGCGGGGCCAGCCACACGCTCATCCCGTGCTGCAACAGACCGCGAAAGAGCAACTCTTCGCCGATCCCGGCAGCCGCCGCAATCAGCGCCAGTTCCAGGATGCTGCAATGCCGGAACAGCGGCACGACCAGCCGCTCGACGTCGCGTTGCAGGTCCCCCAGCGGCCCCCAGGGGAAACGATCGATCAGCCAGAAGCCGGCCAGCATGGGCCCCGTAGCAACCGCTCCCCACAGCAGCGCGGGCCAATGATCGCTCCAGGTGTTTCCGTCCAACTCGACTCCGGGAACCGGCCAGAAGTCCAGCAGCCAGCCCAGCAGCAGGGCGGCCAAGCCCAGCCCGCCTTCGAAGGCGACCGCCAGCGCCGTCATGTTCCCGCCTCGGCCGGGCTCGTCATCCATCTCTTCCGCCGCGCTCATTTGAGTTGCCGGAACCGCTTCAGGTCTTCCCGTCGGGCCACCACGATCATCAACTGGTCCGCGCCGAACTGGTATTCCGCATCGGGGAACAACGCCAGTTTGCCCGTCAATGCGTCTTTCACGCCCACGACCCACACGTTGTACAGCCGGCGCAGCTCCGTTTGCCTGAGCGTCCTCCCGACCAGCGAATCCGGAATGGCAATCTCGACGAAGCTGTATTCGGGATCGATGGGCATGAAGTCCAACACGTTCGGCCAAGCCATCCGATCGGCCAGCGAGGCGGCGATTTCGGTCTCGGGAAAGACGACCCGGTCGACTCCCATCGCTTCCAGGATCCTGGCATGGTCGCGGCTCAAGCCCTTGACAATCACCCGCTTGGCACCCAGTTCGCGACAGTGCAGCGTGGCCAGCACGGAGGGCGCGATGTTCTGGCTCTCGCCCAGACTGATGAACACGGCGTCGCAGGCGTCCAGAGACAACTGGGCCAGCGTGTCGCGGCTGGTCACATCGCCGACGACGGCTTCGTAGAGCGCGTCTTTCAGGTTTTCGACCCGTTCGCGGTTCGCGTCCACACCGGTCACCCGGCAGCCGTTCTTGTGCAACTGCTCGGCCAACGCCGAGCCGAACGTGCCCAACCCCAACACGACAAAGAATTTCTTCTGCGGCATCGGCCTATCCAATGAGAGGTTCTTCCTGAGCGTATTCTATCGCCTGCTTCCGTTCGCCGCGAGACAGGGCGATAAAGGCCGTGATGGGGCCCAGTCGGCCGACGAACATCAGCACGATGATCACGACCTTGCCACCGGCGCTCAGATGGGGAGTGATGCCCGTGCTGAGTCCCACGGTGCCCAGCGCGGAAACCACCTCGAAGGCTTTGTCCATGAAATCGCCCGCCGACGCCGCGAACGGACCCTTCGCCGGTTCGATGGCCAACAAGACGGTCAGCATGACGACGGCCACGGCGGTGAAGCCCGTGGCGGCGGCGATCGACCGGCCGACCGCGGCTTCCGGGATGGTCCGCCGGCCCACGTTGATCTGCCGCCGGCCCTGAAAACTGCTCCACGCGCGCAGGACCAAGACCGTGAGCGTCGTCACTTTGAAGCCGCCGCCCGTCGAGCAAGGGCCGGCGCCCACGGCCATCAGCAGGATCGACAGGAACAGGGTGGCGGCGGTCAATTCGCCCACGTTGACGGTGTTGAAGCCCGCCGTCCGGCAACTCGCCGAGTGGAACAGGGCCACCAGCCAGCGGCGCGGGAGCGACATCCCGCGGAGCACGCCCTCGCCTTCCAGCAGCAAAAATGTCACAGCGCCGAAAACGAGCAAGAAGGCCGTCCCGACCAGCATCAGCTTGCTGTGCAGCGACAACGCGTCCCAGCGGTCGCGCCAAGGCTTCTGCCAGTGGCGGCCCAGGTCGATCATCACGGGATAACCGATGCCGCCCGCGACGATCAGCCCGATGACGGTCAAGTTGACGATCCAGTCGCCCTGGTAGCGGACGAGGCTGTCGTCATGGAGCCCAAAACCGGCGTTGCAGAAAGCGGCGATGGAATGAAAGACGGCGTGCCACAGCGCGAGGTGCGGCTGGTAGTCGAAGAGAAACCGCACCCACAGCACCAGGGCACCGGCGCCCTCAAAGATCAGCGTCAAACGCAGCACGCGGCCGAGGACCCAGCGGATATTGGCGTTCTCCGCCGCCCCCAGGGTCTCGCTGATGACCGCCCGCTGCCGCAGACTCTGACGGCCGCCCAGTTGCAGCGTGATGTAGGTCGTCACCGTCATGATGCCCACGCCGCCCACCTGGATCAGAGTCAGGATGACGAACTGGCCGAGCCAGGAGAAATCGTTGCCCGTGGAGCGGACCGCCAGCCCCGTGACGCACACGGCGCTGGCCGCGGTGAACGCCGCGTCCAGCGCCGTGATCGGGGGGCGCTCGTCCGAGTACGAGATGGGCTGCGCCAGCAGCACGGCGCCGATGGCGATCAGGGCGGCATACCAGATGACCGACACGCGGGCCGGGTGCTGTTTGATGGAACCGGTGAATTTGGCCATACGTTCCAACGGGTATCGGCTTCCGCTACTGTCCAGGCTGCAGTCCCACGTTCCGGACGATCCGCTCGATGGCCTCCGCCACCGCCCGGCGGTGCTCGTAGATCGGCGCCGGATCCGTGGTGAACTTCGTCATCTCGGTCGTGATCGCAGCCGGAACGGCCAGCAGGTTCTCCAACCGGCGGACTTCCTCCGCCGACAGCCGCGGACGATGCTGCTGGATCAACTCCCGCAGCAGGTACAAGTATTCGTAGTCCTCGACGCCCTCGCGGAGCATCTCCCAGCGGATGCTGGAGACCGGCGGGGCGATCACGGGCTCGCCGCCGGAGCGCCCCGGCACGGCGGCCGCCAGCGGCGGGTAGATGAACCGGCCGTCGCCGTTGCCCCAGTAGCGTTTCACGCCGCGGGGCGTCGAGTAGCCGCTGACGTAGCCCATCGGATCGTCGTACGGGTTTTGCGGCTGGTCGGGGTACGCGGCCTCGGAAGTCCAATAGTTCGTCTGCCAGACCAGCGTCCCGACGATGTTCCGCTGCCAGGTCTGCCAATGCCAGACCCGCAGTTCCGTGGCCGGGTGATCGATGAACAGCGTGCAGAACGGCGCCTTGGGCCCCGTACACACGTACCACCAGAACTCCTCGCCGTGCGCGCGGCGTTTCTCCGCCGCCGCGTGATCGTAACTGGAACTGACCGGGCACCAGACGTCGACCAAGCCGGCCAGCACGTTCTCGCCGGGCTCTTCGGTCAGCATCCGCCGAATGCCCGGCGCGAATTGCCTCAGCCGCCGCATGCCCTGGGCGACGAAATCGTAGTCCCGCGGCTCGGGCTCGTCGAACCAATACACGTAGGCCATGTCCAACCAGCCGCGCTCGCGGAAGTGGCTCTCCAACTGCCGCACATAGCTGGAGAACATCGCCTGGTACTGCGGCGTCTCTTCGCCGAATTGGCCGATCCGCGGCGGATGACGCTCGTGGAACGTCCCGCCGCCCATGCCTTCGATGGGCACGTCGAAGTTGTTGAAGTGGTACTTGGCGACCGCTTCCGACATGGCCCGGTCGAACGCGGTGAAATCGACCTCGGCCCGCGGCGGGTTTTCCTGCGGCAGGAACTTGACGCCGATCCGGTCCAGCGGCGTGGGATCGTACGGGCTGATGCGGTGCTCCGCGAACGATTGGTGGTACAGATCCAGCACGCGGCGTTTGTCCGCCTCGGTTTTCAGTCCGTGGTAGCGGAAGATGCTGCCCACCGACAGGCCGAACGCCGTCTGCAAATGGTTGCGTTCGGGCAGGGCGAAATTCCAGACGCGCAGTGCCAGCGGAACCCGCGCCGTGAACCCGTCCGCCTGCAGCGTGATCTGCCCGTGATAATCTCCAGGCCGCGTGCCGGACGGAACCTGCACGAGCACCCACAGCGGTTGATTTTCGCCGGCGGCGACGTCCAGCGGCTTGTCCAACGGCGGCAGGGCGTCGGGCCACCAATCCCGGACGCCCGTCGCGTCGGTCGGCTGCTGGACGAAGTGATAGTAGACATAGAGGACCCGTACGCGATCCGCGGCGATCACGGCGCCGTCTGGTCCGCGCAGCTCGGCTGCGGTCGCCGTCAACCCGCGCAGGGGCTTGGCCGGACGGACCACGATCTGAGCCGCTTCGAAGTCGTTCTGAGCCGCTTCCAAACGAACCGTTTGCCCCGTCGCCTCCGGCACGGGCCGCACTCGCGGCACTTTCCACGTCGCATCGCACCACCACACGGCCGTGTCGCCCGCCACGCCCGCGATCCGCTGGCCGTAGTCGCTGCGGTAGAAGTCGGGCACGCGGATCGTGAGACTGCCTTCGATCAGGGCGACAGCGCCTTCGACAAGCCGGAACGCGACCTCGTGAACGCCCGCCCGCCGCGACGGCAACACGGACTGCACCTGGAGACTTTGCTGCGGAGGCACCACGGCCGCGGCGGCAGGTTCGCCTGTCGCCGCATCGTCCGCCACCGCCAGACGCAGGGTCCTTTCTCGACTTGAGCCGTTCCTGACGCTCACCCACAGCCGGTCCTGGCCCGTGGCCCTGTCCCGCTGTAACTGCATGGACTCGATCGTCAGATCGTCGGCCAGCGGCTTGATGTCGGCCCAGACCGTCTCGCCTGTCAGATCAGGAACGGTGCCGCTCAAGCGGCCGGAGAACTGCACCCGATTCACCTGCAAGTTGGTGCGAGCGTCGTCGCTGCGGAGCCGCACCAGCAACCGAGCCGCCGGCAGCAACTCCGCCGGTACGTCGGCCGTTGCCGCGCCCACGCCGGCCTGCTTGGCCAGCGGCAGCCACGTTTGTCCGTCGCGGCTGATCTCGACGGCACAGCGGCCGGCCGTGTGGTAGTTGACGTTCACTTCCACCTGTGCTGACAGGAAGTCATGCTGCGGCACCCCGAACTCGTAGACGACTTGGCTGCCGGCGCTGAACAGCCAGCGATCCGAGTTGAACCACGCCGAAGCGCTGCGGAGCGTGCGGTGGTAATTGCTGCCCTCATGGGCGAACGACCCGGCAAATGTGTACTGCCCGTCGCGGATCGTCTCGCCTTCGCCGAGCACAAGGTCCCCACGGGCGCGATGGGCGGGCACCGCAGGAGTCACCCGCACACGGTCAAACTGGATCGATCCGGTGGCGTGCCATTGGCCCAGCCGCAAGAACCCGCCTTCGCACTGGTCCGGCACGCGGAAGGCGTGGCCTACCGACTGCCAGTCGGACGAGAGACCGGTGTGATCCCGATTGGCGAAGTTCGGGCCGGTGATCGCCATCCCGGCGCCGCTGACGCGACGGAGACGAGTCTCAAAGCGGTACGTCCGGCCCGGCTGGAACGAATAGCCGTCGCAACGCCAGGCGCTCGAATCGTCGCCGTTGCCTGTGACTTCCAACCACTGCCGTTCGCCCCAGCGCCCCCCGCCCTCCAAACGCCAGTTCGCGGGTGCCGCCTCGCCTTGGTCGAACTCGGCATTCGGAACGGCCGGACGTTCGGCGGCGCGGATTCCGCCGCCCACCACGGCCAGGATTCCCAGCAGTGGAACCAGGCGTGTCAAACCGATCGGAAGGGATGTGGTCCAGGAGGGACGCGGGCTCGTGCGAGCAGCTGTTTTTGAGTTCATCGTTCCATTCCAGCAGACTTGAGTACACATCGGAGAGAGTTTGGCAAGTCGGTATTCTCGCAGGAAGCGTCCCGGTTTCAAGGTCGGACCGCGTCTGCAAGACGGTGGCTCCGTTCGTTTTCTCCACTCCCGCAGCGATTTCTCGGCATCCCCGCTCGAAGTGAAACCCAAGGGGAGGTACGATCTTTCCATCCGCACAGATGCGGATCCTTGAGCGAGTTACGCTCGCCGACGGGCTTGGAATTGGCGGAGATGAACCAATTCAGCTCCCCGAACATGCCCATCCGATTCCTTCATCTGGGAGACGCACGCCATGCTCGCATCCTTCGCAAGAACACTCCTGGTTACCGTTTTCGTTCCGGCACTGGTCATCGCCGCCTGGTGCCAGGCCAGCGGCACACTGGCTGCCGAACAAGCTTCGACTCAGCCCGCCAAGCCAATCCTGCTCCAGACCGGGGAAGACTACCCGGGGCACAAATGGAAGGAGACGACGCCGGTGCTTCGGTCTCAGTTGGAGAAGGATCCGCGGCTCCAGATCCAAGTGGTCGAGGACTTGAAGTTCCTGCGCTCGCCGGACCTGCACAAGTTTGCGGCGATCGTCATGCATTTCAAGAATTACGATCCGGCCGTGCCCGGGCCGGAGGGACAGGAGAACGTTGCCCGCTTCGTGCGCGAGGGCGGCGGCGCCGTGTTGGTCCACTTCACCTGCGGCGCCTTCCAGGAATGGCCGGAGTTTGTGAAACTTGCCGGACGAGTCTGGAACCCGAAGCTGCGCGGCCACGATCCCTACGGCGTCTTCCGCGTGGACATCGCCGACGCAAACCACCCGATCACGCGCGGCTTGGAGTCGTTCGAGGTTCCCGACGAACTGTACACCTGTCTGGCGGGAGACACGCCCGTGACGGTGCTCGCCACGGCGGTCTCCAAAGTCGACCAGAAAGCGTATCCGATGGCGTTCACTTTGACCTACGGCAAAGGCCGCGTTTTTCACAGCGTACTCGGCCACGACGTGAAGGCGTTCGGCACACCAGCCGTGGGCGAACTCTTCCGCCGCGCCACCGCCTGGGCCGCCGGACTGGAGCCCGCGGCCGATAGCGGGCAGTAGACCACCAGCGACCGCAGCGGCGAACGGTGGGCGTTAGCCCACCGGTATTTCTGATGCCAGCACGCGGGGCCCGGAGAAAACCGGCGGGCTAACGCCCACCGTTCGCCGGGAACCAAGTCGACTGTGCTGTAGCAGGACAGTGCAACTGCTTGGCTGCCCCCTGCCTGCGTTGGGCGATCCCTGAAAAACGGTTCTGCCGCGGCAGTGTCAAACCTCGTCCCCGCAGCCATTTGCGCTCACCTCATGCCATAACCGGATCATCTCTCCTCTGGGCTCGGGCTCGGTCTCGCGAGAACCAAAGCCGACCAACTGGGAAAGCCAGGAAGTCTTCTCCGGGTGTATCAAAGAATCTTC
>CAYUFW010000041.1:25998-37024 GCA_964443915.1 uncultured Pirellulaceae bacterium
TGATGTAGCAGGAAAGTGCAATTGCCTGGCTGCCCCCTGCCTGCGTTGGGCGATCCCTGAAAACGGGTCTGCCGCGGCAGTGTCCAACCTCGTCCCCGCAGCCACTTGCGAGGCTCATCTCTCCTATGGACTCGGGCTCGGTCTCGCGACAACCAAAGCCGACAAACTGGGAAAGCCAGGAAGTCTTCTCCGGGTGTATCAAAGAATCTTCAGGGACCGGTGGCACCGGTCGATGAAGAAAACCGGGTCTTTTCACATGGGGGGGATATTCCATGAGAACCAGTTTGCGAATCTGTATGGTTGTGGGCTCGATGTCGATCCTGCTCGTGGCAGGCTCGGCAGTGCAGGCCCAGTCGTTACCTAGTCAACCGGTGGTGACGCCCGCTCAAGCTCCGCCGAGTCTACCCGGCTATGGCGTTTACGGGGTTGCGCCCATGGCCGTCAATGCGTACGGCCAACCTGTCCCACTCTGCGGGCAACCCGTCGCTGTTCCGGTGACGAGGACGGCGGAACTGACGCGTGCCGAAGACGGGCAGACGAAACCGTCCTACCGCGTGACGGTTGTGGGCCATGAGCAGCAGACGCAGAAAAAAGACGAAAAGCAGCAGGAGCAAAAGGCGGCGTTCTTTGACGATGCCAGCTGCAAGGCCGTAGACTGCGGACAGAAGAGTTGCGGACACGTCGGCGAGTGCTGCTGCCATCCCTACACGGTCCGCGCCTATGGCGAATTCCTGTATCTGCGGGCTCGCGATGCCGAAGTGTGCTACGCGGTCGAGACCAACTCGAACCTGCCGCAGGACATTTCCGCGTTTCCGGGCGTTCCGGTCCAGACTTCGCCGGTCGGCGTGTTGGATCAGGACTACTCGGCGGGATTCCGCGCCGGCTTCGGCATCTGTCTGGACGAGTGCAGCGAAATTGGGGCCAGCTACACGATGTTCGAAACGTCGACCGAAGATGCCATCACCCGAAATCCGAACTTTCCGATCCGCCAAATCACCCCGATGGTGATGCATCCCGGCACGTTCGACGCGATCACGGGAACGGTCGAGGCGGCGGGCCGCCACGACATCCAGTTCGACCTGATTGACGTGGATTACCGTCAGTTCCTGGTCCAGAGCAGCACATCGCATCTGGACGCCCTGATCGGGCTTCGCTGGGGCAGCTTGGAGCAGAACTTCGCAGCCCGCTACACCGACGACCTGTCTCAGCCGGACAATGCCTATGCGGCGGCGACGGACATCGATTTCACGGGGATCGGTCTGCGGCTCGGCTTGGAAGCCGAACGCTACTACTGCCGCGTGCCGGTCATGCTGTACATGAAGGGTTTCGCCAGCTTGATGGCCGGCGAATTCGATGCGACCTACCAGCAGACAGTCCAGACAGCCGGATTCGGCGTGGACACGGGCTGGGAAGCCGGCCGCATCGTCCCCACGTTCGACCTGGAACTCGGCGGCGGCGTTTACCTGCCCGGCGGAACAATGCAGTTGACGGTTGGCTACGTCTTCAGCGCTTGGACCAACGTCGTCAAGACGGAGGACTGGATCCACGCGGTTCAGACCAACGACTTCCGCGACATGGGTGACACGATCACCTTCGACGGTCTGGTGGCGCGCGTCGAGGGCCGCTTCTAAGCAGTCGGACGGTCCGCTTGCGGACGAGAACCCGAGTCCGTAGGCAACTTGGATATTCTCCCGGAACGCCGGCAGGTGCGAGCCTGCCGGCTTCCTGGCTTTCTTGCCCAGGCCGCTAGTAGCGCAGCACCGCCGCCGCTGGCGGCGACGGGATGTGGTCGGCCGCCGCGGCATACACGGCACCGCGGTGCAACAGCGTCTGGACGGCGGCCAGATCGAGGAGTTCGTCGTCGCCGCGCTGGGGCGCCGACGAACGCTCCGTGACTTCGCCGGTGGCGGGATCGAAGACGCCCCAGCGATGCGCCGCCCGGTCCACAAACAACGATTCGATCTGGCCTTGATGGGCCGCCGGCACGATCTGGCGGAGATCGTTCGATGTCTTGCCCGTGCCCGCCAGCCTCCGGTACTTGGCGGCTGCCTCCTGCTGGGCGTTCGCAGCACGGGAGGCGATCAGCGGCCAAGTGCGGCTGTGCAACTCGTGCTCCGAGAGATGGTCGGGATTTCCCGGAACTTCGTCCTTCGCGATGGCAGCGTAGCTGGAGACTTCGCGGTAAATCGGCAGCAAGTATTGGACTCCCGCCAGGATCAAGGGAGCCCGCTGATCCCGCAACGTCTCGCGCAAGCTGGCGTCAATGGCGCGGAAGTACTGGGCGATCTCGTCTTTGGAAGGCTCGCGTCCGCCGCCCAGGCTGTGTACCGCGCCCGACGGCATCCCCGGCTGGCCGCGCGGGGCCGCATGAGCCAGCGAAGGCCGCTCGCTGGAATCGTAGTTCAGGAATTCAGCCATGTCCTGCGGCAGACCGTCGACCTTGATTTCCTGCATGCCGAACTGACGGCCTTCCAGCAAGCGGACGCGATTCTGGCTGAGGGCCAAGACAAAATACTGGTCGTTCGCGCCGATCAAAGGCAGGAGCGGCTTGATCTGGAATCGCCGATTGACCACCACCATCTCGTCCAACTGCAACGGAACGCGAAACCGTTTCAACAGTCCCTCGGTGACAAACACGGCCAAGCCCTGGCCGCGTTTCTCCCAAAAGCCCGGCTCGGCGGGCAACTCGCGCACGGGCTCTAACAACTGCTTGATTTCGGGAGCGCGCAGGCCTTGATCGACAAGACCGCGCTCGGCCTGCGACAACAAGTTTTTCAGCCGCAGCACGTCTTGTTGCCCATCCCGCCCGGCGGCGTGCGTAGGCATGAAAATCGAGACGCACGGTCCCTGCGGTGCCGTTGTCAACCTCCTCAGATCACTGGTGCTGAAGGTGTCCATCGTTGACCCCTTTCCCTAAAGCGTGACAAAGAACCAGAAGCAGTGCAAAGGGAACAAGCTACACGGGATGCGCCGTCGGCGAATCCCGACGCACGCGGTGGCGGCGATTCCATGGCCGCCCAAGGCCGGACGATCGAAGTGATTTCGGACGTGGCTTCGCAGAAGCATATCGCTCGACTCAGAAGTCGAGGGGGGTGTGCACATTCGCACACCCGCGCCCAACCTTTCTATCTTTAGATTAGACACAAACCTCGTTTTGGAATAGTCGCCAGCGGCCGGAAAAGCGCGGATCAGGCCAGCCAGACCATATCTTCCCTCAGAAAACGGAAATGGTACGGGGTTTGCAGATGCAATAGTCCTCGTCTAGCCGCTGGTGGCGAAGACGCATTGGTCCGAAGGGGCTTCAAGGAGAACGACGATGGCCAGCGAACGGCGTCCGGCAGTAGCGGGCACATTCTATCCGGGGGACGCGGAGGAGTTGCGAGCCTTGGTGGGCACATACCTGCAGTCCGCCAAACAAACTGACTGCCGGCCGAAAGCGATGATCGCACCTCACGCGGGGTTCGTTTACAGCGGTCCAATCGCCGCCTCGGCCTTTGCCCAGATCGCGCCGCTGCGGGACGTAATCCGCCGCGTCGTGCTGGTCGGACCCGCGCATCGGGCGTCCTTCCGTGGTTTGGCGACGACCACGGCGGATTATTTTCTGACGCCGCTGGGCAAAGTCGCCGTCGATCAGGACGCGGTGCGGCGACTGGCGGCCTTCCCCCAGGTGCAAACCTGGGACGCGCCCCATGCCCGCGAGCACTGCTTGGAAGTCCAGTTACCCTTTCTGCAAGTCGTGCTGGCCGACTTCCAGATCGTGCCCGTCCTGGTGGGCGAGGCGACTCCGGAAGAAGTGGTGGAACCGTTGGATGCCTTGTGGGGCGGGGAGGAAACGCTGTTCGTGATCAGTTCCGACCTGTGTCACTACCAAGATTACGACTTGGCCCGGCACTTGGACCAGCGCACGTCGCGGGCGATCGAACGCTTGCGGTTCGAGGACATTGCGTCGGAGGACGCTTGCGGTTGCCGCGCCATCGGCGGCCTGCTCGACTTGGCCCGCCGACACGGTTTGCAGGCGATCACCCTGGATGTCCGCAACTCGGGCGATACGGCCGGACCCAAGGACCAAGTGGTGGGCTACGGAGCGTACGTCTTCACCCCCTCAACGGCAGCCAGTCCGTGACGGGCGGGCGAAGAAGTCCGGCCTTTTCGGAGAAGCCGGGAGAGTCCGGCCGCCCGTAATCGTACCCCTGCTCTCAAACGGCCCGCAATTTCTTAACCAGTCGTCAGACGCGGTTCCGCCGCAGCTGAGAGCGGTTTCCTCCGCTGCCACCCCTGACTTCCCGTTCGCCAGCTTGTTCGGTCGGTAGGCTCCCGTCTATAATCTCGCGTTGGGTTTCGCTTTCCCTCGCCGCCGGGCGAGAGCGGTTGTCGTGTCCTCGGAGCAGTCAAGGAGCAGCATTGTGGCAGCGGGCAAGTATCTGTTCACCAGTGAATCGGTCAGCATGGGGCATCCGGACAAACTCGCCGATCAGATTTCGGACGGCGTCCTCGACGCGCTTTTCGAGCAGGATCCCTACAGCCGGGTGGCCTGCGAAACGATGGTCACCACGGGAGTGGCGATCGTGGCTGGGGAGATCACCAGCAAGGCGGTGGTGGAATACTCCAAGGTGGTCCGCGACGTCATCCGCACCGTCGGCTACACGGACGACCACATGGGAATTTGCGCCGACACCTGCTCCGTGTTGCTGGCGTTGGACAGGCAGAGCCCGGATATCGCCATGGGCGTGGACGAGGATGCGGCGAAAGGCAAGGAGATCGGGGCGGGCGACCAAGGTCTGATGTTCGGCTACGCGTGTACGGACACGCCGGAATTGATGCCGATGCCGATCGCGCTGGCCCATCGCATCCTGAACCGTTTGACCCAGGCCCGGTTCAACTCGGAGGCCGGCTGGCTGCGTCCGGACAGCAAGAGCCAGGTCACCATCGAGTACCAGGGCGACAAGCCGGTCCGCGTGGACACGGTGGTTGTCTCGACGCAGCACAGTCCCGATGTCGCAAACCAGGAAATCCGCGAGTTCGTCGTGGAGCAGATCGTCAAGCCCTCGTTGCCGGCCGAGTTGATCCAGGGCGAAGTCAAGTACCACGTCAACCCGACCGGGCGATTCGTGGTCGGCGGACCGCACGGCGACTGCGGGTTGACCGGCCGCAAGATCATCGTCGATACGTACGGCGGGTGGGGACGCCACGGCGGCGGAGCCTTCAGCGGCAAGGACCCGACGAAAGTGGACCGCAGCGCGGCCTACATGGCCCGGCACATCGCCAAGAACATCGTGGCCGCCGGCTTGGCGCAGCGTTGCGAATTGCAGATCGCCTACGCGATCGGCGTGGCCGAACCGGTCAGCGTCCACGTCGACACCCAGGGCACGGGGAAGATCGCTGACGACGCCATCTGCGGTCTGATCCGCCAGCTGTTCCCGTTGACGCCCGGCGGCATCATCAAGTACCTGGACTTGCGGCGTCCGATCTTCCGCAAGACCGCGGCCGGCGGACACTTCGGACGCAACGAGCCGGAGTTCACCTGGGAGAGCACGCATCGCGCTGCCGAATTGGCGGCTGCGGCGAAGTAGGCTCCTATGTCCACCCTCGGAACGGCCACCACCGCGGCAGCCAGGTACCAACCGAGCCAGCGAGCGCGGTGGGCGGGCGGGCAACCCATCAGCGAGCTGATGGCCTATGCACTGCAGAACCCGGACTTGATTTCGCTGGCCGTCGGATTCGTGGACCAGGACACGCTGCCGACATCCGCCGCCGACGCCGCCTGGGACAGTCTGTTCCAGGATTCACGGGCTGCCGCCGCGGCGTTGCAGTACGGCACGACGCCGGGCCATCCGCGGCTGCGCGAGCTGTTATTGGAGCGCACGCGGCAGGCCGACCCGCAAGGCCCTCCCCTCGCGCTCGAACAAATCGTCGTCACGGCCGGCAGCAATCAGCTGCTGCACCTGGTCAGCGAGAGTCTGCTCGATCCGGGCGACATCGTCCTCTGCGCCGCGCCCTCGTACTTCGTCTATCTCGGGCTGCTGGCGGGACTGGGCGTGCGCGCCGTGGGAGTCGCCAGCGACAGCCGGGGACTGGTCCCGGCCGCGTTGAACGAGACCCTGGCGCGGTGTGAGCGGGAAGGCGAGTTGGCGCGGGTCAAAGCCATCTACCTGGTTCCCTATTTCGACAACCCCGCCGGCACAACGATGCCCGCCGAGCGGTGTGCCGCGGTGGTCGAGATGGCCAAGCGTTGGTCGAAACACGGCCGTATCCACGTGATCTCCGACGAGGCCTATCGGGAATTGCGCTACGCGGGTGAGGACATCCCCAGTCCGCGAGTCTGGGACGAAGAAGGCGACACCGTCATCGTGACGGGCAGTTTTTCCAAGTCGTTTTCTCCGGGCCTCCGTGTCGGCTGGGGCATCCTGCCGCGACAGCTGATCGGCCCGGTCAACGAGCAGAAAGGCAACGCCGATTTCGGCTCGCCCAACCTCAACCAGCAGCTGATGACCCACGTGTTGAAATTGGGATTGCTGGAACCGCATCTGGCGCGGATCCGGACGAGTTATCGCGAGAAGCTGACTGCGATGCTGGCGGCAGCCGACGCGCATCTGGGGCGACTGCCGGGTGTCGAATGGCACCGGCCCACGGGCGGACTGTACGTCTGGGTCCGGCTGCCCAGCGGCCTGGACGCCGGTCTGCATCAGCCGCTGTTCGCAGCCGCCGGGCGGGAAGGCGTGTTGTATGTGCCGGGGGAGTACTGCTACCCCGCCGCTGGCGAGCCGGTGCAACGGAATTCGTTGCGGCTGAGTTTCGGCGTTCAGTCTTGTGCGAAAATCCGAGAAGGCGTAGAAAAGCTGGCGCGGGCCGTGCTCGCAACAACGGGACGCTAGCCCGACGCGCCAGCCACGGAGGGCCGAAACCAGCCCGACGCGCAAGCCAGGGATGGCCCCTAGCAGGTTGCCCCTCCCTTGCGAGTCGGGCTTCCGGGACGTCGGGGCCCTCTGGTGCTAGCACGTGTGGGAAACGGAGTTCTCATGCAGATCATCGATCGCTACGTGCTGCGGATGTACCTGCGGGTGCTGGGCATCTGCTTCCTGAGCCTCGCCGGGTTGTACATCGTGATCGACGCGTTCACGCACTTGGACGAGTTGTTGGAAGTCGCAGCTCAGCGCGGCACCTTGCTGGGTGTGCTGGGCGAATACTACGGTGCCCGCGTGTTGACGTTCTTCGATCGGACCAGCGCCCTGATGACGCTGGTGGCAGCGACATTTGTCGCCACGTCGCTCCAGCGCTCGAACGAGTTGGCGGCGCTGATGGCGGCGGGGATCCCCAAGGCACGAGTCGTGGCCGCGCTGATCGGCGGCGCGCTCGCGATCAGCCTGCTGGCAGCGGTGAGCCGCGAAGTCTTCATTCCGCCGTTTCGCGATCGCCTGATGCGCGATCTGCAAGACTGGGACGGCCGCGCGGAAAAACGCTTCGATCCTCGCTACGACAATCGGACCGACATCCTGATCAACGGACACCATTCGCTGGCCGCCGAACAGTGCATTGTGCAGCCGACATTTCGCAGGCAGCCGGAGATGGGGCAGTTCGGGACGCAGTTGGCAGCGGAACGAGCCTACTACCGCCCCGCCGCGAACGATCGCCCCGGAGGGTACTTGCTGGCCGGCGTGCAAGTGCCGACGAACCTGCGTGAAGTCGCGTCTTTCAGCCTGGAGGGCGAACCGGTCGTGCTCAGCCCGCGGGACACTCCGTGGCTGAAAGCCGACGAGTGCTTTGTGGTCAGCGACGTGACCTTCGCGCAGTTGGCGGCAGGAAACGCCTGGCGGCAATTCTCCTCGACTCCCGAATTGATCGCCGGACTCCACAATCCCAGCCTGGATCTCGCGTCCGACGTGCGCGTGCTCGTCCATGCCCGCATTGTCCAACCGATCTTGGACATGACGCTGCTATTCCTGGGGCTGCCCGTCGTGCTCTCGCGTCAGAACCGGAGCATCTTCGTCGCGGCCGGAATCTGTGTCCTGGTGGTGGCAGCTTTTCTGCTCGTCATTCTCGCCTGCCAAGCGGCGGGCAACAGCTATCTGATCAGTCCCGCCTTCGCCGCCTGGTGCCCGCTGATCGTCTTCGCTCCCCTCGCGCGGTTGACCGTCGAGGCGATGTGGCAGTAGCGCTAGCACCGCTGGCGCAAACGAAATCGGTCTTGCTGCGGTTGGGGCAATTCGTTACAAGGCCTCGCCCGAGTTCGCAACGTGCGCGTACCGCGCACCACCCCACTTGGTTGCGGCCGCCAGCCGCGCGAGGAGAAAGCCAATGTTCGAATCACGAAGGGCTTGGTGTCTCGCTTTCGCCGTGGGCGTCCTCTGCCTGTCAGCGGCCGCGAGGCACGTTCCGGCGCAGCAGCCCTCCAGCCCGCCTGCGGCCGACGCAAAAATCGCCAACTTGCAGGATCAACTGGAAAAAGGCCTGAAAGCGCGGCTGCCTCGCGAGTTCGATTTCATCGAACGCGTCGTGGGCATGGTCGAAGCCAAGCAACTGCCCTTCGACCTGGTGCAAAGCACCTTCATGTGGGCCCGCACCAAACGTCCAGTCCCCTTCCCATACTTCGAGACCGGACTCCGCACGCGGGCCGCCAGACGGGGCATCAAGATCTAGGAATTCGTCGACCTTGGAATGACAAGTTCCAGCGGCCCTTCTCCCTCGTGCCCGTGCCCGTGCTCGCACTCGACGGTTCCTGCTAAACGCGGAGCACGATTACGAGCACCGCTTCGCTGAGTACGAGTACGAGGCGCCGGTCCGGCCTCAAACCAAGACTGACGGAGCACCAGCTCCAACACGTCCCCGGTCACCCCGTCTACCAGGCCCTTTTCTTGGCGGCCGTTGGAGGCAGCCTCGCCGCACGGTAGAATCTGTGCGGGAGGACCAAACCATGTCGCACGACCTAGGCCGTTTCGCGAAGCCGAATTCTTCACGCCGTGAGTTTCTCAAGACCAGCGCCGCAGCGGCATTCGCCTTGACGGGCGGGCCGTGGCTGACGGCGACCGGCGGCGGCCAACAGCCAGCTTCCGGCGCGGCGACCAAGCTCTCGGAGCACCTGTCCGTCTACCACGGTCCGATCAACGTGGGCCTTGTCCGTGACGGGGATCGGGCGCTGCTGATCGACTGCGGCGATGGCCGCGTCGCCGACGCGCTGCCGGAACTGGGCGTCAAGTCGGTGGCCCAGATCGCATTCACGCATCACCATCGCGATCAAGCGTGCGGAGCGCATCGCTGGGCGGCATCTGGCGCCAAGATCGGAGTGCCCGAAGGCGAACGCGACTTGTTCGCCGATCCGGCCGCCTACTGGAACGACGACAAGAATCTCTGGCGCGTCTACGCCAGCTTCCGCCCGCACCGCTTGACGCTCACCGCACCGCTGCGCGTGGACGAGACGTACGCTGACGGACACGAGTTCCGCTTCGGCCCGGCGACCATCCGGGTGATCGGCACGCCCGGACACACCGATGGCTCGGTGAGCTACCTGGTCGAAGTCGACGGCCAACGCGTGGTCTTCTGCGGCGATTGCCTGTACGACGCAGGCCGCGTGTGGGATGTGTACAGCTTGCAGAAGGGTTTTTCCAAGGGCGACCGGCGGATCGGCGGCTACCACGGTTTCCTCGGCGACCGCTGGCGGCTGGTCGAAAGCCTCGCGCGGATCCAAGCCCTGCAGCCGAAGACCCTGATTCCGTCGCACGGCAAGGTGATGTCCGAGCCGGCCCAAGCCATTGGCTCGCTCACACAGCGGTTTGAATCCTGCTACGAGAACTACGTTGCGATCAGCGCGTTGCGGCATTACTTCCCCGAACTGTTCACCGACTACGCCGGACGGCCCGGCCAGATGCCGATCCGTCCGGGCGCCGATCCACCCGCCTGCCTGCGGCACTTCGGCACGACGTGGATGCTGGTCTCCAAGACCGGCGCCGCCTTCGTCATGGACGCCGGTTCGAACAACGTCGTCCAGCAATTGAAGAAGATGATCGAGCGGGACGAGATCAAGAACGTCGAAGGGCTGTGGGTGACGCACTACCACTTCGACCACACGGACGGCATCCCGCTGTTCCAGAAGGAGTTCGATTGCCCGTGCATCACCGACCGCCGCTTGGCCGACGTGCTCTCCAACCCGCGTGCCTGGCGACTGCCGTGCCTGGCCCCGGACACTTTGCGGGTACACCGGCCGATGGAGGACGGCCAGTCGTGGGACTGGCAGGAGTTCAAGCTGACTTCGTATTTCTTCCCCGGCCAGACGCTGTACCATGCCGCGCTGCTGGTCGAGGGCGAGGGCCTGCGGATGTTCTTTGTGGGCGATTCGCACACCATGTCGGGGATCGACGACTACTGCGCCCAGAACCGCAACTTCCTGGGCCGCGGCGTGGGCTTTCAGTACTGCCTGTCGCTGATCGAAAAGCTCCAGCCGACGCACATCTTCAACTGCCACGTCAATCCGGCGTTTACGTTCACGCCGGAAGAGATCCGTTTCATGCGGGAAACGCTGGACGAACGCGAGAAGCGGTTCGGGGCGTTGGTGCCTTGGGAGCACGCCAACTACGGCATGGACGAATCCTGGGCGCGGTGTTTTCCCTACACGCAGCAGGCCCAGGCGGGCCAGCAGGTGAAGTTGGACGTGATCGTCACCAACCACGCGCCGGCCGCGCAGGCCACCGCTTGCCGCGCGGTGCTCCCCACGGCATGGGGCGGCAAGGCGACAGACTGGACCTCGGCCGACGTGCCTGCCAAGTCCGAGAAGCCGCTTGCGCTGACGCTCCCGATTCCTGTCGGCGTGCCCGTCGGCCGCTACGTGGTGCCCATCGACGTCAAGCACGGCCCGTGGGACCTGCCGCAGTTCGCCGAAGCGATTGTGGACGTGAGCTAATAGTACAGCGCAACAAAACTGATCTTACCCGCGTCAAGCCGTTTTCGCTGGACTTCCGGCCGTGGCATGGATCCCACGAGGGGCATTCATGGAGGTCGCCGATGACGCCCAAGGATTTGCAGAAGTTGCTGCCGCGGT
>CAYUFW010000042.1:0-13228 GCA_964443915.1 uncultured Pirellulaceae bacterium
CCTGGCGGCCCGCGCGGCAGCGGCGGTCATGCGGACGTAGATGAAGAGGCAGAGCGCGTCAACGCGGGCCGATGACGGGCACAACGAAGACGAGGAAGAAACGGACCTCAAACACAGGGAGACGACAATGGCAAAGAAGAAGTCAAAAGAAGCCGCCGAGTACGAGGCTTTGTTGTTAGAATACGGGATGCCGGAGCCGCCGAAGCGTCCAGGCCGGCGACCAAAGGTCCCGGACAACCTGCCCGATGTTCTCGACGACATCAATCGCCACGCGGCGGCATGGCTCAGACGCTGCGACGATGTCTGGTGCAACTTTACGACCATAGCGCTGCTTGAGATTGCGAAGAACTCGCTGGAGTACGACGGTATTCCGGAACGCTATGCCGACGCGATCGAGTTGCTTGAATGTCTCGCCGACCGAGCAGAAGGCACGATCAAGAGACTGAAAGAGGGCAAGGCGCTGGCGGAAAAGAGACTGGCACAGCAGCGGGCGTCAGGCGGCAAGCAGAAGCCGGCGAAAAAGCGATCGTCGGCGCCGAAGCCCACCCAGGACGAGGACTACTTCGGCCTGAACGGCGGCTGAAGTCGAGTACGTGATGGTCCGAGACTTTCGACGCCCTGACAGGACACGGGCGCCCCGGGTGTTTCCGGTCCATGCTCGCGGCCTATTCGTCCGACCAGGCGTTGACCGAACTACCGGACAAGGCGACGAGCCACGCCATCGCCGCCCCGTGGCGCCCGTGGGCCTGGGTGGCCAGTTGGTACTGTTGGCGGTCACTGGACCTGGCGCGGAACACGGAGACGGTGGCCAAGGGGTATCCGTCGTAACCGACTTGCGAACGACTGTTTAGTGGAGGGCCTCGAACGCCTGACCGATTTCCAATATACAACCACGAGAACACGGATGCCCAAACAGACACGGATCGTTGTCCCCGGCCCCAGTGACCGTACCGTCCGCACGGCGGATGGCCAAATCCTGCACGCGCCGGCCGACTGGGAGCTGCTGCCGCCCGGTGATCCCGGCCTCACGCGGCGCGTGAAGGCGGCCGGGCCGACCTGGACCGTTCAGGAAAAGAAGGGCCGCAAGACGTTCTCGCGGGGCGTCTGGGCACCGGCGGATCGGATCGCAGCGATCCGGGCCGAGCTGAAATCGGAACGCTCTACCGACGCCTACGCGAAGCGGCGGGCAGCGGAGACGGTCAGACGGGAACGAAAGCAGACCGCGTATGTCGAGGATTTCCGCGGGGCGGTCCTGGCGTTCCTGGATTTCGCCGCCTGCCACACCGGCATGGCCGAGCAGCTCGCCGATGCCGTGACGCAGCATGCCACGCCGGTCGGCAGCGGCACGGTGGCCCGCACACAGCGGATTCCGATCGAACGCCGCGCCGAGTCCGCCGTGGTTGCCTGGTTGCGGCACGCGACGACCGCGTACGACAATATGCACATCCCCCGCGTCAAAGGCAAACGGCGCGAGGTCCGCCGCATGCTGGCCGAGCAGTCGCGTCGGCTGCTGGAGAAGTACCGCGCCGGGAGTGCGGCGGACCCGACATGCCCGCTCAGGCAGGCGTTGTCCAGCGCCGGCTCCTCCCCGTCGTGATTCAGGACCCGCACCATGCAAATCTGGGTCGATGCCGACGCTTGTCCCGGCGAAATCAAGGAACTGCTGTTTCGCGCCGCCAAGCGGACGAAGACCAAGGTAACGCTGGTGGCCAACCAGACCATGCGTACGCCCCGTTCCGAGTTCGTGGACAGTCTGCTGGTCCCTGCCGGCATGAACGTGGCCGACCGCCGCATCGTCGAACTGGTGCAATCAGGCGATCTCGTGGTCACGGCCGACATCCCACTGGCTGCCGCAGTGGTCGCCAAAGGCGGGCAGGCCCTCGATCCTCGTGGCGAGCTGTACACGGATGCCAATGTCGGCGAGCGTCTGGCCGTGCGGAATCTCTTTGATGAGCTACGTGGAGGAGGCCAGATCACTGGCGGACCGGCCAACTTCAATGCCAAAGACCGGCAAGCGTTCGCCAATCAGCTCGATCGCTGGCTGACGGCGGTGAGGGGTTGAATACCGTTAATCGGACGGACGTTCTGGGACGGGCACACGTTCTACAAATCGCAGAATGGCGTGTGGCTCACGGACGTGGTGCCGGCCGCCTAATACGGCAGTGACGCAGCCCTTTTTTGGGCATAAAGTCCGCGATCCGTGTCGGCGGCGGTCCACAACGGTCGCCCACAGCTCGGCAATCGGTTACGATGCGTGCCGGGTGGCAGACGCTGCAACATTCGTCGAGGATTGAGGGTCGGCTGTTCTTCAGTGAAGGATACGAAGGGTCGGTAAATGCAAAGTGAACAACATTCGCTGCAACAAACGGTGGAACCTGTCTTTAGGGGACAGGAACAGGGAGTCGTGTACTTCTTCAGTCGATACTGGCACAGGCTTCCTGAGTTCCAGAACAAGAAGCTGTACGACATCCAGACCCAGTTCCCCGACGCCTCGATGGTGGATATCAGCGGTTCGGATGAACTCAAAGAGGCAATCGAGTTCGAGTATGCGCTGAGTTCCTTTGATCACCATCACGACCGTGGCCACATGAAGAAGCTGAAGAAGTACAAGTCCTTGTACATCGTCTACTGGGACCAGGACAGGGACGAGGAGGCGTTGCGGGAGAAGATCGCGAAGAAGGGATTCGAGGGGAAGGTGGTGTTCGTCTGTCTGAACAGGTACTTCAGCCCAGTGATTGAGACCGGAGCCGAGCACCTGCGCACTTTCTGGGAGTTTCGCGTCGATGGCAAACGGTTCGTCGAGAGGTATGACTTCCAGGCTATTACCGCGCGGACGAAGACGCTGGCCAAGCTAGGTACGGTTGACTTACATCAGGCCGAGGGCGGACTGTACAGGACGATCGGCTTCAACAAGACCGGCTCGAACTTCATCGAGTGCGATCACTGGAAGTGCATCCACTTGTTCACGACGACTACGCGATTCGATTGCGACGTGATACCTCGGAGGTTGTTCGTGAAACCGACAGGGTGTGACTATTTCTCCGGCTTCTTTGAGGTCGCGGTGGCATTTTCCATCAACGAGGATACCGCTTCGCTTCGCGACTACTTCAGGGACTTCTACTTCTATCCGTTCGATCACGAAGAACACACGTGTTTTGTCTATTCGAGGTTCAGGGAGCTGAGCTACGGCGGCCGCGAGGACCCAGGTGTTGCTTTGTTCAACTTCTTGGTGGGGGAAGGCGGCCGTCTTGACGTGCGGGGATCGAAAGTGATTTCGGCTCGCAAGCACATCAGGGAAATCGACAGGATCGTGGGGGGCGCGGGCTGAAATCCACGGTTGGCAGGGGTTTTGGCGTCGGCAGAGTGCGTCCAGCGGCTGTCGAAGGCGTCAGGTGGAGGTGGGTAGGCTTCAATCCTCGCGGCAACGGCGTGCGTCCCAGGGGCATGGTCGGGAGCCGTCATATCCAAGGTGGCGGGTGCCATGCACAAGCTCACGCACAGCACGGCGGTCGTCGTCATCCCGCCCCAAGATGCCTGGCCCGCGATCCAGCCCATCCGTACCAAGCACGACGCGAAGGTCCGCCGCTGGATGCCGCACATCACGCTGGTGTACCCCTGCCTGCCGGTGTCTGAGTTCCCGGCGGCCCAAGAGCGGTTGGCAATCGCCTGTCGCGACGTGCCGGCCTTCGAGGTCGAGCTTGCCGACTTCCGCACGTTCCGCCACCGCCGCGGCAACTGCACGATCTGGCTGGCACCAAAACCGGAAGCCGGCTTGGTCGAACTCCAGGCGGTCGTACAGCGGGCAGCGTTCGGCGAACACTTCGCGGGCGGCCGGCCTGCTGGATTCCAACCGCACCTGAGCATCGGGCAGGTCCAGGGCACGCCGGAGATGCTGCGGCTGGTCGTCGAACTCCAGGCCGCCTGGGAAAACGTGCGGTTCACCGTAGCGTGCCGTCAACCCCGGAAACAGGCCGGATTCTACGGCTACTTTCCACGCCGTAGGCTGATCCCGACCACGACTCGTAAGGAGGACGCAAGTGAAAGCCGATGTACTGACCACGAAATCGACCCCCGTGTCGCCAACCAGCCCGTCTGCCTGCACGCGACGGGGGCTCTCGCAGCCGGCCGGAGCAGCTGCCGTATCGCTGACCGCAGGACATGGCCTGCGGATGGCGCTGGCCGCCGATCCTGCCGCCAAAGAGAAGGCGGAAGCCGCATCGCCCACCGGCCGCGACCCGGGCTTCTGCCTGGACAGCGGCCACGTGCATTGCAGCGGTCTGGACGTGGCCACCCCGATCCGCACGGCCGGCAGCCACCTGTTGACTACCCACCTCCACGACAACTTGGGCGGCGCGGACCCGCGGCTGCCGATCCCGAAGACCAATCTGTGCATCTGGCCGTGGGCCTCGGCACGATCCATTGGCCGGCGACGATTCGTCCCCTGGACGAGATCGAGTACAAGCGGCCTGCCGTGATCGAAGGTGCCCGCATCGGCCCCAAGGACAAGGCGGAGCAGGACTGGCAGAGGGGCGTCTCGATGTGCATGGCCAACTGGCGGGCGATCGAGGCGTTGGCGAGGGATGTCTGATGGGCCGCCCAGCAGCGTGCCCAGCCCTGACCGAACAGCTCGGCTGTCGGCTGCGGCTTCATGTGCTACGCGGTCGCGACGTGTACGCGACGTGGCGGTAGACGTCCGCGTGGGTCACCATCCAGCAGATTGGCCTGACGGAGGATGGCCAACGAGAAGCCGCAGCGGGCCCGCAGAAGGCTCGGCGGTGGAGGCGGCTCCTTTGGTCGAGGGCGAGTTCCGCGCTTCTTGGAAGCGAAACCTGAGCGTCTGAGAGGGCATGACGCCACCGTCAGACCGCTGACGATTTTCGGGTGCTCGATTGTACCGAAAACTGTCCGAAAGGTATCTCCAAAGGTATCTCCAAAGCCCAAGAAACGCCAACGGCTCACTGAGTGAGCCGTTGTGTAAGTCATTCATCTGTATCGACTTAAATTCAAGTCGGGGTGACTGGATTCGAACCAGCGACCTCTTGGTCCCGAACCAAGCGCTCTAGCCAGACTGAGCCACACCCCGAATCAACCACGCGGACCAGACAGCCCGTGCCGAAGCATCTTCCGCGGCCATTACTAATCTAATCGCTCTTGCCGACGTAACTCAATGGGGTCATGCGTTTTTTTGTTCCGACCCCAGTTCGTCGCCGAACGGAAGCAGTAATCTACACGTTTCGAGACACGTCCGCAACCGAGGTTGGGCTGGGTTTGGAGGCAGGGAGGCAGGTGGGGCATCTCGTCCCGGAATCGGCTATGATGATAGACGTGCGATCCCAGACGCCGCGCCGTCGCTGTTGTCAGCGCCAAGGAGCACCAACGCATGCCCATCTTGCCCCCGGTTTTCCGCTGGTTTCTAGCACTTGCATCGAGTCTCGCGGTGGTGCCAACGGCTGCAAACGCTTGGGACGTGAAGAAGGACGAGTGGATTGTCTTTTTCCCGACGATCGCCCATTTGACCTGGGACGGTCATGAGTGGATCGCTCCCGTCCATGGCTGGATTTACGAACCGGAGGCACAAAGTCTGACGCGGAGCGCCGCCATCGCGGGCTTCCGCAAGACGCTGGGGCTTCCGGCAGACCAGCCTTCGACGCGGGTTTTCGAACGGCGAGCGAGGCTGTTTCTGGCGGACAACGAACGGGGAAAACGGATCGCTATCCGCATCGGCGACAAGGTGTTTGACCTGGAGCGGTCTTGTGAGGACGGACATTTCTTTGGCACGTTGCGACTGGACGCGCAGACGGTAACAAGGCTGGCAGTCCATGGTCGGATTCGCTACTGGGCGATTACCGATGCGGACGATCAGCGGCGTTTCGAGGGGACCATCCACATGGTTCGCCCCAGCGGTGTGTCCGTGATCAGTGACATCGACGACACGATCAAGGTGACGGAGGTCACCGACCGCAAGAAGCTGGTGGAGAACACTTTCTTCCTGCCGTTCCGGGCGGTGGACGGCATGGCGGAACTGTACGGGCGCTGGGCCGGCGCCGGGGCCGAGTTTCATTTCGTGTCGGCCAGTCCGTGGCAGTTGTACGAGCCGTTGGCGGAATTCACGCGTGGTGCCGGCTTTCCACCCGCCACGTTTCACCTGCGGCGGATACGGCTGAAGGACTCCAGCGTGTTGTCCTTGCTGGCCGATCCGCTCGCCGCCAAGTTGAGCGTGATCGAGCCGCTGATGGCGGACTTTCCGCAGCGGCAGTTTGTTCTGGTCGGCGATTCCGGCGAGCGCGATCCGGAGGTTTACGGAACCGTCGCGGCGAAGCATCCCGATCAGGTGTTGCGGATCTACATCCGAGACGTAACGGGTGACGGCGCCGATTCGCCGCGATACAAGACGGCGTTCGGCCAACTGCCCCGCGACAGGTGGCAGTTGTTTCGCGATCCGAAAGAGATTCGAGAAGAGGAAAGGCCCGGCGTCGGACCAGCACCGCAGTCATCCGCGACGAAGAAGCCGAAGCCCTGACCGTGCGTCGCGCCCCCGGGTGGAGGAATGTGCCTTGGAAGACTCGACAAGCCAGATTAACGAACGTCCCGTGGCGAACAAGACCATCTTGCGCGTCGCCTGGGGGATTATCGGCGTGGGCGTTCTGGTGGCCATGTCGGCGGCGATTAGCGGGGGCCTGAACCCGAATGCGAATGTGCTGCCGATCCGCAATCTGGCGGCGGTGATCATGCTGGTCGGACTGATCGCCGTGCTGGCCGCCCATCGCGCCGCGTGGCTGCAAACCGTGTGGGAGAAGGCCGAGTTGGCGGCGACGGTGCCTCGTCCGCGGCGGCAGCATGACACGACGCTGGGACTCGTGATTTTCCTTTCCGTCCTGCTGAGCGGAGCATTCGTGCTGATCGGCCTGCTGGCTTTGGCCCAAGGCTCCCTCTCCGGCTATGCGGTCATGCTGCTGCGGATGATGATGCCGGTGGTTGCGGTCTCCGCGCTGGTCTACGGGCGGGGCTACGTGAGGACCTTTTGCATCGGGGCGCTCATTCCAGCGGGACTGCAGGCGTTGAGTTCGTTCAGCCTGATGATGCTCGTCGTGCAACCGTCCGTGTGGAGGCAGGCGGGCTGGTCCACTCGGCAGGGCGATCTTGCTTCGCTGGTTGTCACGGGCCTGCTGACGGTCGTCGCCGGGGTGGTCGCGGTGATCGTTCGTTTCCTGGTTGAACGCCTGCAGGGCTTGGGGTCCCGCGGCCCAGCCGGACGCTCGGACGATGCCGTGCGAAGAGACTAGGCGGCGCCGGTGCACGCCATCCGTTCGTACTGCCGTTGCGGCGGTTTTGCTGCCGGCCAATCACCGAAGGTCCCGTCACGTCTCAGGGAGGCTTGCGAATCGCCGTGGCACGGCGATAATGACATGTGGGCCTGCCGGGCTTGTCGGCCGGCGGCGGACGGGCTTTTCTGAGGCGGAGGAGCGTTTTATGGCGGACGAGAAGACGAACGACAAAAAGGAATCGGCCGAGGAGCGGCCGGAGCAGTCGAAACGATCCGAGGAGCCCAAGCGGCCGGAGCCGAAAGCTTCCGCACCCGACCGAATTCTGCTGGTGCCGTATCCCAAGATCGTGTTTTTGTATCCGACGTTCCTGACGGCCCTGGTGGCGGCGAGTTGCCTGAGCTTCGTTGCCGACCCGCTGGATCGGAACAACAACTTCGTCGCCACGCTTTCGATCGTGTTCCAGTTCGTGCTGGCGGTGAACCTAGTGATCCTGGCGTTCGACTTTCCCCGCACGACTTCGCTGACGCTGTTCTTTTTCGTGGCCGCCGTGGTCATGGGCCTGGTGCTGCTGTTCAACTTCCAGCCCAATCTCCTGCCCACCATGACCGGCTTTCTGAAACGGTTCCGGCCGCTGGCCAATCCCACGTTCTATTGGGGCCTGACGGCCATCATGGCGGCCATTTACGTGGTGGTGTTCGTCTCCGTCCGGTTCGACTACTGGGAAGTCCGTTCGAACGAACTGCTGCACCACCACGGCTTTTTGTCCAACATCGAGCGATTTCCGTCGCCCCATCTGCGGATCGACAAGGAAATCACCGACGTCTTCGAGTTTCTGCTGCTGCGCTCCGGCCGCTTGATCCTTCAGCCCAGCGAGGAGCGGCGGACGATCATCCTGGACAACGTGCCCAACATCGACAAGAAGGAGGAATCCATCACGCGGATGCTGGGGACACTCCAGGTGCAAGTCCGCAACGAGGCGGGGCGCACGAACGGCGGGTGAGGATGCCTGCGGCTGCCAGACGGCGACGTCAACGGGGGCTGCACTGGAACGGGCCTTGGCGGTCGTGCGAGGATGTGGCGACGGTGCGACCGTAATACCGTGTTCGTGTTCGATTCTGAGGCGTAATGCTGTGGCGAGAGTCTGAATGCCCCGATCACTGGTTTGGTGCTTGGCCTCCCTGATTCTCTCGTTCGTCCGTGCCGGGGCGGCCGGGGCGGAGGTGACGCCGGACGAGGTGCGGGATGCGATTTTCGCGGGCACGCGGTACTTGAAGAGCCAGCAATTGAAGGACCGCGGCAGTTGGCCGGACCGGGTCGGATATCCGGGAGGCGTGACGGCGCTGTGTACGCTGGCACTGCTGGAATCCGGCGAGCCGCTCGATTCGCCGCCGATGAACAAGGCGATGTCGTACTTGCGGCAGTTGGGCGATCCGCAAGCGGTGTACGTGACGGCGCTGCAGACGATGGTCTTCTGCACGGCGGAGCCGAAGAAGGACGTGCTGCTGATCCAGCGCAATGCCGAGTGGCTGGCGCGGGCCCAGATCCGCGAAGGCGAGCGGGCCGGAGCGTGGACCTATTTCTCGGTGGCCGGCGAACAGGCGCGGGGCGACAACTCGAATTCGCAATTCGCCCTGCTGGGCCTGCACGAGGCGGAACAGGCGGGCGTCCAGGTCGACGACACGACTTGGCAACTGGCCCTGGACTATTGGCTGAGTTGTCAGCGTCCGGACGGCGCGTGGAGCTACTACAAACCGCTGAAGGACCAGCCCGAAGCGCCGCCCACCGGCAGCATGACGTGCGCCGGGATCGGGGCCCTGGTGATTTCGCAGGGACGGCTCAGCGCCGGCGACGCGCGGGTGCAGGAGGGCACGATCCGCTGCTGCTGCGAACAAGCGGACGACGACCAACTGGAGCGAGCGTTGGAGTGGCTGGGAGCCAAGTTCACGGCCAACGCCAATCCCAGCCCCGCCGGCTTGGGCGGGCTCAATCTGGGACGCTCCGGCCTGTTCTATTACTTGTACGGCGTGGAACGCGTCGGCCGCTTGACCGGCCGCCGCTTCCTGGGCAAGCACGACTGGTACCGGGAAGGCGCGGAGATGCTGGTGCGGCAGCAGGACAAGCTGTCCGGCTTCTGGCGTGGGGACGGCAGCGGCGAGGACAACGAGTTGGTGGCCACGTCGTTCGCGCTGCTGTTCCTGGCCAAGGGCCGCCGCCCGGTGGCGATGGCCAAGCTGCAGCACGGCTACACCAACGACTGGGACCGTCACCGCGGCGGCGTCCACAACTTGATTCGGCACGTGGAACCGCTGTGGCGACAGAAGCTGACGTGGCAAACGATCGACGCCCGCGCGGCGAAGGTCGCAGACCTGCTGGAGAGTCCCGTGCTGATGATCAGCGGCCGGGAAGCGTTGGATTTGACCGCCGAGCAGAAGCAGAACTTGAAGCAATACGTCAGTCAAGGCGGGTTCATCCTGGCCGAGGCCTGCTGCGGCGGCGAGCCGTTCGATCGGTCGTTTCGACAGCTGATGCAGGAACTATTTCCGGAAAGCTCGCTGCGGCTGCTGCCGCCGGAACACGCTATCTGGTTCGCTCAGGAGCGGGTGGCCCCCGAACACATGCGGCCGTTGTACGGCATCGACGCCTGTTGCCGGACCAGCGTCGTGTACTGCCCGCAGGACTTGTCCTGCCTGTGGGAACTAAGCCGCGGCGACCGCGAGACGGGCTATCCGCAAGCAGTCAAGGACCAGATCAAGGCCGGCTTGGCCATCGGCGCCAACGTGCTGGCTTATGCCACCAATCGGCAGTTGAAAGACAAACTCGAACGGCCGCGGATCACGGAACTAGGCGGCCCGAACGAGCGCTTGACGCGCGGCGTGCTGGTGATTCCCAAGCTGCTGCACGGCGGCGGCGCCGACGAGGCGGCCAATACGCTGCCCCGTTTGCTGGGCGTGCTCCGCTCCGAAGTCGGCTTGCGTGTGAGCGTGGAACCGCTGCTGGTCTCGCCGGACGATCCGCAGCTGCTCGACCATCCCGTCGCCTTCATCCATGGGCGGCGGGATTTCCGGCTCAGCGACCCCCAGCGCAAGGCGCTGGCCACGTACCTGCGCCGCGGGGGGTTCCTGTTCGGCGACGCGATTTGTGCGAATCCCCAGTTCGCCACCGCGCTGCGGCGGGAAATCAAAGCGGCCTTGCCGGAAGCCGAATTCGTCCGGCTGCCGGAGAAGCACCCCCTCTTCTCGCAGCAGTTCCACGGTTATGATCTATCGCGCGTCACGTTGCGCGATCCGCAGATGCGCGCGGTCGGCGATCCGCTCAGCACGCGGCAGGTGCAGATCAGCCCGCTGCTGGAAGGGGTCCAGTTGGAAGGCCGTCTGGCGGTCGTCTTCTCGCCTTACGATATCAGCTGTGCGATGGAAAACGCCGCTTCGCTGGAGTGCAAGGGCTACATTCCCGCGGACGCAGCGCGGCTGGTGGTCAATATCGTCATGTTCGCGATGCAGCAGTAAAGAGTGGAAAAGTCGAAAAGGGAAAAAGTGCAAAAGTGGACGAGTGGAAAGGCTCGGAAGTCGAAAAGTCGGGAAGGCCAAGTAGCTGAGAGGCGCTCGGATGGCCAGTTTTTCAGAAGCCGGGCTTCGTTTCGGCGGAGAACCTGTGAGGCGCAGTGGCGGAGGAGGTAGAGATTGCAGGCGCTGGTGTTGGTCGACATCCAGAACGACTTTTTGCCGGGCGGGGCGTTGCCGGTTCCAGAGGGCGATCAAGTTGTGCCCGTAGCGAACCGGCTGATGACGCGGTTTCCCCTGGTCGTCGCCACCCAGGATTGGCATCCTTCCGACCACCAGAGTTTTGCCCGTCAACATCCAGGCCGTCGCCCCGGGGAACAAGTCCAGGTTCGGGGCTTGGATCAGACGCTGTGGCCGGATCATTGCGTCGAGGACACCTGGGGCGCGGATTTCGCACCGGGGCTGGCGATATGGCGCGTGTATCGCATTTTTCAGAAGGGCATCGACCGGGACGTCGACAGCTACAGCGGCTTCTACGACAACGGTCACCTGCGTGCCACGGGCTTGGGGGATTTCCTGCGGATCCGCTCCGTGAGCGACGTGTGGGTGTTGGGCTTGGCCACGGACTACTGCGTCAAGTTCACGGTCTTGGATGCGCTGCAGTTGGGCTTCCGCGTCCGCGTGGTCCGCGCCGGCTGCCGCGGCGTGAACCTGCAGCCCGGTGACGCGGATCGGGCGTTGTCCGAGTTACAGCAGGCGGGGGCGGAAATCGTCGCGGACCTGAGTTCGGATGATCCCTGACGGTGCCGGATCGGCCATCTTTTCGTGAACATCACCGAGACGCGTCTGCCGCCGAATCGTGGACGGCCAAGACGATTAGACGGGTTCCGCCTTGACGACGACGACGGTCATGTCGTCGTCCTGGAAGCGGTGCGCCGAGAACTGGCGGACACGCGCGAGCAACTGCTCGATAATCGCGGCGGCCGGACAGTGCCGATGGTCACGGACGACGTCCAGCGCCCGATCAACGCCGAACATGGTCGCCGCGGTGCGCGGCCGGTCGCGCGTCGAGGCGGCTTCGAAGATCCCGTCCGTCATCATGAGTAGCAAGTCACCGGGCCGCAGAGCGGTTTCGCCTTCGCTGCCGTCGAACATGTCCGCTCCGAGTCCCAGAGGCGGCTGTTGGCTATCGATCGTCAAGACCGTGCCAGAATGGCGGACCACAAAGGCCTGGTGCCCTGCGGCGGCATAGCGCAGCACCAGCGATCCGGGGGTGATGTGGACCAGGAAGAGGGTCACGAAGCTCTCGCCCCTCGTGTCCTCGCACAACAGTTGGTTGCTGTGAGTCAGAATCTGCCCCGGCGAAACCACCGTCCGCGAAAACGCCCGTAGGTAAGCGCGCGCGTCGGCCGCCAGAATGGCCGGCCCCAGGCCGTGTCCGCTGACGTCGCCCAGCACGATGCCCACCGCATGATCCGAGACCGTGACGTAATCGAAGAAGTCGCCGCCGGTCTCAGCCGCCGGGTGGCAGGCACCCGCGATATCAAACCCCGGCACCCACGGCGGACCCGTCGGCAGCATCCGCTTCTGGAGTTCCCCCGCGGCCTGCAACTGCGCCTTCGCACGCCCCAATTTCGTCGACTTGGCCATCCCTCGCTGGCGACGACGGACCACGGCCACGGCCCGGCGGATGCAGGCGTTCAATACGTCGGCCGTCAAGCCGTCCTTGACCAAGAAATCCTGCGCTCCATTGCGCAGGGCCTCGGCTGCAACCGCTTCATTGCCGAATCCCGCCACCATGACGACGGCAGGAAAACCGTGGTTGTTCGTGTTTCCGTTACGCAGCTTTGCGAGGACCTGCAGGCCGTTCAGGTCCGGCAGCAAGTAATCCAGGAGAACGCAGTGTGGCTTGTCGCGGAGACAGGCTTCCTGTCCCATCTGGCCGCTCTCGGCTTCCAAGACAACCGCCTTCTGGCTTCGCGCCCATCTCCCGCCCTGGATCAGCAGCCTCAGTAATCTGCGATCCGCCGGTGAGTCGTCGACAATCAGAATTCGTATCGCTTCCTTAGCCATAGGACGACCGAACGGCGGGGGGTATCCTGGAGTGAATCCGACGACGCCCGTCCTCCCGAGGCGATGGCCGGCTTCCCTTTCGGCCGTGACTTCCGGCTTGGTGACGAGTTTCGCACTTCAGACGAACCATTCAGCATTGTCGGCATTCCGTCCAAATTGTCAAGCCAGCACCCCCTCTGCAGACAGGTATAAAATTGGATGCCAGACGCCCGGTCTGTTCCGACAAGCTTCGCTTCCCAGATAACACAAAGACCCGGCTGTTCCGACACAGCCGGGCCCGATTCCACCGACGCCGATCGCGGCGACGTGCAATTTGTCTTCGCCCGAAGCGACCGAGGCGCAGGTCCGGCTGCCGAAATAGGGGATGGTGAAAGTGGCGGCGACAGCCCC
>CAYUFW010000042.1:13254-19471 GCA_964443915.1 uncultured Pirellulaceae bacterium
TCCACGGCGTGTTGTCCGAGTAAGAATCATGCTTGACTCCTTGTGGCTGAATGGTCCGCAAAGACACAAAAAATCCCGGTGGGGCGGCCCCACCGGGATGACACGGGTACGAGTTGTGGCACAGCCGCTTACGGCTTCGGCTGTTCGGGAGCCGGGGCGGGGGCGGGCTCCTCCTTCGCCGGTTCGGGCTTCGGCTCTTCCTTGGCGGGCTCGGCCTTGGGCTCTTCCTTGGCCGGTTCGGCCTTGGGTTCTTCCTTAGCCGGTTCGGGCTTCGGCTCTTCCTTAGCGGGCTCGGCCTTGGGCTCTTCCTTGGCCGGTTCGGGAGCGGGCTCGGCCTTGGGTTCTTCCTTGGCTGGCTCTGCGGTCATTTCTTCCTTCGGCTCCGCAGCCGGTTCCTCGGCGGCCGGCGCCGGCGCCGGCTCTTCGGCGACCGGTGGTTCGGGTGCGGTCGTTACGGAAGAATCAGGTCCCGAGGGCGCCGGCGTTGGTGGAGGCGGCGGCGTACAGCCGGCCACCACAACTAGCGCCACCACCGACAGGGTCAAAACCAACAATACTTGAGCTTTCATGGTCCTCCGCTCCTTCTAAAAAGTCGTGAAACGTTTGCCAATGAAGTAAGGCACCGCATTTTGCACCCGTCATCGCCGACAACCATGGCGAGGGCTTTTCGCTCAGCCGTCAAGCTGGCGTTTCTGGCGCGCCCCAAAATCCACTCGGGCCGGCCACAGCCGAGTACTGCGTCCGGGGAAAGGCTGCTTCGGTGACGGCAGACGGAGTACAAACAACGGGTGCATTCTAACATAAATGTCCGCACGGCATAGGGAGGGCGCGCCTTTGCGGCCAGCGGCAAGGACTCCGGGGCCGCGATCTGACTGCAACCCGTTCCAGGCGTTGAGTTTAGCAGACTGATCACGCAACCACGGCCAACAGAATAGGCCGTGCCACGTGTCAATTGAGTTCCAGGCGTTGAGTTTAGCAGACTCACCACTCGACGGCGACTTTGACCACAACTTTGTGGACGGTTCCCAGTGTGGCCAACGGCGCGTGGGCATCCTCAGGAAACAAGATGGCGAAGTAGTCGGCAGGCAACTCCAGCCACGTCTCCGGACGATCGTAGAAAAAACCGATGTCCTTCTCCGCATCGTAGGGCGTGGCGAGACGCTCGCACAATTCGGTCGGCCGCCAGCCGATGAGATCGGCGCCGACGGCTACGTACTGAATGTCGATGTACCTGCGGTGGAATTCAAGCAGCGATTTCTCGCGGCCACGACCTTGGTCCGCCGCCACCATGGCAAACAACCGGCGGCCATCCAGTTCGTGGCGGCCCGGCGGCAGTTGCCTCAAATCGGGCCGGCGGAGAAACTCGAGGCCGGCGCGAAAACCGGGATGGACGGAAAGGTAGCGCTCGAATCGCGACAGATGGTCGATGATCATGGCTTTCTTCTCCACCTAGGAACGTCTCTGGTCACAGCTTCCACGGTTCGCGGTACGCGCGGCCCAGCAGGCGGTTGGCCGTCGGGTCGTCAAGGAACTGCTCGCACTCCGGGTCCCAGCGGAGTTTTCGCCGCAATTGCATGGCGATGTTGCCGATGTGGCAGATGGTGTTGCAGCGTTGGCCGATCTCGGCCGGGAAGTAGGGGTCTTTCCGGGATTTGACGCAGTCCAAAAAGTTGCGGTGTTCGCCCTGCGGGCAGGTATACAGGTGCGTTTCCTCCGGCCCGATGACGCTGTCCAGGATCGTCTGCGAGGACGCTTGCACGGGCGCCCGCCAGCCGGTGTTGCCGACCCAGCCGTCGCTGCCCTCGAAGCGGATCGATGGCCCGGTGCTCTTGACGTGCAGCGTCACGCCATTGGCGTACTGGTACGTGAGTTCATACTGATGCGCCGTGTCGTACAGGCCGCCCGGATGGTACCGTCCGACGCCCTCGACTTCGATCGGCCCGGTGTGCTCCGTGTCGTTGCCCCATTGGGCGGTGTCCAGCAAGTGCATGCCCCAGTCGGTGAGCATCCCACCCGAATAGTCGCTAATCCAGCGGAAGTTGAAGTGGACGCGCGCCGGGCAGTAGGGTGCCCACGGGGCCGGCCCCAGCCACAGTTCCCAGTCCAGGCCCGGCGGCACCGGCACGGGCGTCGGGTCGCCCGGTCCGCCCGGACCCGCCGGCAGACCGACGTGGATCGTGTGCAGCTTGCCGATCCGTTTATTACGGACCAGTTCCGCCATGCGCAAGTACTGCGGCACCGAGCGGTCTTCGGTCGATGTCTGGTAGACGATTCCGTAGCGCTGGACCGCTTCGCACAGCACGCGGCCCTCGGCGACGGTCAGCGTCGGCTTCTCGCAGATCACGTCCTTGCCGGCCTTGGCCGCCATCACGGACATGGGCACGTGCCAGTGGTCGGGAGTCGAGATCATCACGGCATCCACGTCGGTGCGGCCGATCACCTCGCGAAAGTCCTTGGTGACTTGGCACTGGAACGGATCGCCCAGCCGGTTCTTGACGTCCGCCACGGCGCGCTCCAGGTTTCGCTGGTCTACCTCACACAGGGCTACGACCTGTGCATCCTTGTTTCCCAGGAAGGCGTGCAGGTTCGCCATGCCTTGCCCGCCCAGCCCGATGAAGCCGACGGTGATCCGCTCGGACGGGGCAACGGACTCGCCGAGGCCCAGCGCGCCGGCCGGGATGATCGTCGGCGCCGCGATGGCTGCCGCCGTTTTCAGAAAGCTCCGCCGCGTCCAGACTCGCGTGCCTGACATCGTGCTGGCTCCCGGATGGTTTGATGGTAAGCGCGCCGCCACAGCTTCCCGCGCAGGACGGTTTGCCAAAACAACCTAGCAGGGAACCGGAAAAACCGTCAATACCCCGTGAAAACGCGGTATTTCACAGGTTTAACCGGGTGTCACGTTCATTTCCGCAAGCATCCGCAAGGCTCCCGTAAACGCCGGTATCGGGTGTCAGTGACACCCGCTCTTTTGCTGTACAGCGGTACAGCTGTCCGGCCTGCCGCCCGTGCCGATCGCCAGCGGTGCGGATCGTCCGCAGCCGCTGGGATACCGTTTCCCGCTCCGCCGTGCCCCGCTGTGAAGCCCGGCCGCGGTCGGATGGCTTCCGGGTCTCGATGCGTCTCGATGCTCAGAAAACACCCTCGCCACGGTCGGGAAATCGAGAACGCCGAAAACGGCACTTGGCCCGGTAAAATACCGTGCATTTCGATCTTGTGGGGACCACGGCCGAAATGGGGCGAAAATCGGCCGCTGGTGTGCGTCAGAATCGCCGGCCGCTGGTGTCCGGCTTGCGGGTCGGAAACCAGGTCGACCGCCCGCCTGGCCACGGTGATGGCGCGCGGCTCGATCCTTTTCTCATTCGGTCCCATCGTCGTCAACATCGGTGCCGCCGCTGCCGTCGCCGTCAAGCACGCCGACGGTACGCGGCAGCCGGCCCAAGTGAGTAAACCGGCCGCCGCGTCCGCGGGAACAATGCCTACGCCGCCGCCTGGTCGAACAACGTGTTGCCGGCTTCGGCCAATTCGGCAAGCGTCGCGTCCAGTTCGCCGATGCGACGGTCGACGTCTCGCAACCGGGCTTGGGCATTTTCCAAGTCGGCTTGGGCGTTCCTCGAACCGCGTTTAACTTCGTCCGCAGCGTTTTTGATGTTCAGGGTGATCCGCTCGCGGGTGTCCTGCAACGGTTGCCGCTGCAGGTCCGCCGCGTTCTGCCGTCGCCGGATATCCCGCAGCCGCTCTGCCGTCGCCGGGTCCCGCTTGGCATCGGCGAACAATTCCGACCGTGCGGATCCGGCCGCAACAATTCGGTCCTGCAGCCGCAGCCGCTCGGCTTCAAGCGGGGCGAGTTCACTCGCGATCTTTTCCTCAAGCACTTTCAGCTTCGCCTTGGCCGCGTCGATTTTCACTTGCAGCCGGGGCAGCTCAGCTTCGGCCGCCTCGGCTTCGGCGATCCGGGCCTTCAACGTCGCCCGATGCTTGAAGCGTTCCACTTCCGCCCGCAAGCCGGCCAAGTCTCGACCGCTCGCCGTCAAGACCTTTTCCACGTCGCCGGCTTTCACCTTCTCACCGTTGGCCAGCCGTTGGGCCAATTCGCGGAACGAGGCTTCGGCCGCTTCACGCCGGGCCTGCAACTCGGCTTCGACCGCCCGCAACGCGTCGCCCCCGGTTTCTAATTCTTCGCTTGCCATCTGTCGATTCTCCTTTTGAACAGAAAAACACACATCGTCAGCCCGCCGCGGAAACGCCCGCAGCGTCAAAATCGTTCATGTATTGCAACACATCCCGCCGCCACAGTTCGAGAAACGCAACCGGCGGGGGCGTAACCCGGATTGTCTCGAATGATTCGCCTGCCATCGGGCCTGACAGCTCTTGTTCCAGGGTGCCGCGGTACAGACACAAAAGCGATAGCCCGTAGCCCCTGCCAAGCAACCATTGATCGGGCAATCGCCGGCCAAGCAACCGCTCCGCACGGTCAACCGCATGGCACAGCACGCGAACAAAATGCAGATCGTGCCCTGACCACGGGAATGATGGTTTGTAGCCGTCGGCCGCCCGTGCCGTCCAGGCGGAAACGGCAGCCGATGCCGCCTTTGAGTTCGCGGACGGTTCGCCGTGCTCGGTCGGGTCAAACGGCTGCTCCAGAACGTGGCCCAGTTCGTGAACGGCCACGGCCAACAATCGAGAACGGAACAACTCATCCGCGAATTCGGAACCTTTCCCGCCGTCCCGTTCCGCTTCAGCCTGCAGGAGCGCATCGCCCAGAAGGATGCACGGGCCACGGCCACGCCAACGGCCATTGGTTTTCAGATAGGGGCGTGCCGCGATGTCCATGAACTGGGATGTCAGGCCCCGCACATTTTCAACGCGGAGCGCCGGCGGAAGATTCGCTTCGGATGTTCGCACGAAGTACAACGGCACATCGGCCCCCAGGTCCACGGGTGCGATTGCACGGGCGATGGCGTCAAGGCTTGCGGGGAGCTTTGTCATTTGTTCGCCCTCGCTTTGGCCGCTGCAAACGACTCGGCAAAACTGACGGCTCCCTCGGGGGCTTGACCGGGTAAGAACCAATCGGAATAACAGCCGCCCCAACCGATGCCGCACGGGATCCTGATAATGATCTCCCCCGGCTCGTTGTTCGGCTTGGCGGTTTCGAGCTCCGCTGTCGCTTGCTTCTCCAACGCATCGCACAAATCGCCGGCTTCCTGGTCGAACTCGATCTCCGGCGGGGCGTCCGATGGCTTCCCGGCCGCAATCGCAACCCGGCCCGCTTCGGTCAAGCCGATCCAGTATTTCGGTGGCGAGTCCGTGTCTGGAAACGCGGTCAGGTAGCCCGCAGTGAGAAAGGAAACCGCATCAAGCCAAAAATCAGTCAGCTTGTGGCTATCCTCTTCGCTGTTCCATTCCTGGATGCCAGCGAATAAATGCTCCGGCAGACTTCTGCGAACCGATCGGCGGTCAAGGTCTCCGGCCCGCTCTAGGATGTGCCAAACTTCCGCTTGCGTCCGCCAGCCGGCCCGCCGCCGAGCCACGGTGTCGCCCAACGTCGTCAACCGCACCCCCTGGCGCCGCCCGGTTGATCGACCGATCGTCACCAATCCGCGCGACTCCAGGTCGCCCAGCAGCCGGCCGAATTTTTGACGGTCAGCAGCAGACCCGCCTCCGGAGATATCGATACCGCCGCCTTGAATGTAAACCCGCTGCCTTTGATGCCGCACTTGAGCGCGCCGTTGATCGAACGGTTCTCGACTTGGCCAAAATAAAACGATTGTTCGGGCTAAAACTTCAATCAGAAGTTTGGTTGATTCGGGCGTCAATTCTGTTTTCGGTTTGGTTTTTCGACGTACCATTTTTTATTGTCCTAGGTCACACGAAGAATGTGTATGGTCCGGGCTGACTCGACTAGGGGATTGCGGCGTTTGCCCAGCGCGGAAGGACCCAGACGGGGGCACCCCCTATGCCCCCTGCCGTCACGCTGCCGCGTTCAAGCCGCCGCTGGTCTCGGAGTCGAACCGACCGCGTTGGACGCATCCACGGCGATCCTGGAAGCGGGAACGGCCCACCCCTCGGTTGTCGTTTCCGCTCATACCACGCCTCTGATCTTGTTGCGTTGCATGAATGCCCGAAGCGATTTTGTTGTGATGGCAAGATAATAATTCGGGCACCCGTCCCAACATTGAAGCATCGGAACGCCACACTCGGTCGCCGCCTGCAGCAGCGA
>CAYUFW010000042.1:19541-36817 GCA_964443915.1 uncultured Pirellulaceae bacterium
TTCCGATTCTTTTGTTCGGTTTTGGTGCAATCTCGATTTCGGAGAAAAAACGCCGGCAGCATTCGACCGGATCTTCCGGCCAAGGGATTGTTTCGGGGATTGCTTGATCCGGGTCGGTTTCGTTTTGTTGTTCGATTTCCATTTTGTTTTGTGCCTCAGTTTCGTTTTGGGTGGGACGGGTGGGACGGACGGGACGGATGTTTCCTATTGTGCGCTCTTACTACACATCCTCTTTCGTTTACCCCCCCCCTAACAGTCTATATGTTCAATTTGCTTGCCGCAGAGGAGAATACAATAGAAAACATCCGTCCCATCTGTCCCATCCGCGCCCTATTCCCCCTTCAAACGGATGGCAGGATCTTTCGAGTGAATCCGGTCCAAAACATCCATATCGACGTTCGTTCCGGGCCAGTTTTCACCCGTCCAATAGAAGCCACGGCCACGGGATCCGGCCCGCCCCTTGGCTACACCGATCCGCCGCAATCGCCCCTCTGTGGAAAGTTGCGTCAGCATCCTGGATGCCGAGATAACCGAAGTATCTCGCTGGTTCGTCGCCCAGCCGTACCACCTGGCTGCAAGCTGACTTGGCAGGAAAACTTTCGATGCGTCAACGTCGTAGCCGAGTCGCTCAAGTTGTTCGGAGAAGTGGGTTTCGATGATATCCGCCTCCTCGCTCTCGACGTCGACCGATCCTTGCCGCTCAAGGATTACTTTCTGAATCTCGTTGCAGTCCGGGAACCGCTGCAGAATATCCCGCTCCCAGGTCGCCCACCGCGAAAACTGGTCAAGCTTGTGCTCTATCGGCTCCCGCAGAATTGCCACGCAATCGGCGATGATTTTCTTGCGGTTCGTTTCGATGAATTGCCGAGTCTCTTCCTCCCATGTTCCGCTCCGCTCTGGTTTGTCTACCTTGATGATGATGCTTCTTTGGGCCATGTCTGTGGATAGTGAAGCCCCGTTCAACGTGATAAACCACGTGATGGTATTGGGGCGGGAAGCCTCGCCGACGTACATCCTTTTTCCGCCTATGGTGTGAGCCGTAACCAGACCCTCGAATTCACCCCATGAATAATTGTGAGTCTTTACATTGTCCTGCAACGCTACTCGCTTCGTTAGAGCATCGGGGCTCAAGAGCCGAGTCTTGATAGTTGCGAAGTCTTCGTTATGCGAGAATTGCAGGGCACCATTGTACACCGCTCCAACCATTTCAACGAAAGTGGATTTCCCCGTCCCTCGCCCGGCGTCAGAAGTAGGGACGAAGACGGGTCTACATCCAGCCGGACCGCCCCATACTGGAGTAACGAAAGCCGCCAGCATCAACCAGAAGTCAACGTCGGTCGATGGATTGAATCTATGCAGCAGCCACTTCAAAGACTCGCAATCGCCCGTTGCGGTATCTTCGCAAGCGTAGTAGTGCCCTTCCATCTTTGGTTCGTGCGGAAGATCCTCGATGGAAACATACCGTTTCGATGTTCTCCGCACTTCGCTGAACAACTCCCCCTGTTTCACGAAGCTCGGCCCCTGGCACCATGTGACGTGTCCCACGCGTTGTTGAAACCACCCGAACAAATCCGCGGGTTTGTCAAGGAAGGCGATACCATGCGTTGAATCGTGAACGAATAGCGTGTTCCCGATTGCCCTTGGCCAACCGTTGGTCTGTTGTTCAAGCCGCTGGAGAATCTGGGCCATAGTCAATGCTTCTGTTTTTCGCCTTATCGCCCCCTCTTCGTCGGTGAACTCGACTTGCACGCCGTTTGCTACCTCATTCGGTGCAAGATCCTCGATGGCATCTTCCACGGTTTGTTGGGGACCGCGGTAGAACTCGGTCCGGCCTTCCAGGGCCTTCGCGATGGTATCCGAAAGGTAGGTCTTGTGCTTGTCCCACTTGTCGCGATTCAATCCGCTCTGCCGCAACAAAGACTCGATGCGTGCAGGATCCGGCCCGCAATAGAAGGCGAGATGATTTGCAAGAGCTAGATCGGCTTCACTGTCGCTCGGATAGCCCGATACATCGCCGGCCCACAGCTTCGCGAAGTCGCTACCGTTCTTCGCCTCTGTGGCCTTCCGCAGAATGAACGCATCATCCGCAGTTGCGGGAGATGATGCTGCTTTCTTCCGGCGTCCCTTTTTGCCTCTCTTCGATGGCTGCGAAATGTTCTCTTTCTCTTTAGCCTGCTCACCGAAGATGAACTTGTGAAGGTGCTTAAGTTTTCCGTTAACCTCTGCAATCGTTGACGGGCTACTCGGCAACCGTTGCCCAGTCACAGTGAAGTAGCGGCCGCTGGCGTACATTTCGATACCGGGAATCTTCGCGTCGTTACCATCGGCGTCCGCATTCTTGCGGTTTCCACCTGGTGGGAGATGTCCCTTGATGAAAACCTTGACGCCCGTTGCCGATGGCGATTTTTCGGTATATGAGCCCAGCAGTTCAACCAGCTTTTCGGGGCTTGGAACGATCGTCGGGAATTCGCACTTGCGGAGGAACGAATCCGGCCACGGAAGGAAGTCGCCGGTTGCCGGGTCAAGTACCGCGTCCAAGTCGATGCCGCAATACGGATCGTCGGCAGAGAACTCGAATCCTACGCCCGCCCACTTCTGTGGATCAGAGCGATAGACGGCCAGGGCTTGCTCGAACGTGCCCCACGTCGCCGGATCGTCGGCTTTGGCCCGGGCCCCTGTCACGGAGTAGGGAACCTTGGTCTGCTTGCCGTCGCGGGTTTCGTAACGCCAGAGCACCCATTGTGGACGCTCGCGAAGTTCGGCGGGAACTTGATTTTCATCGATGGCTGCTGTAGGATTCATTCGTCGATTTCCTTTGGCTCGTCGCGGTCTTGGTCGGGTTGCGACGGGCCTTTTTCGTTGGTTTCAAACGTACTGAGGGATTTTCGAATCTCGCCGCTGCCGTCTCGCCGGCGGGACTGCGGGCGCCACGGCCCGCTGCTGGAGGAACGCATCCAGGGCGGCCCGGGCGATGCGATACCGCGGCCGCTGGCCTTCGCTCACGTTGATGGCTGGCAGCCGGCCGCTGCGGACCCAGCCGAGAATTTTGGATTCGCGGATCCGCAACAGGGCGGCGACTTCGGGCGGGGTCAAGAATTCGCGGCGGGTGTCAGCGGTCATCGCTCGGAACCTCCCGCTGCTGTGCTTGCCGGGCTACCAGCTTCTCGCGTTGTTCAGCGGCACGGAGCAATGCCTTTAGAGCTTTCGCTTCCTGGTAGGTATGCGAGATGCGTTGCCGGATTTCGGCGGATGTCGGAATGCGGTCTAGGCATTCGGCGACAGTCATAAAAAAACCCCTCAGAACCGCTTCGGTGTAGTCAACACGCGAAATGGTACTGAGGGGGTCCGACAAAACCGGGGACAGCGTTGTCCCGTTTTTTGTCCCCAGATTTGTCAGTTGCTACGGATGAACGAGTTTCACCCAACGGGCTTTGTTGAAGTCGAGATAAACGTCAGAGATACCGTTCTCCAGCAGGTTCTTTGTTAGGCGAGAAAACTGTCTCTTGACGGCTTCAACGCCATCTGACATTTCAACTTGGTCAGCAAGAACAGACGGGTCGGAATGTTTTTTTCGATTCCACAGATACCGAATAATGCGTTGCTGTGTATGCGTCAGAATCCCGCAAATCTCATCCAGACGTTTGCCGGGTTCGTCGTCCGCAGCCGTCGCCAAGTTGCTCTCGACCTTCGGCGGCTCGGCGGGCGCTTCCTCTTTCGGCAAAGAGCGCAGCCACAAGGCAAAGTCGCTCAGCGCGTCGAGATGTCCGCGCCATTCGTCAGTTGCATACCAGAAGATGAACGCCCCCAGGTTCACTTTCGGATCGTCTGGCCAGTTCACCGGGCGAGTACTGCCAAGCGGGCCCGCCACATCCTGCAGCCGCTTCCGAATGATGGTACTTTGCCGATCAATCGGCGGGCGGGTCGGATCGTCAATCAAGTCTCTCGGCAACCGCTCCAACGCCTCGTTGGATGCATCCCACGCAACCCAAAACCGTATCAGCGCGGATTGGTCTTCATCCCCCGGCGCTGCCGGCTTGTCTTTGGCTGAATACTCTTCGCGTAGCATCGCCAGCGACTTGCCGGCTTCAACCAACTTCGTAAGATCGAACCACAACTCAAGAACGATTTCGGCCGTTTGTGCCTTTGATTCTGGCATGATATCGCCCTCCCATTTGGCGAAGTCCCAAGCGAAGAAAAAGCGACGGGCAACCCGTTGGGATGCGGGCTTTCCGGTGGCCTACCGTAGCCCGTCGCTCAGATTCTACCACGGTCAGCCCGCAGTGACGAGCCGCAGCCGCGGCCGCTGGTCCTGGTCCTGGTCCTGACTACGATCGTCGCCCCATTGCTGCAGAAACCGCTGTGCCGTCCAGTGGTCACCGGACAACGCCAGAGCGATTTCCGAACTATTCCAGACCGATGCGAGAACTTGCTTGTCCGGCCCGGTGGCGTTCTCGATTGCTCTGAGGCACCGAATGACGGCCCGCTGTACCTTCGTCGATTCCGACGCACGGGCGGGGCTTTTCCGGGGATCCTGGCGGTCGTCGTCGCCACGGTCGCCCGGCGCCCGGCCGCCGTCGCCACCCTGGCCGAACAGCCAGTCGTGTACGACGTCGACCACAGCCCGCAGCCGATCATCGTCGATGGCCTGCCGATACATGGCGGCCATATCGTTGCTGCGGGGTGCGTGCCCCATGATGGCGGACACCGCAACCGGATCGCCGGCTTGCTCGCCGATCGTCTGGAAGCCTCTCCGCAGATCGTAGAGCGTATGTTTCGCGGCGGGGAACTCCAGCCGGAAGGTATCGGAGATTAGCTCGTTCCGTCTGCTTGTGTACGCTTGGCCCCTCGTCCGCAAGAGCAACACGTCTTCGGAGCCGGGAGCCGGAGCCGGACGCACGGCGAGCGCCTCGCGGATGGCGGCAGCGGTTTCCGGCCAGAGGGGAAAACGCCTGGCAACGCCGGTCTTGTGACGGGGGTAGCTAATCCACCCCGTCTTCAGGTCGATGGCACCGATCGTCAGCCGGGCAAGGTCGCTTGGCCCAACTCCAGCGTTTGCCGCCAGCAGGATACAGACTTTCACGTTGGGGCTCGCGGTGGCCAGCAGTTCGCGGATCTCCGCTGGCGTCATCATCCGTTGCCCCTTGGCACTCTTCACGGCCCGCACTTGCTTTGCGGCGGGCTTCTCGAATTGCGTTCCGTAGAGCGGCGTCTCGGCAATCAGCCCCTCGGCTTTCGCCCAGTTGAAGATCCCGCGAACGTACTGCATGTTGTTCCGCAGCTTCGTCGGCCCCCAGCGTTTCGACAGGACGTCCCGAAGCTTCCCGAAGTCCCGTGGCCCCAAGTGCGACACGGGAACGGATCGGCCGATAGTCTCGACCACGATGGCACCGATCAGTCGGTAATCTTCCCAAGTGCGGAAAGTCAGATCCTCGGAGCCAAGCCGCGTACGCTTTGCGTCCAGCCAGAGATTGACGCAATCCCCGAGCACGAGGACGTCGCTCTTCGCTCGCGGCGTGCGTCCGGCGAATAGATCGTCCTTGGTGTCGAGATACCGCTGCAGGGCCTGCTCACCCTTGGGATCATCGGGGAGCACTTTCCCGAAGTAGTGGGCCTTGCCTTTGATCTTCTTGCACCAGCGGTTTGATGCGTGCGGGAAGAGCGGGAAGTCGGGGCTTGGTTTCGGGTGGCGATACGTGGTAGACTTGGACATGACGATTACCTCCTCGAAAGACTCGGGTAGTTGTCAGGCCCCCGCTCGTCACAACCGGGCGGGGGCCAACTTTCACTGCCCAAAGTCTAACGCGGTGTCCTAGTCAGTGTCAAGCAACCGTCCAGAATATTTTTTCCTTGGGAAAACGGATAGGTGCGGGTGTCACGAAAACGGTTTGCCAAACCGTCCTACGTGGGAACTTGCGACGGGGTACTGCCAGTTCTCGTTCGGGGCGGAAGACCAATCGGGGACAAGTTCAACTGTGACCGGGAGTGGGCGCGGACGTGGCCGGCGGTTCACGCGGCAACATCTTCTCGGTCATCGTGTCGATGTTGATCAGTTTGACCGCCAACTTGCCTTCGGCGATGCGCGCGGCGATGGGCGGCCGGGCCAGGAACTCGCGGATCCGGTTTTCCCGCTCGTCGACTCCGTCGGCGAGCGCCGGGTAGCGTTGCCGCAATTCGGGCGAGGCGGCGGCCTTCTCTGCCGCGCAATCCGAGTGCGTGGTGAGGACGACAACCTCGACCCCGTTGGCCACCGCCAGTTCGAGCATCTCCTCCTCGCGCTCGGAAAGGATCGAGCCCGCCGTGCGGATGATGTAGTAATAGCGGCGCGTGTCGCCGGTCAACTCGTTGGTGTCGATGCGGGCGTCCATACAGACCACCAACGCGACCAGCGGATGACGGGCCGTGCGCGGAAACAGCTCTCGCACCTTGGCCGCCAAGGCGTTCTGCTGCTGCATCTCCTTCCAAACATCGTCGGGCGAGATCTCATGCTCGTGTCCGTGTACGAAGTCGTAACTCTCCAGACGGTCCTGGAGCCGGTAGCCCAAGTTCACCATCGCGCCGCCGAGGATGAACTGCGTCTGCCACCCCGAGTCGGTAAAGAGCAGGAACAACAGGAACAGGATCAGAACTACCGTCCCGACCGCAAGCCACTTTCGCCTTCTGGTCATGAAGCCCCCCTGACCGTCTTGGTTCTCCTGGTTTCTTCGAGCCGGACGCTCGCGACCGACACGGCATCCAGTGTACGCCGCGGGGAAAGGACGTCAAGCAGCCGGCGCGCCACCGGAAGCGCCGGGGCGTCACCATGCTCGACAGGCCGCCAAGGGACTGGTACAACATGGACCTTCCATCACCCTTTCAATCTTCAGGAGGTTCTCCCCATGCGTCGACATGGCTTTGCTTCGTTGACGATCCTCTGGCTGTTGGCGTTGCCCGCCGTCGGGGACGACTGGCCGCAATGGCTCGGGCAGAAGAGGGACAGCGTCTGGCGGGAAGCAGGGATTGTGGACCGTTTTCCGCAGCAGGGACTGCGGGTCCTTTGGCGAGCGCCGGTGGGGCTGGGGTACACCGGCCCCGCGGTCGCGGACGGCCGGGTGTTCCTGATGGACTACCAACGCCGGGCGGGCGAGGTGACGAACAACCCCGGGGCCCCGGACCGGCTGGAGGGCAGTGAGCGCGTGCTCTGCCTGGACGCCGGGACGGGCCAGCTGCGGTGGAAGTACGAGTACGACCGGCCGTACCGGTTCTCGTTCGGCGGCGGGCCGCGCTGCACGCCGACCGTCGATGGCCGGCTGGTGTATGCGCTCGGCGCGGAAGGAAACCTCTCTTGCTTGGAGAGCCAAACCGGGAAGTTGGTCTGGGGCAAGGATTTTGTCAAGGACTACGGGGCGGCGACGCCGTTCTGGGGCGTGGCCGCGCATCCGCTGGTCGACGGCGATTTGCTGTTCTGCGTGGTCGGCGGACCTGGCAGCGTCGCGGTCGCGTTCGACAAGCGGACCGGCCGCGAGGTCTGGCGAGCGCTGTCGGCCGAGCAACAAGGGTACTGCCCGCCGACGATGATCGAAGCCGGCGGCTGCAAGCAGCTGATCGTCTGGCACGGCGAGTCCCTCAACAGCCTCGATCCGCAGACCGGCCGCGGCTACTGGTCCGTGCCGCTGAAACCGAATGTGGGCATGGCGATCACCACGCCCCGGCAATTCGGCCCGTACCTGCTGGCGAGCGGCTACGGCGACGTAGGCGTGCTGTTGAAGCTGGCTGCAGACCAGCCGGCGGCGGAGGTCGTCTGGCGGGGGAAGTCCAAGAACGCCGTGTACTGTGCCAACAGCACGCCGTTTCTGGAAGACGGAACCATCTACGGCTGCGACATCAGCAGCGGGGCCCTGATGGGCGTGCGGCTGACGGACGGCGAGCGGCTGTGGCAAACGCTCCAGCCGACCACCGGCGCCACGCGCCGCGGCCGGTACGGCACGGCGTTCATCGTCAAGCACGAAGACCGTTTCTTCCTGTTCAGCGAAACGGGCGACTTGATCTTGGCCCAGTTGTCGCCGCAGGGGTACACCGAAATCGACCGCTTCCGGGTGCTGGAGCCAACCAACACGGTCTTTGGACGGAGCGTGGTCTGGAGCCACCCGGCGTTTGCGGACCGGTCTGTGTTCGCCCGTAACGACAAGGAACTGGTCCGCGTCAGCCTGGCGGCCGAGTAATCCGACGGTCTGACCTCGGCGAAATCGCATCGCGTCCTGGCGAACGGTGGGCGTTAGCCCACCGGTACTTCTGCGGCGTCGGCTTGGCCACACCCAACGAACCGGTGGGGTTACGCTCGAGGCTGGCCGAAGCGAAGGAACCGGGGGCTCACGCCCACCGCTCGCCGAAGCCATGAGGAACGTTATGAATCACGTGGAGCGCTTCCGGGCCGTCATGCACGGCCAGCCGGTGGACCGCTTGCCGATCTGGGAATGGGCCATGTGGTGGGACGAGACCATCGCCCGCTGGAAAACCGAGGGGCTGCCTCCCGAACTGAACACGGTCTTCGAGATCTCCGAGTACTTCGGCCTGGATCCCTACCAGCAGTTCTGGTTCAGCACGACCGACCCGACGATCGAGGCCGTGCAGCACCACGTCGAGGGCATCGTCTCGAACATGGATGATTACCTCCGGGTGCGTCCGCAGCTGTTTCCCGATCATTCGGCCGCGATCGACTCGATGCGGTCCTGGGCCAGCCGCCAGGCGCGCGGCGAGGCCGTGGTGTGGATCACGCTGGAAGGCTACTTCTGGTTTCCCCGCACGCTGATGGGCTTTACGAAGATCAGCCTGGCGTTCTACGACCAACCCGAGCTGCTGCACCGCATCAACCAGGATCTGACCGACTTCAACCTGCGGATCCTCGACCGCGTGGCCCAGGCTTGCGTGCCGACCTTTGCGACGATTGCCGAGGACATGTCCTACAACCACGGGCCGATGATCTCCGAGCGGCACTTCGACGAGTTCATCGCGCCGTATTATCGGCAGCTCATTCCCCGGCTTCACGAACTGGGCGCGGAGATCCTGGTCGACACCGACGGCGACGTCACGCTGATGGTGCCCTGGTTGTTGCGGGAAGGCGTCCAGGGCGTGCTGCCGTTGGAGCGGCAGGCGGGCGTCGACGCCCTGCGGCTGCGGCAGAGCTTTCCGGCGCTGCAGATGGTCGGCCACTACGACAAGATGGTCATGAACCGGGGCGAGGAGGCGATCCGCCAGGAGTTCGAGCGGCTGCTGCCGCTGATGCGCAGCGGCGGCTTCATCCCCAGCGTCGATCACCAGACGCCGCCCGGCGTGTCGCTCGATCAATATCGGGTTTACCTGCGCTGGCTCAAGGAGTACGTGAAGCGGTAGGCGTCCGCTTTCGTAGAACGGAATTCATTCCGTTCCCGAACGGATTGAAATCGGTCCTACGCGGGGCGCGTTACGGTTCGGGTCCGACCTTGACCACAAGCAACGTGATGTCATCGTGGGGTTTGTCCGGCCGCAGATACTCACGAACGCCGCCGTACAGGGCGTCGACGATCTCGGACGCGGTCTTGTCCTGGTTTTCGCGCACGATCTGGAGCGCCGGCGCAGTCCCCCACATCGGCCCTTGCGGCCGGTGCGCCTCGGTCAGCCCATCGGTGAACAGGAAGAGCAGGTCGCCGTCGGCGAGCCGAACCGGGCTGCTGGCGGCAAACTCGACGTCCGGCAGGAGGGCCAGCGGCGGACTCGCGCTGGAGAACTCCGCTTTGACCGCGCCGTCCGCAGCCAGGACGGAGCCGGAAGGGTGTCCGGCGTTGACGCAAGTCAGCGTCCGGGATTGCGGGTCGATCCGGGCTGCGATCAGGGTAATGAACACCTCGCCCGCTGTCTCCCGGAACAGACGGGTGTTCAGGGTCTTGAGCATCTGGGGCAGGTCGCTCGACAGTTCCGACAGCGAGTGGAACCGGGCATGGAGCGAAGCGGTGACGATGGCCGGACCGACGCCATGCCCGCTCACGTCCGCCAGGACCAGCAGGAGCGAGCCATCGGGCAGCCAGAGAAAGTCGAAGTGATCTCCGGCCGCGAACTCGGCCGGATAACAGCGGCCGGCGACGTCGAAACCCGGCAGCTTCGGCGGCTCATGCGGCAACAACTGCTGCTGGATTTCGGCGGCGACCAGCAGTTGCACCTCCTGCTGCCGCAACCGCTCTTCCCCGTGCTTGCGGTCGGTGATGTCCAAGTGCGATCCGACCATGCGGTAGACTCTTCCCTGCGGGTCCCGCACCGCTGCCCCGCGGGCGAGGAGCCAGCGGTACGTCCCGTCCTTGTGCTGCAGCCGGTGCTCCAGTTCGAAATCGGTCCGCTCGCCATCCAGGTACTGCCGGATGGTCTCCAGCGCCCGTTGGCGGTCGTCGGGGTGCAGGCGGCGTTCCCATTCCGCAAAGTCGGCTGGAATCTCATGGTCTTCGTAGCCCAGTATGCTTTTCCAGCGTGCAGAGAAGTACACGGCGTTCGTCCGCAGGTCCCAGTCCCAGATGCCGGCGTCGGTACCGCGCACCGCGAGATCGAACCGCTCCTGGCTTTCCTGCAATGCCCTCTCCGCAGTCTTGCGTTCGGTGATGCCCCGAATGGAACTGAAAACGAACAAGCCCTCGTCCGTCGGCAGCGGGCCCAGCGCGATCTCGACCGGGAACACCGAGCCGTCCCGGCGCTGCGCCGAAAGCTCCAGACCCCCGCCCATCAGCCGCATGTGCGGGGCCGAATTGTATCTCCTGCGGTGTTCGACGTGCTGCTGACGCTGACACTCGGGAACGAGCACCTCAATGGAGAGACCCAGCAAGCCGCCCGAAGGATACCCAAACAGCTTCTCGGCGGCGGCGTTCACCAGTACGATCACGCCGTCCCCGCCCGTGACGATCGTGGCATCCGGAGTCGATTCAAGGAGCCGGCGAAACCACTTTTGCGTACGTTCCCGCTCGACGATCTCGCTTTCCAACTGCTCCTGAGACGTCTGGGCTGCCGAGGCCGCCTCCCGGCGCTGCGTGACGACCCCGGCCAGGGCCAGGCCCGTCAGGGCATACACGTTCATGAAGACCTGCAAGTCGAACAGCGAGTCCTCGACGCGATAGGCTCCCACGCCACGTGAAATGCCCCAGATGGCGGCCAAGCAAAGCAGCAGCGTGGCCGACGCGATCTCGAACAGGTCGAACCGCAACGTGGCCCAAATCAGCAGGACCACGGTCAGATAGGCGAGGCCCTCGGCAAGCCGCTCCGGGAGCCAGACGCCGAAGATACACGGCCCCGCCGCCGCAACGCAGGCCAGCAGCAACCCGAACTCCGCCCAGCGTGCGATGGTCGGCGTACTCCACCGACGCTGGTGGCTGGCTAGCACCAAGGGAACCACGATCATCAGGCTGGCCACGTCGCCCAGCCACCAGGTCCACCAGTTCCGGGCGAATTGCAGCCAGTCGACCAAGCCCGCGATCCGCAGCATGGTCGCCCCCACGCTGGCCGCGACCACGCTGGAACCGGCGGCGACGGCGGCGAACACAAAGCTGTCGCGAACGTGGCTGAAGGGCGTCCGGAGGTCCAGCAAGCGCCGGATCAGCCAACATGCCATGATCGCTTCCAGCGTATTCCCGGTAGCGATGACGCAACTGGCCGTACACGACAGGTCCGTGGTGAAGTTGGCCAGCGCGGACCCCAGCCAAACACCGGGCCAGACCCGGCAACTCAACAGCAGGAGTGCCGCGACCGCGAACCCCGCCGATGGCCAAACGGCCGTGGCGTTGCCCGGCGGGATCGCGAACACCAAGCCTGCCTTGGCCAACACCGCATAGCCGGCCGCGAGCAGGCCGATCGTCGCCGCGTACCGGAGGAATCGGGAAATCGTGTCTGCCATGAAAAGAAAGACTGACCTCAGTCCGGGTCAGTGGACTAGTTTCTCTAATCGGATCCAGATTGGTCCTGCATATCCTATGCGGCACGGTCCGGCTGGGCAACCTTTTCGGCGTTAGTCGCGAAACGAGTGAGCGGAATGGCGCTAGTCACCGGTGGCCGGCGAACCGCATACGCATGAGCCACAGCGCCGCTGGCATCCGGACGCCGCTTTCCGCGGCTCGCCCCCGCCCCCGCCCCGTCCGCGTCCTGCGTCCCGCGACCGCTGCTTGCCCGCTCTCCTGCCGCGCGTTACCATGCCAGACCATGATGCGATCGTAGAAGCGGCAACCGACATCCTTCCACGCGAGGTAGCTCATGATTTTGCAACGCTCGAACTGGTTTTGTTCGATTCTGGGATGCTGGGTGTGCGGCACCGCAGCGGTCGGCGCGGAGGCGGTCAACGAATCGGCCCGCCAGATCCCCGTGGCCTACGAGGCCGACGTGGTCGTCGTGGGCGGCGGGACCGGGGCGGTCTCGGCAGCCATCGCGGCGGCCAAGGACGGGGCGAAGGTGTTCCTGGCCGCGCCGCATCCGTATCTGGGCGACGACATGACGGCCACGTTGCGGCTGTGGCTGGAGGAAGGCGAAACGCCCGCCTCGCCGCTGGCGCAGCGCGTGTTCGGCGACCGCAGCCAGCCGCTGGCCGACCCGAACCGCATCCCGTACCAGTACGAGGCAGACCTGCCCAGCGCGGCGGCGCACCGCGACACCGCGCCGCCCAGTCGGCTGACCGACGGCCGCTGGGATTCCGCCTCGTCCGAAAGCGTCCAGTACGACGGCGACGTGCAGATCACGGCGGACCTGGCCCAGTCGCAGGAAATCCACACCGTCCGCGTCATGTTCTACCGCCGGGCGCCGGGCGGCGCCGGCGGCAGTCCCTTTGACGTGAAACGCATCACGGTCTCGCTGAGCGACGGCAAGGAGCAGTGGAAGCCCGCGGCCGTGATCGAAAACGACCTTCCCAGCACCGACTCAGCCACGCTCCAGGCCGCGATCGGCGCTCGGGCCCGCTATGTCCGCTTCCACGTCCAAAAGCCGGAGGGCATTGAGCGGATTCTGTTGGGCGAGATCGAAATCATCGGCCCGGAGAGGACGCCGCTGCAGGAGGCGGGCCGCGAGACCCCGCGCCCGATGCACGTCAAGAACTCGCTGGACGACGAACTGCTGGCCGCCGGCGTCCGCTACCTGTACAGCTGCTACGCCACCGACGTGCTCCGCGACGCCGCCGGCAAGCCCTGCGGGATCGTGATGGCCAACCGCGCCGGGCGGCAAGCGGTGGTGGCCAAGACGATCATCGACGCGACCCCGCGGGCCGTCGTCGCCCGGCTGGCCGGCGCCAAGTTCCGTCCTTACCCCGGCGGCACGCACACCTTCCGCCGCGTTGTCATCGGCGGCCAGCCGCGCGGGCCGGACTACATTTCCTCGCGCACCGCCGCGCCGCCGTTCCGCGGCGAGTCCGGCCGCGAATTCCCGGTGATCGAGTACACCATGCCGCTGCCCGTCGAAGACGCCAGCTACGCGGCGCACATGAAAGCCGACCAGCAAGCGCGGACCATGACCTACGATCCCGACCAGCAGTTCACCTCCGACGAACTGTTCGAAGTCCCGCCGGACCCGATGCACGGCCAGGAAGCGGCGTCCGGACCTTGGCAAGGCGTCGAGTCCCTGCCGCTGGGCGCGTTCCAGCCTCAAGGCGTCGATCGGCTGTACGTCCTGGGCGGCTGCGCGGACGTTTCGCGGGAGCAGGCGGAAAAGCTCCTGCGGCCTGTGGCCTACATGGACTTGGGGGAACGATTGGGCAAAGCCGCGGCGACGGATGCCCAAGCCACCGCCGCACTGTCGGGCGTCAAGTTGCCCGGCGAGCCCACCTCGTCCCCGGCGGCGACCGGCGATGTCCGCGAATCGCTGACCGGCGTGCGTCCGATCCCGCAAGAGCTTCCCACCGTCGAGCAGGATGGCCGAGCGATCCCGGTCTTGGGCCGATACGATGTGGTCGTGATCGGCGGCGGGACGGGCGGCGCGCCGGCGGGGATCGGCGCAGCCCGCGCCGGAGCCAAGACGCTGGTCATCGAGTACCTGCACGGCCTGGGCGGCGTGGGCACGATCGGCGCGATTGCAGGCTACTACTGGGGCAACTGCGTCGGCTTCACCGCCACCGTCCAGGACGGACAGAAGCGCTGGATCATCGAGCAGAGAATGGAATGGTACCGGCAAGAACTGCTGAAGGCCGGCGCCGACTTGTGGTACGGCGTGGTCGGCTGCGGCGCGTTCGTCCAGGACAACCGCGTCACCGGCGCGGTCGTGGCCACGCCCTACGGCCGCGGCGTCATCCTGGCTCACACCGTCATCGACGCCACGGGCAATTCGGATGTCGCCGCCTCGGCCGGCGCCGAAACGATTTACACGGACGCCTCCGAGTTCGGCATGCAGGGTACTGGCTTGCCCGGCTACCGGCTCGGCGGCTCGTACAACAACACCGATTTTACGATCGTCGACGAAACCGATCTGGTCGACATCTGGCACGTGCTGGTGTACTCCAAGGACAAGTACCCGGACGCCTTCGACCACGGACGACTGATCGACACCCGCGAACGGCGGCGGATCCTCGGCGATGCGACGATTACGCTGCTCGATCAAGTCAATGAGCGAACGTATCCCGATACGGTGTGCCGCTGCCGGAGCAACTTCGACTCGCATGGTTACACGGTGGATCCCTACTTGCTGCTGGAGCACCCCGAAAAGAAAGGCCTCTTCGTGGACATCCCCCTGCGGGCCATGTTGCCCAAGGGCCTGGACGGGATCCTCGTTGTCGGACTGGGCATCAGCGCCCATCGCGACGCCGTGCCGCTGATCCGCATGCAGCCCGACATCCAGAACGGCGGCTACGCAGCCGGCTATGCCGCGGCGATGGCCGCGCAGGCGAACGTGCCCATCCGGCAGGTCGACGTGAAAGCCCTGCAAAAACACCTTGTCGAGATCGGCAATCTGCCGGAAAGCGTGCTCACGGACCAGGACTCCTATCCGTTGTCCGACGAGCGGCTCGCGCAGGCCGTGGCCGATCTGAAGCAAGGCCGGGGCGCAGCGGCGATCATGACCGATCCCCAACGCGCGTTGCCGCTGGTGCGCGAAGCCTACCGGGCCGCGACAACCGAGCCAGACAAGTTGACCTATGCCCGCACCCTGGCCGTGTTGGGCGACGATACGGGCTTGGAGACCCTGTTGGCCAAGGTGCGTTCCTACGAGCAGTGGGACGAAGGCTGGAACTTCCGCGGCATGGGCCAGTTCGGCGCCGCGCTGTCCGAACTGGACAACCTGCTGGTGGCCCTGGGCCACGCCGGCAACGCGAAAGCTGTGCCCGTCGTTCTGGACAAACTGCGTCAACTGGATGCCCAGATCGCATTCAGCCACCACCGGGCCGTGGGTCTGGCGTTGGAGTTGATCGGCGACCGGTCGGCCGCGGAACCGTTGGCCGAGTTGCTGAACAAACCCGGCATGACCGGCTACGCGCATGCGGACGTCCAGACGGCGATCGCGCAAGGCGTCCCCGGCGGACCGAACGCCGAGCAGACGCGCCGCGAATCGCTGCGGGAGCTGATGCTGGCCCGGGCGTTGTATCGTTGTGGGGACCGGGAAGGCTTGGGCGAGAAGATCCTGCGCGAGTACACCCAGGACCTGCGCGGTCACCTCGCCCGCCACGCCGCCGCCGTGCTGGCCGAAGGCCAGGCGGGAGCGGCAAAGAAGTAGGAAGAGGCTAGATGCCATGCGCTGTTCTCGTCGTTTTGCCGCCGTCGCAGCTTTGGTCGCCGCGTGTGCGCTACCAGCTGCCCGCACCTCGCTGGCGGACAAGTTCCACTCTCGCGACGCGGACGGCACGCCGGTCGAGCTGGACGCCTCGCTGGTCGCCTTCGAACGCGGCGTCTACGTGCTGGAAACGTCTGACGGGCGGTACCACCTGGTCCCCCGCGAGGCGGCTGAAAAGCGCGTGCCGGCATCCGGCCCGGCGCCGCTCGACGGCCCGGCGATGGCGGCCCGGTTCCAGGAGGAGTTCACCGCCGAGCGTTTTCGGAGCTACCTGCAAGACCCCTTCGTCATCGGCCTGGTGCTGGGCTCGCCGCTGCCCAAGACGTCCGAAGGTGCGGCCAAAGGGTTCTTGCGGGACGCGGCCGCGTTCATGAAAAACGTCGAGGGCGCGTTCGTCCGATACGTCCGCGACGCCCGGATCGAAGCTCCCGCGCCCGCCCACCCGGTGGTCGTGCTGATCTTCGAGGCCAAGGACGATTTCGCCAAGTACGCCTCGGCGGCGACCTCGCGGGACGAAGAACTCACACGCCGCGTGGCCGGGTTCTACTCGAAACTGACCAACATCCTGGCCGTCCGCCTGGAAGAGTGCCGCACGTACGAGACGCCGCTGCACGAGGCCATCCACCAGCAGGTGTACGTGCGGAAGATCCTGCAGCGGTTGGCGCCCGTGCCCACCTGGTTCGACGAAGGACTGGCCACCGGCTTCGAGGCCAACCAAGGCAAGATCAACGTCGGTCCGGGCAAGGTCAGCGTGCGCTACGCCAACCAGGCGTTGGAAGCGACGCAGGTAAAGTGGGACCACCTGCTGGCCGACGACGATCCCTTCCACACGCCGGCGCTGGTCGATGACGCGTACGGGCAAGCCTGGGGCCTGCACTGGCTGCTGGTGACGCGGTACAAGGCCGAATACGCCGCGTACCTGCGTTTGCTGGGGCAGAAGAAGCCGGTGGCAAAGGACAGTCCCCAGCAGCGCCAGGCGGACTTTCAGCAGGCGTTCGGCGACAGACTGGCCGAGATGCAGTCCCAATTCCGGCCGCTGCTGGACGCCGCATGCCGCAATCAGAACGTGACGCTGAAGCCGTCCCAGCGGAAGGGCATCTCCCTGACCGAAGAGAATCTGGGACAGGTTGAATTGACGGCCGTGCGTCACCAAACCGTCGGCGCTCAGGGCCTGCTGGGCGACCGCCTGGAAGTGCAAGGCACGCTCGTGAATCTGTCGCCGCTGCGGCCGATGGCGTTCCACGTCACCGTCGAGACCGATGCGGCAACCTACGCCGATTGGTACGTCCCCAAGCTGGACCTGCGCAAGAGCATGCCCCTGCCGGCTCAAAACGTCGTCAAACCGATGGACGTCGCCGCGGCCGCCCTGCCCCACGTGGCCGCCGCCCGCGGCCTGGGCCAGGGCCCGCGCACCTTCCGCGTCCGCATCCGCTCGGCCCCGGCCGACAGCGACGAGGCGCGAAGCTGGAGTTCCGGCAAATTGCCCAAACCGGTGTTCGGCGCAGCGAGGGACTGAGCACCGCAAGTGGCGTGAGCTTCCAGCTTGCGAGGCCACG
>CAYUFW010000043.1:0-3810 GCA_964443915.1 uncultured Pirellulaceae bacterium
TCAACTTGGGCATCTTCCCGAACCGGAGTTTCCCCACGAATTCTGCTGACGAGGCCCAAGTTCAAGGCATGGGCCGCTGCAGACGGAGGAGGAGGGGGGCGAGTCTTGTTCCCCACGCGATTTGCGGCGTGAGCCAGAGAAGCCCGGCCGTTCAGAAAAGCCGGGCTGCCACAGAGATTTGGGCTACGACCACACCAGGGGACGTTTGGAAAGGGAGCTTTCAATGAATTTCACGGTTCGATTAGCGGCTGGGCTGTGCAGCGTTGCTTTGCTCGTCGTTTTGACCGGATGCTCAGGCGGCGCAAAGCAGGCGGAGACGGGAAAGGTTTCCGGCAAAGTGACGCACGAAGGAAAACCGGTCGAGTCGGGTTCCATCACATTCGCTCCCATCACAACGGGTGCCAGCGCCGACACGGGCGTAGCTACCAAGCCGGCGGGGGGCGCCATCAAATCCGACGGCTCGTACGTCCTCACCACCTACGTTGACGGGGACGGAGCCACTGTCGGGCGGCACAAGGTCACGTTTTTTCCAGCTGCTCCCCAGGCACCGGCAGAGTCTGGCGCCGAACCGGGTAAGCACGACGAAGCGCCCGCCGTGTCACCCTACCGGGGCCTGATGCCGAAAGAAGTCGAAGTGGAGGTGAAGGCCGGAGCAAACGAGATCAACATCGAACTCGTGCCGAATCCGAAAGCCGCGGAGATCCTGAACCCCCAATCGCAGAGCGGTAGCTCGATTCGTCCGGCGATCCGTTCGCGTCGGTAAAGTGGCGTAAGCTTCCAGCTTGCGAAGCCACTACCTACCGCAAGCTGGAAGCGTACGCCACGAAAGTTCTTTCTCGAACGAAGCTAAGCGGACTCGAGCGATCAGCGAGCAGGCAATCACAACTAGGGATGTCGTCGAAACGCCTTTTCCTGCTTGCGAGCGTGAGTGTTGAGGCGGCGGCCATCGCCGCCGCGGCGGTGTGGTACACGTCCGGCGGGTCGCGGCCCCTGCGATCGGATGCCATTCTGGCGTCGTTTGATCCGCGAGATGCGCCCGGTGGTTTGACCATCCAGTACCCCTTCGACGAGTCGGTCTTTCCACCCCAAATTGCCGCACCCACGTTCCGCTGGGAAGACACCGACGCCCAGTCGGACGCCTGGCTGGTGCATGTCCAGTTTTGCGGGGACGAGCAGGGCGTCTCTGTCGAGTGCTCGGCCCAAGAGTGGACGCCCTCTGAAAGCCAGTGGGAGACGATTCAGCGCCGCTCGTTGGCCGGCCCAGCCGAGGTTACCGTGCTGGGCGTTCGCCGCGCGCGTCAGGGCCGCGTCCGGTCGTCGGGCCGCGTCTCGATCAGCACGTCCGGCGACGAAATCGGCGCGCCGATCTTCTACCGCGAAGTCAATCTGCCTTTTCGCGATGCGGTCAACGACCCTTCGCACATCCGTTGGCGATTCGGCGATGTCGCTTCCCGTCAGCCGCCGCGGGTCGTCTTGAAGGATCTGCCGGTGTGCGGGAACTGCCACTCGTTCTCCGCCGATGGCACGATCCTGGGAATGGATGTGGACTACTCCAACGACAAAGCCTCCTATGCCGTCGTGCCTGTCGGCCAGCAGATGGTCTTGGAGCCGAGCAAGATCATTACGTGGAGCGACTACAGACGCGAGGACGGCGAGACGACGTTCGGGCTGTTGTCCCAAGTCTCGCCCGACGGGAAATACGTGGCCAGCACCGTGAAGGACGGTTCCGTCTTCGTGGCCACGCCCAATCTCGCCTTTTCGCAGCTCTTTTTTCCGATCAAGGGGATCGTGGGGATCTACTCGCGAGAAAACGGCACGTTCCGGGCCCTGCCGGGCGCCGACGATCCGCGATACGTGCAGAGCAATCCAGTCTGGAGCCCGGATGGGAAGTGGATCGTCTTTGCCCGCAGCAAACGCTACCGCATGGAGGGCACGGGCTTGCTGACCCTGGACGAGTGCAAAGTGTTCACGCACCAAGGGCAGACGTTCCTCTTCGATCTGTACCGCATCCCCTTCAACGGCGGCCAGGGCGGTCGAGCGGAGCCGCTGGCCGGGGCATCGCACAACGGCATGAGCAACTACTTCGCCCGCTATTCGCCGGACGGAAAGTGGATCGTGTTCTGTCAGGCGAAGACCTTCATGCTGCTTCAGCCGGACAGCCAGCTGACTATCGTCCCCAGCAGCGGCGGGGAGGCCCGCCGCCTGCGCTGCAACACGTCGCGCATGAATTCCTGGCACAGCTTCTCGCCCAACGGCAAGTGGATGGTGTTCTCCTCGAAGGCCTTTTCCCCGTACACGCAGCTGTTCTTGACGCACTTCGACGAAGCGGGCCAGAGCAGCCCGCCCGTGCTGCTGGCGGACTTTACGGCTCCCGGCCGCGCCGCGAACATCCCGGAGTTCGTCCGCGCCGCCCCGGACGCCATTCGGCAAATCAGCGAACGGTTCCTGGACGATCACTCCTACGCACGGCAGGCGCAAACGAACATCCAGTTCGAGGACCTCGACCGCGCGGTGGCGACGTGCCGCAAGGCGCTGGACCTGAACCCCAAGAACACGGAGGCGCTTCGCAATCTGGGAGCGGCGTTGACGAAACAAGGACGAGCCGCCGAGGCCGTGGAACCATATCGGGCGGCGCTGAAGTTGGACCCGGAGCTGTTCGAGGCGCACTTTGCGCTGGGCATGCTGCTGATGCACCTGAAACGGAATGATGAGGCGGTCGCCAGCCTGGAGCAGGCGGTCCGGCTGCGCCCCGGCGACGTGTCGTCCCGGCAGTGCCTGGGCATGGCGCTGCACGAGCAGGAGAAGTTCGAACAGGCGCTCGCGGAGTATGCTCGCGTGCTGGAATTGGACCCGGACTTTGCCCCGGCGCTGGCGCAATCCGCGCTGATCCGCGCCACCTGCCCCCAACGGGACTTGCGCGACGGCAGCGCGGCCGTGCGGATGGCCGAACAAGCGTGCCAGCTGACGCAGTTCAACCAGCCGGAGTTCCTGGCGATTCTGGGCCGGGCGTACGCCCAGGCGGGCCGGCGTCCGGATGCCATCATGGCTGGCCGCTGCGCCGGGCGGTGGAAGTCGCCCGGCGCAGCGGCCAGCCGGATCTCGTCCGGCGGTTCGAGCAGGAATTCCATGACATCTCCGGGCCTTGACCGTCCCGCAACCACGTCTGCAGAAATCTTAGCGAGTGTGTCGTGCCGGCTCCGAGGACCCCGAAAAACGAAGCAACCGCAGCAACAAACCGTCTCGACGCGATGCGCGGACGGTCGCGGCGGTCCCGCGTGGAGACGGGCGTGTTCTTCCTGCTGCACTATGTTTACGTTTGGCTGGTGATTGACCCCCGGCTGATCCATCACACGATTGGCATCCTTACTCCCTACTACTCCGTTTCCTTTTCCACGGGATGGGCGTTTTTCTGGCCGTTCTTGTGCCGGCCGGGGGGCTTGGTGGAGTACGCCGCGCGGTTCCTCTCGCCCTTCTTTTGCTTTGGCTGGCTGGGGGCCCTCATTGTCACCGCCCTGGCTTGGAGCACATGTCTGGGGGTCGATGTCCTGACTCGCCTTGCCGGCCGGCGTCGTGGTATGGTAATCCGCTACGGGCCAGCCGTTGTGCTGCTGGTACTGTTCGGCAGCTACGGCCATCCGCTGCAGATCATTCTGTCGCTCGTGGTGGCCTTGGCATGCTTCGTGCTCTACCTGTGTCTGACGCCGCGACACCCACCCAAGGCGGCGGCGGTCCTGTTGGTCATGTGTCTGCTCGCCTACTATGTCGCAGGCCCTGGAAGCCTGCTCCTCTCGGTCCTGGTGGCGATAGAGA
>CAYUFW010000043.1:3828-13529 GCA_964443915.1 uncultured Pirellulaceae bacterium
TCCGGCGACGGACGCTCGTGGGCGTGACGGCCTTGCTGGTTGGATTGACCTTGCCTTGGACTGTGGGCAGCACGCTCTTTCATCTTTCTCTTAGCCGAGCCTACGCGGACTACTTCCTGGTCCCGGACCCGGAAGTTGTGTTGTGGAACTGGCGCTACGCCCTCGCGTTGTACCTTTACTTCCCGGCGGTGCTGGCCGGAGCCGCTCTGCATCGGGCTGTGCTCGTTCGCCGGTCCGCGGACGCGAACGATCCGGCGTCCTCCGCTGCAGGATTGTCGTGGACGGCGAAGGGTCTCTGGTTCTTAGGGCGGGGAGAACCGAGATGGAGCATGAAGTTGGCTGCCGTCTGTCTGGGGGCTGGCGCGATCGCCCGCTTGCTGCTGCACACCGACGGCATGGCGGCTTTCCAGGCCGACTACTATTGCCAGCGCGGGATGTGGCAGGAGGCTCTGGACGCCGCCGCCAGAATGCCGGAACGCGAGTACCACAGCCGCTACAACCGGAACGTCATGCTGGCGCTTTATCACACCGGACGGCTCGGCGACGAGATGTTCCGTTTTCCCCAGGCCCCGGGCGTTGCCGAGTACGACATGCTGGAAGGCAAGGACTCCCATACCTACTTTCAAGAAAGCCGGTTCTTCCTGGAACTTGGGCTGGTCAACGAAGCGGAGAAGAGCGCCCATGAGGCTTTCGCGCTGGAGGGTGATATGCCGGCGATCCTTCAGCACCTGGCGGTGATCAACATCGTCAAAGATCAGCCCGAAACGGCCAGAATCTTCTTGCGCGCCTTGAGCCGCAAGCCGCTCCACCACCGGACAGCCGCAGACATGCTCTGGCGTCTGGACGAAGATCCTCGCCTGGAAGGCGACCCGCGAGTGCGGCGGATCCGCCGGTCGATGGCAAGCGAGGACGAGGCCTTTCTGACCGTCAACTATGAGCAGTCGTTGCTGCGACTTCTTGCGATCAACCCGGAAAACAAGATGGCATTCGAGTTCTTGATGACGCACTATCTTTGTGTCGCCCGTCCCGAAAAGGTCGTAGAGAACATCCGGCATCCGCAGCGTTTCGGGTATGCCCGAATCCCCCGGCACTTCCAGGAAGCGATCCTGCTGGACGCGATCCGCCGCGGCAGGCCACCAGCCATGGGCGAGCAGTCGTTCGACGTTGAAACGCTCGCGGATGCCGGGACGTTTTTCGATATTCTGAAGAGGACTCCGAACCGGGACCGGGCGTTGCAGAGCGCCCTGGACGCGGGCTTGGGCGATTCGTACTTCTTCTACTACCGCTTTGGTAAATCGGGCCTGTAACCCATGACGCGGAAATCCGGTCGAGTCGTCCTGGCGGGCATGGTCATCGCCGTTTCGGTTAGCGGCGCGTGCCTGGTGTGCCGGTCTCAGCGTCTCTCCGTGGATGGTGCCCTGCAAGTGCCCCGTCGGCCTCAGATCCGGCCGGATTACTCGGACATCACGATCCCCCCCAACATTGCTCCGCTGAACTTCTCAATCCGCGAGCGAGGAACGCGCTTCCTCGTCCGCGTCGCTTCCACCGCCGGGGATGCGTTCCAGATCGTCTCGCGCTCGCCAAAAATCTCGATTCCCGCAGACCGCTGGCGGGCTCTTCTGGGAGCGAACCGGGGCAAAAATTTGCGGCTGGACGTTTACGCGGAGCAGGACGGCCAGTGGCGGCGATACCGGACGATCGTCAATCGGATCGCGGAACAGGACATTGACAGCCACCTCGCCTACCGGTTCATCCATCCGGACCACACCAAGTGGCGCGAGGTCGCGGTCCATCAGCGCGATCTGACGACTTTCCGCGAGTCGGTGGTGCTGGATGGAAGGACTTTTGGCACGGGCTGCGTCAACTGCCACAGCTTCGCCAGCAACGATCCCGGCCGCATGTTGATCGGCGTCCGAAGCGAGGAATTCGGCCACAGCGCGATCCTGGTCAACGAGGGGCACGTCAAGAAGATCGGGACCCGGTTTGGCTACACGGCGTGGCATCCCAGCGGCCGGCTGGCGGTCTATTCGATCAACCGCGTATGGCAGTTCTTCCACTCCGCCGGTGCGGAGGTCCGGGACGTGATGGATGTCGATGCCGCCTTGGCGTACTACTTGCTCCAGGCGGAGAATGTGAAGATGGTGCCCCGCGCCGCCGACAAGGAGCGGCTGGAGAACTACCCCGCCTGGTCCTCCGATGGTCGTTACCTGTACTACTGCAGCGCGCCGATGCTCTGGAAGAGCGGCGATCCGATCCCGCCGCCACGGTACGCGGAGGTCAAGTACGACTTGATGCGTATCAGCTACGATCTCGCGTCGGACCAATGGGGTGATCCGGAGTTGGTGCTTTCCGCTCAACAGACGGGGCTGAGCATTCTGCAGCCCCGCATCTCGCCGGACGGCCGCTTCCTGCTGTTTTGCATGTGCCGCTACGGGGGCTTTCCCGTCTATCAGCCGAGCAGCGATCTGTACATGATGGACCTGAACACCGGCAAGTACACGAAGCCGGAGATCAACAGCGAGTACTCCGAGTCTTGGCACTCCTGGTCGAGCAACGGCCGGTGGATCGCCTTCAGCAGCAAACGTGGGGGAGGGCTCTTCACCCGCTGTTACCTCAGCTTCGTCGACGAGACGGGCAAAGCGCACAAACCGTTTATTCTTCCCCAGCGCGATCCGGAGTTCTACGACTCGCTGCTAAAGACCATCAGCGTTCCGGAACTGATCACCGGCCCCGTACCAGTGACCGCCGAGATTCTGACTCAAGCGGTCGTCGCCGACCGAGGCATCACGGTGGATGCGATTAGCGGCGCGTCCAAGGCCGGCAGCCGCGGGGAGCCCTGGCAACCAACGAGGGAGTAGGTGCCACCAATTCACTTGAACGCCCCTGTCGGTCCCGGGCGACACGGCTTCCCGGCCTGATAGCACTCCAGGCTCTGACGAATCCATTGGGCCTGGAGCTTGTCTTGCGGGTCCACCAGCTTCAGGGCCTTGTTGGCCGTGGCGATGGCTTCGGAGAAGTTGCCCGCCTCGGCATAAGCGGCGGACAGCGTGTTCAGCAGCACGGGGCTCCTGTAACGGGTGACCGCACAGGCTCGTCGGGCCAGTTCGACGGCCTCCGCCCCGTCGCGAACGTCGTCTTGCGGGCAGATGGCCAACAGCCAAGCCAGGTCGGCGATCGGCCGCACGTTGTTGGCGTCGACCGACATGGCCTTTCGCAGTTGGGAAACGGCCGAGCGGAAATCTCCCTGCATCACCAGTGATTTGCTCAGCAAGAGGTGCGCGTCGATGGCCTGGGGATCGAGCGCGAGCGTTTTCTCGAATTCCGCAATGGCCTCGGCGAGCATCTTTTGCTGGAACAAGACGTTTGCCAGCTCGAAGTGGCCCAGCGGATCTTGGTCGTCCAGTTCCACGGCCATCCGGAAATGGACCGTTGCCCGGTCGGGCTTGCCCTGCTCCAGGTAGACTTTTCCCAGGTTGACATGAGCCGTCCGGTAGTAGGGATCGATCTGGAGCGATTTCCGGAAACGAGCCACGGCCTCGTCCAGCCGCCCGCTTTGCGCCAGGACCATCCCGGCGTAGCCCTGCGCACGGCTCTGATGGGGATCGAGCGCCAACGCCTCGTTCAGGCGAGCCAGGGCTTCGTCCAGCATCCCCTTCTGGGTGAGCGCGATCGCCGCCTCGACATGCGCATGGTGAAAGTCCGGTTGCAGCTTGACTGCCGCGTCGAACTCGGCAATCGCCGCGTCGAGCTTACCCTCCTTTCTCAACCGGGCGCCTCGGCTGGCGTGCCGGTAGTAGTCCAGCGCCGGGACAGCGATGCTCACCAGCTCGTCGTACGGCACGTTGACAAACTCCGGGATATTGACGGCCCGATTGGCCGCGGTCGAATTCGGAACCAGCACCGCCGGGCTGTCGTTCCCTTGCTGGTCGATGTGCGTCAGGAACATCTGGGTGTAGGGCGTGTTGGCTTTCGAGGAGAAGACGAGCCAGCGGCTGTTGGGCGAGAAGCTGTGCCAGGAGTTCATCAAGCTGGTATTGCACCGCATGCGCCGGGCCGTGCCGCCGCCGACGGGAACGATCCACAGCGTGCTGTCCGGACGCATCAGCTGCCCGTTGCGGCACTGGACGAACACGATCCACTTGCCGTCCGGCGAGACCTTCGGAAACGTGTTGCTCATGCCGTTGTCCGAGGCTCCCGCAATCGGCTCCGGCTGCCCACCCCGGCCGCCGCGGAACGGAATGCGGTACAGGTCGTATTGGATCCGCGTTTCGGCCGGGTCGTTGGCGCGTTGAGCGAGCTTTCCGTTTTCCGGGTAAGGGTCCTTCGCCTGGGCCCGAGCGAACACGAGATACTCGCCGTCGGGGCTCCATACAGCGTCGCAATGCACGTGCTTCGGATCGTCCGCTCCGGGCAGGGTCTTGATCTCGCCGGTCGACCGGTCGTAGTAGCCCAAGATGCCGCGCGTCGGGAAAAAGACCTGTAGAAAGCGGTAGTCCATAAAGTTGCAGACGTACACGGCCTCGTTCAGCGTCGTCACGGCGTACCGCCCGTCGGGTGAAATCCGCGAGAGAAAACCGACCGTCTTGTGGCCCTCCGGTTTGTCCGCGAAGGAATTCCAACTGATCACGTCCTCCGCACGGAACTTCGTCTCTCGGTTGACCGGGGCGATGACGTACGCCCCCTTGTCCCCCTGGGGACCGTCCAAATCCATGCCCAACGTCTTGCCGTCGGCACTGAAAGAATGGCAGTTGGTGCAGGTCGGCACGTCGGTCAGCAGCAGTCGGCTGTCGGGTTTCCCGATGTCGCGAAGCCGCCAGCCGATCAGGGACACCGCATTGTCGGCCAGGGGCTTGATCACGCCTTTCTCGGTGAGCGCTGGGGACAGCGGCACGTCGCGATAGAAGATCGGCGCACCCACAGGATCAGTCGAAGTCGTAATCGAGACATGGCCGCGGGAAAGGATTCCCGTCTTGGCCGGTTCAGTGCTGCGGAAGCCGACGATGCTGATGCTTGCCGCACGCCCGGCCGACCCTTGTTTGATCGCCGCCCAGACGTCGCCGCTGGGAGTCCAACTCTTGGCGCACGCTTGGTAGGGCGTCGGGCGGTAGATCTCGTTGGTCTCGGCGATGCCCGCCGGGTCAATCGGGCCGGCGGCGGGGGCGCGGCCGGCCGACAGCACGTAGAGGTGCTCCGCATCGTCTGCCAAGGCCACGTCGATCAGCCAAGTGTCCACCTGGGCGTCCGCTTCATGCCACAGGAAGGTGGGAGGAACGATCTCCGGCGGGAAGATGGTTTCGTCCAGCGGGTAGTCGACGGTCAGCTTGGCCGAATCGGCTGCCCCGCCCGCCGCACGAATCACCGCCTGAATCGTTTCCTTCAGCTTCAGGACCGCCGTCGAACGAATGTCCTCGCGACCATCGGCGAGCACCGCTTCGTCGGCCTCGTCCAGCAGGGGATGCGGCGTTGGGGGAGCGGAGGGTGGCGGGGCGAGCCGAGGCGAAGAGCCGATCCGGGTTTCAGGTCCGGCCTTGTCGGCGACCTTCGTGGATTCCCGTCGCGAGGCCGTTTCGCGGGGCGTCTGGAGCCCGTTGCGGGGTGCCATGTTCAAGCGCGTCCGCTCGATCCACAGATGCGCCGCCGCCACCACGACGATGACGATGCCAACAGCGACGCATGCGGCCTTGCGCTTCATGGATAAGGAAACTGGCACGGGAGCTACCCTCCCGGCAATCCGGCTCCCGTACCCTCTCGGAAGTTCCGGGGTCCTTCAAAGCCCGGCTTTCTTGGAGAGCCGGGCCTCTACTCGCCGGAGAACTTCTGAAGACGTACTCACTCTGTTACTCTTTGGGCTGCTCGGCTGGCTGCTCAGCTGGCTGCACGGGATTCGCGGAACCCGCCACCAGCTCGATGTTGATCTCATTGGTGCCCGCCTTCACCTCGACCTCCGCTTCCTTGGGTACGAGGCCGCTGAAGGGGATCTCTACCGGTTTGGCCTCGTCGTGCTTGCCCGGTTCAGGGATCTGACTCTCCTGCTGTGCAGAGTCGCCGGCACTCGGTGAGTAAATCACCTTGTGCCGTCCGACCACGGCGCCGTCGTCAGCAGCGTACGTCGACAGCGTGTACGAGCCGTCGGCCGTGACCGCGCCGACCGCGGGCTTGCCGACCGTCCCAGAAGCAGGGGCGAAGGTCAAACTGCCGCTGGTAACCGGCTTGCCGTCAAACGTCACCTTGCCGACGACTTTTCCCGTCGGAGCCCCCCCACCCGAACATCCGATCAATGTCACCAGTAGTCCGACGCTGACCAGAGAGAAAAACCAACACACGTGCCGATCGATGCACTTCATCGAAGACAACCTCCTGGAAATACGCAAAACTCGAAGCACGGACCCACGTCACAACCCCCGAGCACACGCACAGGAGTTCTTGGACCACGCCTGGACGGGGCACCAGCTGCGATTACCGTCCCGGGACTTGTATCGCCTGTCCATCATTGATCGCGGCCAGGTACGCGTACAACGTTGTGTCGATCGAATCCTGTAGGAAGACCACGGACCCATCGCCCAACACGAACTGGGCCCCGCCGGGATGCTTGCTGGAAAAACTGTAATCGGATGCCGTCAGGCCGGTGTCCTTCCATTGAACATTGCCGATGATTTTATAGTTTTGGTTCATGTAACATACGGGACCGCACAATCGCCCCCACGAATTCATCCGCCACTGACCCCCGCCATTGTTGTTCCCGCCTGCCCAAATCGGAAAACATGAACCGGTAGCGGTTGGGTTGATGAAATAGGATTCGGTCACCTCACCCATCATGATGGTATTGCTGGTGCCATCCGTGATCTCCGCCATGCCCACAACTTTGGTCCAGTCATTGCTCTGGGCAAGCCGGAACATGCCCGTCTGGATGGTTCGGCTCGGATTCCCCCAGGATTTGGCCGACTGCGCCTGCCACGGTCCATCGTCACCGACGCAAACGCAATAGTTGGACTTGCCGTAGCCGTCGTTGTCCTCTTTGGGCAGGACATCGCTGGGGCACATGAAGGCTGGAATTTCGTCCTTGGCCGCACTATTGCCGTGATTTCGGTCCACGCGGATAGCGGGTTGGTAGTTGTCCGAATTGGAGGTGGCAGGATTGGGCGGGGTAAAGGTCCCCGCTCCATCGGTAAACCCCGCAATCGCCGCATGCACTTCGACATTGTTGCCACTCTTGGTGTACACGAACGTGGCACCACCGCCCTTCAGCGTGTCCTGAATCGCTTGCTGTTCCATGAACGGCAGGATGTACGCTCCCCAGGAGTAGTAAATATTGTCTTCGTTGTACTGACCAACTGGGAAAGCCTTGAACGTGTCGTGAAAGTTGTGCATCGCAACGCCGAATTGCTTCAGGTTGTTGCTGCACTGCGTCCGACGTGCCGCTTCGCGCGCGGCCTGGATGGCCGGCAAGAGTAGCGCCACCAGAATACCGATGATGGCAATGACGACCAGTAACTCGACGAGGGTAAAACCCCACCTACGACCTCTTTTCCAGATCATGGATCAAGCCTCCTGACGAAAACGTCGTTACGAATGTAAAGCTGTCTGGGTCGCGGCGAACCGACGGCCCTCGTGAATCCGATACCGAAACGACCGACTGGCGTTAAGATATGTTTCGCCGCATTTGGGACCACGTACGCTATTTGACTGTACAGCCCTCACGGTTGTCTAGGGGAAATATCGCTGGACAAAGAGTTTTTGTCCGCATTTTTTGTTCTTCTGACGCGCGGCAAGGAAGACGTCTTCAGCCATCGAACAGGATCTGTCAAGATTCCAGACGATCCGAAGCGTTGGCAGCTGCAACAATTTTCCAAGCAAGCAGTTACGGATTTCCCTCAATTTCTGAAAACGGATGGCAAAGCCCCGCGCGTGAGAGTTGAGCCCCTTCCTGCGCGGCCCGTTGGGCACGCGGTAAAAGAATTCGACGCGTCCGGTCGTAAGCGATACAGATTCACTTGCGCTGCGTCGTCGCTGAACCGCAACTCGAGTCGCTCGTGGATCGCCGAGTTCCGCGGTAGCGCGGCACGCCGGATCACACAGTACGCGACGCCGAGGTCCTGAAGGTGTTGCAGCGCAGTGGCGTCGGGAAAGTCGCGCATGACGGCCTTGGTCTCCAGGAACGACGCGGGGAAAAAACCGGAATATCCGTTGACCAGGCGGCGGCGGTGGTACGTGCCCCAATACATCCACATCGCGGTTTCTTCGTAGGCCGCGACGGTGGTCCCCTGGGGAAAAGGAATGCAAGCGATCGCGCTGTCGGCCGGCGTCTGAGACTGCAACCAGCCGATCCACTGGCGCTGTTCGTCCAGTCGCGGTACGGGGAACAGCGGTTGGCGTGGGGGAAGCACTTCTGCCATCACCAGCAGGCCGACGCCGATGGTTGCCATCCCGTGAAGCACGGATCGGCGCTTCGGTCGGAATCGCGTCAAGATGGCCTGCAGACCCAGGGCGGTCAGCAGAACAACGGCCAACTGGACGAACACGGCGAAGCGATACACGTTCCTGGCCTGCGCCATGCCGGGATACCAATCCATCAGCAGCACGTAGGGCGACCAGCCGCCCACGGCGAACTTGGGTCCCAGCGAAAGCAACAAGGCCGCTACGAGCATCGTCAGACAGAAGGCCGTCCAAGTACGGTAACGACGCCACCACAATCCGGCCGCCAGACCGAACGCGGCCAAGCCGATCTTCAGCCAGCCAGGTCCGAGCCGGAAATAACGCTGCGGACGCAATTCGGCCAGGGCCGCGGGCTCCAGTTTCTGAGGCCACGGCGTCACCACGTAGTCCTTCGGATCGGCCGCCAGACGCATCACCCAATCTTGGTCACGCCGCAGACCGTGCGTCCGGATGATTCGCAACTGGGCCGCAAGCAACGGCCCAATCAATAGCAGCGCGACGCCGACACTGCCCAGAAGCAGCCCCCAAGTCCGGCCGCGCCGCAGTTGCTGGCCGAGCAGCCACCCGCTGCTGGCCAGCAGCACGAGGCTGAGGAACAGGCCGTAGTACGCGCAGGTCAGATACGTCACGGCAAACGCCACGCCCAGCACCAGCGCGCGTCGGCATCCGGGACGCCTGCCGAAAACGGTCAACGCGTGGATCGTCCAGACGATGCCCCACAGCGGAACCATCTGCAGCGTTCCCAGTTCGCTGTGAACCAACGGCAGCGTCTCCACCAGACCGCCGCCGAGCGCGCAGACCAACCAGCGGAACCGAAGCTTGCGCAACAGATGGAAGGTCGCCCAGCCGTTCAGTGTCAGCGCGGCGAGCAAGAAGACGTTGTACGCCAGGATGCGGTGGCCGCCGAGCCAAACGAGCGGCGCCACGACGACCGTCGTGGGCATCGGCTCCGAAAAAGCAAAGGTCCCCGGCGTCGGCGCAAAGATCGGAGCGTCCCAGTAGCCGCGGTACAGGTCCAACGCGCGGTCGGCATTCCACCACACCGTCCAGACGTTCAACAGCGGCACCGTGGCCGCCGACTCCGTGCCCAGCGGCAACGCGGACGAGCAGAATCGAGCCGCGGGCCAAGTCGAGACAACCGCCAGCACGAAGTAGGCCGCCAGTTCCGCGCAGGCCCATCTCCGCAACGACCGGACAAGCCCACGCCGCCGTGTGGGGAGGACGTTTTCGAGACACTGGGACATGCGGATATCATACCCAACGCGGCC
>CAYUFW010000043.1:13539-36179 GCA_964443915.1 uncultured Pirellulaceae bacterium
GTCTTGCATCCGTGGTATTGCCATGCCATCCGCGGGGACCCTGTGCGTTTGAAGGCCAACTCTATCTGCCCGGAACCGGCCGTCTCTTCTCGGTGTTTCGCCTGGCAGGGGCTAGAAGCCCGCATCCGTGGGCGGCCCTTGGTCGTACAGCCGGAACCGGGCATCAGACGGCACGTCGTGGTTCGCCGAACGCAGCGGACCCCGTTCCTGGTATGCGGCGGGGACGGACGACGTGCGCGACATTTCGGCGTACATCTCGGCGGAGTGTTCCAGGAGGATGCGGCGGACTTCCAGAATCGCGCGGGGGTGCTGATGGACGTGGAGGTGATCGGCGTCGACGACGACTTCGGAGTCCGCGTTCTCCAAGCGGGCGCTTTCGTAGGTGACGACGCCGTCCCCCGGGTCCGAGATCTTTCCCAGCCAGTGCTTCTGGGACATCACGCCGACGATGTTGTGGTACTTGACCCACGGCGGCGTGGGCGACTGGAGCATCACCGGCAACAAGGGCGACTGGGGAGACAGGGAATCGATACTGGTGCTGACCGTAAAGAGTTCCGTGTTGCGGAAGAAATCCGGGTTGTCGCGGACGATCCTGGTCTTGGTCTGCACGAGCTTGGCGGGGAGTTTGATCAGTTTGCGGCCCAGCCAGCGGGTGTAGTCGTTGGAGAAATCGCTGCCCAGGTGCGGCGTGCCGATCGTGATGACCCGGCGGATCGACGGGTTGGGTTCAAAGAACAGCGTCTTGGCGACGCGCTCGCGCGTTTCGGGGTCCGCTTTCAGTTCGTCGAACGGCCGGTCGCTGAAGACTCTCCAGTAGCGATCGCCGCTGGGCAGTGTCTGCAGCCGGGACACGAGGCCGCCCATGCTGTGACCGATCAGCACCATCTCGTCCAGCGCCGGCCAACGGCGCTCCGGATCGACCGCCTGACGGACGGTCTCCAGATCGTCCCGCATCTGCGTGGCGCTGAACCAATACGGCTGCCCGGTGGGGTACAAATACGACCAGAACTGATAGCGGCTGCGGATTTCCGGCAAGCTGCGGAGGTCGTTTAGCATTTGCGTGAAGGTATCCGGACTGGACCACAGTCCGTGGACCACGACCACGGGGATCTTCCGAGGATCGAAGGCTTGGAGCATGTACAATCCTTGGAGCTTGCGGACCGAGGTGGGGTCCAGCATGCCCCACGTCGCCAAGCTGGTGCCGCTGAATTCGCGCTGGTCGAGGAGGAACCCCAACGGTGTGGTCAAGTCGGTCTCCAACGGGACGAACCGGCCGGAGATCGGCACCTGGTCGTAGACCAGCGGGTCGTGCAACTCGAGGGCACAAGCGATCTGGCGCGCTCCGCCCCGAACCAGGCAGGGTTTGGCGGCGGCGCGCAGGATCGCCGTCACTGGGAAACTCATGCCGGGCGGGTAGAACCGCGCGGCCGGATCCCCGCTGGAGTTCCCGCGATGCACGGCGATCAGCGGCACGCCGATGCCGTACGTCACGTACCGGTCCACGATCCCTTTGACTTCGTAGTCCGACACGAACTCGAATTCCGCGAAGTCCTCCGGACGCCAGAGGCCGCAGACCGCCACCTGCAGGTCCAACCGCTGGTCCTCGGCTTCAATCGCGTGGTTCTGCCCCGGCTGCAGGCGGCCCTGCTTTTTCATGATCCGCAGCACTTCTTCCAACGAGGCGTTGTAGATGTCGCAGGCCCGGCGGAACTGCGGATCGTAGGCGTTCCGCTGGTTTTCGAACTGCGGTGCGAACAAGTACAGGTAGGCGTGCGCGACGGCGGCGCTGTACAGATCCAAGGCCGCCGATACCTGGCCCAGTGCCTGCGTCTTCTTGGCTTGAATGTAGCTCAATTCGGCGTACGCGTACGTTTTGTCAATCGTGGGCTCGGCGGCGATCTGCTCCTCCAACTTGTGGAGCACCATCTTCGGATCCTGCTTCTGCGTCTCGCTCCAATCGTAACGGCGGAGCAGCTGAACGGTGCGTTCCGTCGGCTTGGGCCCGCTCCAAGAGAGCAGGTCCAGCGGTCCCGCCAAGGGGTTCTGCGGCACGCGGCGGACGGATAGGTAGCTGCTGGACGCACAACCGGAGGCGGCGGCGACGAGCAGCGCGAGCCACACGCACGTGATCCCAAACGACGGGAGTCGCCGCAGGCCGGGTGTACTCACCCGGCGAGAGATGCCGGGTGAGTACACCCGGCCTACAAAGACCTGCAACCCGACCTTCGCCGCGTTGCCTTCGCAGCGAGTTCGCGGCGTCATCGAACCGGGAGATCGCTCGGAGGTGACGGACATCGTTCTTCGCCGCACAAAGCAGGGCCGCTAGCAGCGCGCAGCACGACCGCCGCCACGCTGGACAAGATGACAAGGGGCGGGAACGATACCGGAATTGCCGACTGGCGGTCAACAGCGATTCGGTTTCGAAAGAAGAAGGGCGGCCCTCCAGGGACCGCCCTCAAGAAATCCGATCCGGCGTTTTCGCGGCCAGACTACCTGGTCGGCACGCCTTCACCGCCGTCCTTCGAACCCAGCGAACCCCAAACACCGTAGGGACTTGGGCCGGTAATGTCGTGGTTGATAGCCTGAGCCAAATTGCCAGTGTTAATCGAGTCATCGAAGAACGTCACGGAACCGTCGCACATCGCGCCCAACACGCCGCCAGGATGGTAACTGGTCGGCGGAGCGAACATGGGGTGTCCATCCCAGGCTCCGTCAACGCAGGTCGGGCCGTTGGGCGGCAAAATGGTGTTAAAATGCGTAAAGCCCGTGGCCCCGTCGCACCACCTTTTTCCCGCCCCGTTGGCATCAGTGCCGTTGCCCGAGGCCCCGGCCAGCGGCTCCGCCTGACCTCCGCGTCCGTCGTTGAACGGAATGCGGTACAAGTCGAACTGGAACGTTCCGCCCTCCTTCAGGAACTCCGGACAGTCCTCCTCGGACAGAAGGATCTTGTTCCTGTCGGCCAGCTTGGAAAGATGAAATGCCTTGGCCCGGGCAAAGACGAGGTACTTGCCGTCCGGCGAGACTTGGGACAACAGACCGAACGTCGGCTGCTTGTCCTCGCGCCGGTAGTCGTTCCAAGTGAGGATTTGTTCCCGCTCCAGCGTCATTTCTCGTGCCACCGGCCGCACGATGTACGCTCTCCGACTGGATCATCTGAGCTGGCGAGCGGAACGCGTAGAACGTGGGATAGGCTTCCAGAGTGTCGGCAAAAAAGACGGGCGGGAAGCCTGTCCCCCGTGATTCGGTAAGTGGTTGATGCGTATCGCCTTACCGCCCCGGCGTGCCGAGTCACATCGTTTCGTCCGGCTCGTTCAGGATTCTAGCCCATCGCCGCGGTGCGGACAACTTCGGCGGCTCAAGGAGCCTGCCGCCGACGAGAAAGCGGAATAATCGGCCGTTCCCACCGCCAAGAGCCCGATTATTTTCTGTAACCGGAGTATTCACTCCAGATCCAAACGCGATTAGAGTGAAAGAGGTAGACTGTACGGATTAACGAATTTGCGTACCAAGTGAACCCGCCGAATTGCGCCGCCGAAGCCGTCGGGCGGCGTCGATCGAATGCTAACCACTGTCTTCTAGGGGGAAAACCATGAAACGCGTCACGGTGTATTTCTGCCTTGCCGTTGTCGGCATGCTGGTGATGGCTGAGACGTCCTCAGCCCAAATCCTGTTCAAACGGGTCTGGCAGCGGCGCAAAGCGGAGATTCGCTCCGAGGTCTACGGCCAAGTCAGTTCGGAGTTGACCGCCAAGTTGGATGCGGATTTGGCTCAGCAAATGGATGCGGCCAAGGAGGAGATCAAGACCGCCGCCGAGCAGCAAGTCTCTGCCGAGACCGCGAAGCTGACGGAGCACGTCAAGGCCGAGATCGCCAAGATGCATGCGGAAGCGAAAAAGCTGGTCGCTGAGGAATCGGCCAAATTGCAGCAACAGGCGGAAGCCGCCGTCAAGAAGATGAAGGAAGAGGCTGACGCCAAGGTGGCGGCGGAAGCCAAGCGGCTGGACGATCAAGTCAAGAGCCAAGTCGCCAAACTGCAGGCGGACAACGCCCAGCAGGTGCAGGATGCGGTCGGCAAGGCCAACGCCGACCTGAAGAAGTCGATCGAGGAGCAATTGGCCAAGCTTCCCGCCCAGGTGGCCGCCGAAGTCCAGAAGCAGGCCGACAAGTTGAGGGCGGACCTGAAGCCGGAGATCCAGGCCATGGTCAAAGCCGAGGTCGCCGCCGCGGCCCCGCCGCCAGCCCCGGAACCGAAGCCGGAAGAACCGAAGCCGGCGCAGCAAGCTGTCCCCGCAGAACCCCCGAAGCCGGTCGATGAAGGCAGCAAGACCAAACCCGACGCGGGCGACGGCAAGGAGGCCGAGAAGCCGAGTTAAGCCGCTCAGGGCGAGCCATCGGCAACAGACTGTCGACGCTGGCCAGAGAGTAGGCATTCGAAAGCACAGTTTCCCCACGGATGGCATAGTAATACCGCGGCTGAAGACCAATCGTCTTTTCTTATCCGTGGTATCGCGATGCCATCCGTGGGGATTCATGTCGAAGATCTTCAGCAGCCCGCCTTTTTCAAAAAGGCCGGGCTTCTTTTGTTTCGGCCGCAATAAACCCCGGCCAACCGCGTTTCAACAGGTAAGCGGGCGAGCGCCCACATCGGCGACGGTGCCGCCAGATCTTCCGCATCGAAGCATCGCAAATGGAGGCCCCAGAAATGAAGTGTCAGTCCGTGAACATGAGTAGGTTCGTTCTCGGTGCCGTCGGATTGGCCGCGGTCCTGTGGTGGGCTGGGCTTGCAGTGGCTCAGCCGCCCGGTGGCCAGGGAGGACCTCCAGGCGGTGGCCGCGGACCGCAGGGGCCGGGTCAGCCACCCGGCGGCCCCGGCGGCTTCTCGGGCTTTGGAGGCGGCTTCGGAATGGGGTTCGGGATGCCGATGGGTTTCGGTCCGACCCAACTGCTGAGCCGTGAGGACGTGCGCAAGGAACTGGAGTTGCTTGACGACCAGATCGCGCAACTGGACGCGCTGGAACAGAAGACGCGAGATCGGATGCGCCAAGCGTTCCCGCGGCCCGCAGGTCCGGGGCAGGGACGCGGTCAGGAAGGAAACCGCGACCAGCGACGCGACCAGAGGGCCCCCACGCCGCAGACGGACTTCCGGCAGATGTTTGAGCAGATGAACAAGGAGACTCGGTCCGAACTGGAGAAAATCCTGCTGCCTCACCAGTTGAAACGATTGGACCAACTGTCTGCGCAGCTGCGGATGCAAAACATCGGGTTTGCACTGATGGGCGGCGATGTGGCGCGAGATCTCGGCGTGACCGACCAGCAGCGTGACGAATTGCGAACCAAAGTCGACGAGATTCAACAGGAAACGCGTAAGCAAGAGGCCGAGCTGCGCCGCCAAGAGCGCGAGAAGGTAATCCGGCTGCTGACCCCCGACCAACAGAAGAAGCTCAAAGACATGGTCGGCGAATGGTTCACCTTCGAGATGCAGGGGCCGCCGCAACGGTTCGGGCAACCGGGCGGCTTCGGCCCGCCGCAGGGCGGCCCCGGGGGACCAGGTGGTCCGACCCGCGGAGACAGCCGCAGGCCACAAAGGCCGAACTGAGGCCCGGCGAGACGGCGCGCGGACCCGATAGGACCGTTCGAGAAATAACTGCCGGTTTCTCCGTGGCGTGAGCTTCCAGCTTGCGGTAGATAGCGGGACCGCAAGCTGGAAGCTTACGCCACTTGTTTCTCGAACGGTGCTTACCGGCCGATCACGGTGAACATCACGTGCCAGCCGCTGCCGCCGCTGAGCACGCCGGGGGGCTTTTCCGACGCGTCCACCGGCCCGACCTCGCCGGCACAGTAGCAGCCGAACAAGGGCAGTTCGCTTCCCAGCGCCGTCTGGATGGCCGCCAATTCGTCGGCGGGCCGCTTCAGTTTGCCGCGCCGCCCGGCACAGTTGAAGGCCAGCACGCCTTGCGGCTTGCCCGCCGACGCCGCGAGGGCTTGCGCCGCCCCTTCCCGCGCCGTCGCGATCACCTGATCGTTGTCCATCGCTTTGCGGCCGGAAAGCGCGACGCGGAAATCGCCGGACAGCATCAGGGCCACGGCACTGTCGCTGTACGCGCGCCCCTGGAAGTACACGAACGTCTGGCCCGCGTTCTTGTTCGCACTGCCGCCGGTGATCGGGAACGAGCCGCCCAGAACCTGCTGGACACCCTCGACCAGGAATTGGTTCTTGGGCGAATGGGCGTCGGCCAAGAGGACAGCCAGGCGATCGCCCTGAGCCCGCGGCAGCTTGCCCGCCAGTTTCGCGCCCGCGGCGTGCAGTCGCTGCTTGATCTCCGCTCCGTGCGCCTCGAACGTCAGCTTGGCGACGCCCAGTTCCTTGACCAGCGCCGCCGCCACGCCGATGCCTTCACCACCGACGCCCAGCAAGCCCACCGTGTCGAACCCGCCGCAACCGGCCTGCGTGAACGAGCCATAGGTGGCTTGGCCAAAGACGATTTCGGACGGGAACACGGAGCAGACGCCGGCCAGCAGGGCCTGCTTGTTCTCCGCGTCCTCGAAACACTCGGAAACGAGGACCGCCCGGAGCGGCACGCCGCCCATGGCCGCCTTTAACTTCTCCGCCGCCGCCTTGCCCGCCGCCGTCGGCTGTTCGTCCTGATCCTCGACCATCACCGCGCGGAACACGAGTTGGCCTGCAGCCTGGGCCGGAGCGCTCTGCCACACGCCGTCTGCTCCGTTGGCCGACAGCGCCGGTACGCCGACAGCGGACGCGAGGGCCATCAACGCCGCCATACGGCAGAATGGAAACCGCGATAACGAACCTGACATCATCGGAACCTCCCTTCAATATTTCGACGTACAAAGCCCCCAGCGAACCTGATTGCCCAGCGGCGGTGCTCTCTCCCCCGCGGCGTCCATCCAGCGGCTCCAAGCCGTCGCGTCGTCCGGACGAGCCCAGAGGCCGGCCGCTTGCCCCAAGTCGCGGAGTCCCGTTCCGTCGGGGTCGTGGACCAGAACGGACAGGAAGAACTCCCGCCCCTCCGCCGGCTCGACTGCCTCCCGCAGCAGGCTGAAGGGAATCGAGCACTCGTAATGGGTCATATCGCCCTCGCGCTGGATCGCCACCTCCACGTCGCTGCACGCCAGCGGTCCCAGAGCGCGTGCCTTGCGGGTAGCTTCGAGGGCCGTGTCCACGGCGGCCAACTGATAGCACTGGGCGGCGCCGCCGGCCGACATCAGCAACAACTCGACTCGGCGTGCCGTTCCCCCAGCCTCGTTTGCGCCGTCCAGCGGCGAGATCGCCAACTGGACCGCGTCGCAGGGCCGGCCGTCCGGACCCGCATGGCCGATGTGCCGTTCTTCTTGAACGGAAACCAGGAGATAGAAGCGCCTTCGGCTCCAGAATGTGCTGATGGTCGTCCGCTTGCCTTGATGCGGGAACGTCACGGGAATGGCATCTTGCCATTCGTCCACACGGCCATCCACCGTCGCTTTGGAGTACGGAGCGCTGGCGACAAATACGGCCTGCGAGCGCTCGACCAGCTGTTCTCCGACGCGGGCAGTGACCGTCAGCGGATACGAATTGGCCTCCACGTTGCGGGCTTTCTCGATGTTAAACGCGAAACGCCGCTCGCCGTTGGCCGGCAATTCGACCGGGTGGCTCTCCGACGCGATCCGCCAGCCGTCCGGTCCCGAAATCGAAAGTACGCCGCGGCACGGCTGTTCCTGCAGATTCTGGACGGCCACGGAGATCAGCGGCTGCGTCGCGGGCGGCACCGTGAGCGGCTCGACGCGCAACCGAATGGGTTCCGCCGCCGTACCGACGGACCCCAACAGCAGGCACAGGCCCGTGCAGATCGAAACCGCCTTTGGATTCGTCGTCCTGAAACGTCCGGGCATGGGGCTGCCTCCGTAACGGTTTGTCGAGTGCTGGAACGATCCTCGATCCCATCCGCCGCACGATCAGTATAGTCGAACATTGCGCGAGACAACAAGCGCGTCCCGCGCGGAGTCGCTGCGGCGGAGCGTGCCCCCCGCCTTGATTTGCCCGCTTCCTCTGAGAGCGTCCCGTCTCTGCGGTGTTCCCTGGCCGTTGCCTGAAGCGATGTATCTCGCCGGATCCGGGCGTGGCATCGCTCAACCGCGCCGGCTGACCAGCAAGAGGGGCTGCGTCGTGCGGAGGGCGACTTGCAGCGAAAACTGGCCGAACAGCTTGCGGCGGCGGCCGGCGCGTTGGACGCCCATGATCACCAGGTCGCTGCGGGCAGCCCGATCGGCCACGACGGCGATCGGATCGGGGGCGCAGACCACGTCCGCCTGGCAGCCTCCGGGACACAGCAAGTGCGCGATTCGCCGAAGGGTTTGCTCGTCCAATTGGCGTTCTTTGGCGGCCGTCTCCAGGGGCAGCACTTTCAGGAACGTGACTTCCGGCTGGACGGAGCGCGCCAGGCTTCCCAACAGGCGGGCCAGCAGCCGGTCGTGGCCGCCGCGCCCGCCCAGAGGGACCAGAATCCGCCGCACCTGGGACAACTGCCAGCCGGGTGGGGCTCGCAACACCACGATGTCGCAGTCGGTCCGGTTCAAGAGTGTTTCCAGCGGCAAGCCGCCTGCTTCCTCGCTCAGCCGGCTCAGCCCCAACAGCAGGCTTTCGCAGCGGTGCTCGGCGGCCACGCGGGCGATTTCGGCCCACGGCTGGCCCGCCACGGTCGCCAGAGCTTCCGGGACCACGCCCGATTCCACGTTGGCGGCGATGGCTTCGCGCAGGGCCGCTTGCACCGCATCCAACGGCTGCGGATCTTGCCGCGGCCGCCAACCCGGCGGCGCGACCGCCACGGACAGCATCAACACGCGGCCGACTTCGGGCGGCGCCAGGGCCTTCGCCACGTCCGCCAGCGCCCGCACGTTCTCCGGATTGGCGATGGGGACCAGGACCAGCGGGTTGCGGCCACGCAGCTTGATCAACTCGGGATCCAAGGCGGCACCGGAGGCGTCGGCCACGCGGGCCCGGTGCGCGAACAGCACCAGGAACAACAACCCGCCCAGGCACAGCCAAATCGCAGCAATCGAGCCGGCTGCAGGCGAGGCGAGTCCCTGATAGACGGCCAGCGCGAAACAAGCCGCGCCGCCCACGACCGGCACCGCCGGATAACAAGGCGACCGGAACGGCGGCACGCGCTGGCCGCTGCGCTGCCGCACGAGGATGGCAATCCAGTGCGCCACCGCATAGGTGAGCAAAAAGATCAGGCTCGAAGCGGCCCCGGCCGCCGTGACATCCGGGATCACCATCAGGATGGCAGCCACCAGCGCCGCCGTCACCAGGACGGCAGCCAGCGGCGTGCGGCTGCGCGGGTTCACCCAGGCCAGCGCCGGCGGCAGCGTGCGGTCCGCGGCCATTGCCATCGCCACCCGAGAGGCAGCAAACAGATTCGCCTGCAGAGCCGAAGACATCGACAGGAAGCCGGCCACGATCACCAGCCAGTAGCCGGACGGTCCGAGGTAGTTCTGCGCCGCCACGGCCACGAAAGTCTCCGCGTGTTCGGCGCCGGCCGCCGCCAGCGACTGGTCCGGTTGCACCGCCGCCACGGCCGTCACCAGTAGAAAGGGAAGGTAGACCGCCAGGCCGATCCCCAACGAACAGAACATCGCGCGGGGAACCGTACGCACCGGATCGCGGACTTCCCCGGCCACGGCGGCGATCAGGTCGAAGCCCTGCAGCGAGAAAAACGTCAGCCCCATCGCGGTGAAAAAGCCGCCGGTCCCCCCGGCGAAAAACGGCTGTACGCCCGCCACGATTTCCCCCGCCGACCGTCCGCGGATCGCCCACGGACCAAAGGCGATCAAAATGGCAAACGCCACCAGCTTGCCGATGTTCGCCCATTGGCCGCCGCCGGCCGGTCGGCACATCAAGCCGGCCGTGTAGAACGCGGTCATCAGCAGCGCCAGAGCCAAACTGCCCCGCGGACCCGCAAGCCACTCAGGCGGCGAACCCGCCCAACAGCGCCAGACGGCCGAATTCAGCGCACCCCAAAGCATACAGCACGGCTGCGGCGATCGAGGCGAACCAGACGACCCAACCCACCGTGAACGCGGCTTCGATCGACAGTACCTTCTTGGCAAACGCGTACGTTCCGCCGGATTGCGGAAACTTCGACGAGACCTCGGCGAAACTCAACGCCGTCAGAATCGAAATCACGCCGTTCACTGCGAGCGCGAGCATGGCGCTGGGCCCCGCCACGGCAAACGCGGGACCGGCCAGGGCCAGAATTCCCCCGCCCACGATCGCCCCCACGCCCAGTGCGGTCGCCCCCCAGAATCCCAGATGCCGCTCGACCCCGGAATGATCGCCCCGACTCCCATCGCCTTCCACTCGCTGCTCCCTCCTTGCCGGCCGTAATTGATACTCGACAAACGCCTCCCCTGGCAAGGGCAACGTTTGAGCCAATGGAGGATCGCCGCCCCGAAGACATGCGCATCAGAACATGCGCATCAGAAGAAGTCTGCAAAGTGAGGCTCCAGGCTTTCCGAGCCCAGTTTGGCTGCTGAAACCGATCGGTTACAATCCAACCTGGCAAGCGCAACGCGGCCAACGGACGCACACAAGACGCGCAACGTCCTTCTCTGAGGCCGTCCCGTCTCTGCGGTGTTTTCCGCTGCCGAGAAACGGAATGTCTATTGGCCAAGAAAGAACACCGCAGAGACGGGACGACCTCAGAGATTGGCCAGACGCGGCACCGAACAACGCCTGCCCCGGTGCTTTTCGTGAAGTGGGGGATGACCCGATGGCGGACGAGTCTGGGACATTCTTTGGCGCGCCCCGTTCTCTGGCCAAGATGCTGGATTTCGGCGCGGGACAGGAGCCGCTCTGGACCAACGGCGAACTGGGGGCAATTCTCCGGCACCAAATGCACGCGCCGCTGGGACCCGATCTGGGCAGGGTGGATTCCGCACTCCGCGTGTCTCGGCGTGCGCTGACGGCCGGCGATGGCGAGTCGCTGCGCACGTTTGGCGACCTGTTCCATGTGTCCCATCCGCCGCTGGAAGTGCTGGAGGCGACGAAGCGGTTTGCCAAGTACTCCCGCACGCAGGAGGAATCGCTGCCCGCAGAAATCGCCACGGCCCTGTACTACCTGGCCATCGCCGCGGCCCTGACCAAGTGCGGGCGGCGGATCACGGCGCTGGACGACCAGACATTGCGGCACGGAATCGCCTGGGTCCGGCAACAGACGTGGCTGGATGAGGATTCGCGAACGGTCCTGGACGAGGCTGAACGGCTCCTTGGCCGGGAAGCGCCCTAAGCATCGTTGGAGAAACAAGTGGCGTAAGCTTCCAGCTTGCGATGCCACCATCTTCCGCAAGCTGGAAGCTTACGCCACGGGAAGACCGGACGGCTATTTCTGGGGCTCATAGTCCGAGGCTCCATTCGCGCCACGAGTCGCCTTCAGCCGCGAAAACATCGTCCCATTCGCCGGGCGACGGCTCGGCCCTGGGCTCCGTCACCATCGCAACGGTGCTGGTGCGCTGAGCGGCGGCGGCATCCAAGGTTGCCATCAGCATGTCGACGGCCACGGCGGCGGACTCGGCGGGCCAGTGTGTGGAGGGCACGGTGGTCAGTCCGATGACCGGCGCAGAAGCCATCTCGCTCTCGCCGGCCAGAACCACAACAGCCGCCTTGCTGTTCACGTAGTTGATGACGCGGAGGACGTCTTCGGGAGTGAGCCACTCGTCTCCCGTGACGTCAAGAAATGGAGGCGGGCTGCCCGAACCGGGAGCGGGTGCGGGCAAGAACCTGACGCCCAGCAGGTTGATCGAATTGATGAGAAGCAGGGCGTCCTGGGCTTGAGCGCCGTCGACGCCGTCCACGTCGCACGGATGGCTCGGATTCTGCCAGGGGTAGAGGCTCAGCCAGCCCGCGCTGAACGGCCCCCAATTCCCCGCGGCGTCCTGGCCGCGGACGTATACCAAGTGCCTGCCTGGCGTCAGTCCTTCGTGCGATGCTACAGCCGCAACGCCCTCCGTTTGGCTGTCGAAACCGCCATCGAGCGCAGCCAGCGCATGGGGCACGGCGCCGCTGATCCACGGCGGCGTGTCCACGTAGTATTCCGCCGCCATCACCGGTCGGCCACCGTTGGCCGTGTCGTCGATAGTGGCGGTGATGGTGAAGTTCGCGGCATCGCGCTCGACCGCCACCAAATTGGCGTCGGGGCCGAGGACGGTGGCATACGGCGTGCGGGCGATCTTGGCGGCATAGACGAGCGCCCCGAAGTTCTCCGGCCACAACGAAGAATCCACCGCCGCGTAGGCAGGCGTGAACTCCTGTCCCATCTCGAACGTGAAGCTCGGCACCTGCAGCGTCCCATACGTCCAGTCGTCGGCTGTTCCGCTGGGTCCGCGAAACGCAGGGCGATTTCGGGAGTCGCGATCTCCCGCGCGTGAATGCCGGCCATGAGGACGAACACCGGTTTCGGCCCGGCGACCGCCTCGTTGGTGATCCTCAGGGCCAACAAGTCGTAGCCCGGCAACTCTTGCCCGTCGGGCGTGACGGTCCCGCCGACGGTCTTCGAGTAGCTGTCGCCGTAGTCGATCACCTCCGCGATCGCCGGATACGCCGCGCCCATCTCCTCCAAACGCCCGTGGATGCCGCTGACCGTGAGATACCCGCCGAAGAACGTCTCCAAAGCAGGGGCGGTCTCCACGGCGCCAGTCAGCAGGCACCGGCTCTCCAGCAACTCTGGCCCGGCCAAATGCCTTCCGAGCCGCTTGCCGTCCCCATGCGGACGCTGGACGTGACTGCAGCAGGATTTCTTTCGGCCGATCGACATGGCATGCGTCCGACTTGCGACAGCGATTCGTCCGGCTTCGTTCGGCCGGTCGGGGAAGCAGCTCTTGCCGTCAAGCCGCCAACGCATCCGCCCCCCTTCCCATCTTACCTGGAGCCATCCGATTTTCCAGCTATGACAAGTGTTCGCACGAATGCGAACATACCGGAACGAGGACGACCATGCCCAGAACGTACGTGGTTCTCTATCGGGAAGAAAACGGTTCGGTGCCGACCCGTCCTTCCAAGCCTTGGTGTGGAATGCGAAGAAGATCCCGATGGCACCTGGTCAGCCGGCCCGGCTGGTGTTTGAGTATTCCCGCCACGGGACAGTGTGTTTGACCGGGAACTGGTATGTGGTCCTAGGCCACGCGTTGGCCGAATTCGGCGGGGTAGGCGAAACCGGTGGCGGCGTCGTTCCAGCGGCTGAGCGCGATCGCCACCAGGTGTCCGCCAAAGGCGACGGACAATTTGAGCGCGTGCTGGAAACGAGTGCGCCGGCCGACCAAGGGCAAGCAGTCGAAGGTGAGTTCCGGATCGGGATCGGTCAGATTGACCGTCGGCGGTGCAAAACCGTCCCGCAGAGCCATTACGGTGAGGGCCAGTTCGACGCCTCCCGCGGCATTGATCATGTGTCCGAGCATGGATTTGAGCGAGCTGACACAGACGGCGTCGGCGGCGCGGCCCAACCCCCGGCGGATCCCTCGCATCTCGACCAGATCGTTCTGTTCCGTGCCGGTTCCGTGCGCGTTGATGTAGCCCACGTCCCCCGGTTGCAGGCCCGCCTTCCTCAACGTTTCTCTGATCAGCCTCGCCAGCGCTTCGCTGTCGGCATCCAACCCGGTCACGTGATGGGCCTCGGCCAGCGCCGTGCAGGCTTTGATCTCGGCATAGATCTTGACGCCCCGCTCCACTGCGTGACTCAGCCGTTCGACGACCATCATGCCGGCGCCTTCCCCGAGCACGAAGCCGTGCCGGTTCCGGTCGAACGGCTGACACGCCCGCCTGGGATCGTCGCCCTCGGCCAAGACCCTCATCTGCCGGAACCCGGCCGTGAACAGCGGATCGATGGCGTCCGCGCCTCCGGCCAAGGCCATGTCGCACTGACCGTCGCGGATGGCCCGCACGGCCGACAACACCGCGATCAGGCTGCTGGCGCAGGCGGTGGAATAGGTGAGCCGAGGTCCATACAGCCGGAAACGATTGGCCAATTCCACACAGGCGGTGTTGGGAAGGAACTGGTCGCACCAGGGCACTCCCGCAGGGTAATCGGCGGGAAGTCTGCCCAGATGCTCGTCGACATATCGCGTGTCGCCCATGTGTGCGTTAATGAAGCAGCCGAAGCGGTCGGCAGCGACCGACCCGGCGTCGACCTGGGCGTCATCAAGTGCCTCGGCGGCGGCGAGCTGACTTAACGGGAAGACTTTCATCCGGCCCGGCGGCAAGCCTGAGAAGTCCACCTCGGCGCCGAGCACCAGACCCGCCGGAATTCCTCGAAACGCGTCCAGTCGCCGCACGCCGCTCCTGCCGTCGCGAACCGCACGCCACACTGATTCGCGGTCTCGCCCCACGGAGGCGATGATCCCCATCCCGCTAATCACAATCGGTTCGTGCGTCGTGTCTGGTGTGGGCACGATCAATCTGCCTCGTCTCGGTTGCCGTTGATTCGTGGGATGGTGGAAGCGCCGGCGACAGACTCCCTTGCTTGGTGAGATTTGCCGTTCGTGCGAAACTCGGGAGCCTCTAATACGATAAGTCGCAGGAATTTTCTACACAAGATAGGCAAGATTTTAGCTTCCCAACGGCTTTTCTAGGCATTTCCGGCGTCGGATTTTTCCAAAACTTTCCCAGCCCGCCTATTGTATCCCTGAGGAGACGCAGTACACTATTGCTGTTCGTGGGAAACTGACCCAAATAAGCCAAGTAGCGGCATGATTATGAGGGAAATTGACCCAGCGAGCGGCGAAACACGCAGACCGCATGGAGCCGGGGCGAAACCACGTGGGCAGAACGTCAGAAGGCCATGCCAGCAACATTCATCCTGGGAGAATTCCGGCGGGCGCTGGACGAGCGCTACCGGCTTTCGATCCCCAATGAACTGGCGGGGGCACTGACGGTCGAGGGCGAGGACTGCATCTTGGCCAAGGAACGAGCGGGGGCCCTCAGCTTGTGGAACGCGGCTCAGTGGCGCAGCAGGTTCGACAGCGGCGTGCATCTGGTTCAGGAGAAAATGCAGGCGGGGAGGTTGGACGGACGAGTTGAAGACGTGCAGATGCTGGGCCGTCTGCTGTCCACGCGGCAGACGGACGTCAAATTGGCCGGCCGCAGCCGACTGGTGGTGCCGGAAGGTTTTCGCGAGTTTCTGGGGGTCGAACCGGGAGGAGAAGTGCTGGTGGTGGGGGCGGCCATCTGCATCGAACTGTGGCGTCCTGACCGCTGGTTTGCGTACGTCGAGGAACAGATGCCGACGTTCCGGCGTTTGTTCGACAACTTGTCGAGTTGACGGAGAAGCGGAAAAAGCCCGGCTGCTCCGAAAAGCGGGGCTTCGAAAGGGAATTCAAACGGGGCGTGGGTGCCCGACTTAGCACCGTCTTGTGCTTCGCATGCCTGGATCCTTTGAAGGGAAGCAGCAACCAGGGGGAATGTCGCACAAGGCCGGCTGTCGAGCCTCACGCCCCGTCTGTTTAGGTCCACTGTGCCTGATCTCGCCTTCGTCTGGCGGCTCTCCTCAACCACGCGTGCCCCGTTGGGTTGCGGTTAAGCGAGCTTCACTTGGGTTCGTCCTTCTTCTGCGGCTCTGGCTCTTTGCGGGTCGTGACAAACGCCATCCGCAGCTGGTGCAGCACACCATCCAGCATTTCCGTTTCGTCCTTCGTCAGGTTGCCTCTGGTTTTCTCCTCCAGCACGCCGAGCATGTCGATGTAATGCTGGGCCAAATCCGGCCGCACGACGGGATGCCCTTGGACGGGATCGGGCAGCTTGCCCATGGCGGTGAGCGCCGGGACCGCGAAGGTGCTGATCAACTCGTCGAAGGACGCGGGGGGAATTCGACCGGCGGCGGTTTCGCCCGCCGTTCCACCGGACGGTTCGCCCGCAGCGTCACCGGTATCCTGCGCGTCCTCGGTTGCCGCGGCGGACGCTTTCTTGGCGGCCTCCCTCTCGGCCCGGACACGGCTCTTCCAATCCTCGTCAACCACGATTTTCGGTTCGTCCTGTTGGTCGCTCATACGATTACCTCCTCCAGACGCTCGACCCGGCCGCGGTGCCGCTGGATGGCTGCGCCGACGAAACCGGCGAACAGCGGATGCGCGGCCGTCGGCTTGGACTTGAACTCCGGATGAAACTGGACCGCCACAAACCAAGGATGTGACGGCAATTCGACGATTTCCACCAGCTTGTCGTTGTCGCTCGTCGCGGCAATCCGCATCCCATCAGCCACGAACTGCTGCCGGTACGTGGCGTTGAATTCGTAGCGGTGCCGGTGCCGTTCCGAGATCGTTGTCCGCCCGTAGCATTGCGCGGCGCGGCTGTCCGGAGCCAGTTCGGCGAGCTGCGCACCCAGCCGCATCGTGCCGCCTTTCTCGGTGACGTTGCGTTGTGCGTCTAACAGGCAAATCACCGGGTGCTTCGTGTTCTTGTCGAACTCCGTCGAATGCGCGCCGGCCAGACCCGCGACGTTGCGGGCAAACTCGATGACCGCACACTGCATCCCCAGGCAGATGCCCAGAAACGGAATGCCGCGCTGGCGGACATACCGGATCGCTTCGATCTTGCCTTCGATGCCGCGTTCCCCGAACCCGCCGGGCACCAGCACGCCGTCAAAGCCGCTCAGCAAACGCTCGGCACCTTCGCGTTCGATCTCCTCGCTGCGGATCTTGCCGATCCGTATCTGAGTGTCGTGATGAATCCCGGCATGGTCCAGCGACTCGTAGATCGACTTGTAGGCATCGAAATGCTCGGCGTACTTGCCGACCACCGCGATGCTGGCCTCGTGCTTCGGGTTGCGCATGCGGTGCAGCATGTTTCGCCAGTCGTCCAGATCCAGCGTGCTGGTCCGCAGTTGCAGCCGCTTGACGATGAACTCGTCCAGCCCATGCTCGACCAGGCTCAAGGGAACTTCGTACACCGAGAATTCCTTGTCCCGTTCCTCCACGACGGCCTCCACCGGGACGTTGCAGAACAGGGCGATCTTCTTGCGGTCGTCCAACGAAACGGCCCGCTCGGTGCGGCAGATCAACAGATCGGGCTGAATACCGATTTGCCGCAGTTGGCCGACCGAGTGCTGCGTGGGTTTGGTCTTCAACTCGCCGGCGGCTTTCAGGTAGGGAATCAACGTCAAGTGGATGTACAGGCAGTTCTCCTTGCCCACGTCCAAGGCAAACTGACGAATGGCTTCCAGAAAGGGCTGACTCTCGATGTCCCCGACCGTGCCGCCGATTTCGGTGATGACCACGTCCGTCTCGTCGTCGGCCAACTTCTGGATCACGCCTTTGATCTCGTTGGTGATGTGCGGGATGACCTGGACCGTCTTGCCCAGGAACTCGCCGCGGCGTTCCTTTTCAATGACCGAAAGATAGATCTGGCCCGTGGTATAATTGGAGGCCCGCGAGAGCGGGCTGTGCGTGAACCGTTCGTAGTGCCCCAGGTCGAGGTCGGTTTCACTGCCGTCGTCCAACACGTAGACCTCGCCGTGCTGGTAGGGGCTCATGGTGCCGGGATCGACGTTGATGTAAGGATCGAGCTTCTGCAGCTTGACGCGCAAGCCGCGCCGTTCCAGCAGCATCCCGACCGACGCGCTGGTGAGGCCTTTGCCCAGCGAGCTGACCACTCCGCCGGTTACGAAAATATGCTTCGTCATGCGTTTGGTGACCCTCCTGGCAAGGAACTCCTGCTGGCGCTGCAGATGCCCCGTAAAGGACTTCGCCGCCGCAGGCATAAGTGTCTTGTCCACCGTACGTTACGGTGATTGAAGACCAACTGGCAGGAGAGGTGGAACCGCGGTGACAACGGCTCTGATGCAGGATTCTAGCAATTCAACGCCCGTCTGACAAATGCCCGGTAGTCCTTCTCGGTGTCGATTCCGATCGTCGGTTCACTCACGACGCCTACCAGGATCGCGTAACCGGCAGACAAAACCCTTAATTGCTCCAGACTTTCCAGCTTTTCCAAGTCCGACCTGGGCAGTTGAGTCACACGAAGCAGGAACTCGCGGCGGTAGGCGTACAGCCCAATGTGCTGGTAGAAATGAGGCGGATCGTCCGTCACCAGCGAATCGTCCCACTGGCGGGCGTGAGGGATCGGGCTGCGGCTGAAGTACAGCGCTCTGTGCTCGCCGTCGAAAACGACCTTGACGCACGATGGTTCGTTCAATTGTTCCCGGCAGCGGATGGGAGTCGCCAACGTGGACATGACGGCATCGGGCCGGTCTTCGAGCAGCTGGATCGCCAAGTCGATGGCTTCGCCCGCGATTTCCGGCTCATCGCCTTGGACATTCACCACGATATCTACCTCGGGCATCTGTCGAGCGACTTCGGCGACGCGGTCGGTGCCGCTGGCCGCGGCCGGATCGGTCAGGAAAACCCGCCCGCCGAAACGCCGGACTTCGGCGGCGATTTCTTCGTGGTCCGCGGCGACGCAGATCCCCGCCGGTTTGCAGGCGCGGCGGGCCGACTCGTACGTGTGCTGCAACACCGTCTTGCCTGTCTCACGGAGCAGCAGCTTTCGCGGCAACCGCGTCGACGCTAATCGCGCGGGAATGACGATCTGGCTACGCGGTCTGTCGCTACGTGGAGATGCATCGTTGGTCGTCATCAAATCGTACCTCTTGACCGGGGCTGCGGCTGAAATTGGAGAAGTCTGGCTCATTTGAAAGGGGCCAAGCTTCTCAGGCGTCACGGGCAAAGGAATACAGGGCAAGGGAATGTCTCACCCTGTCATTCCTTAGCCCATGATTCCTTGGCCGCCGTTTCCTCTGTCCAGTGGTGCTTCAACGCGCCGTGCGGCTGACGCCCTGCAGCTTCACGTCGTCCCACATGCCCGTGTCGTCAAACGAGCCGATGCCGACCTGGCCCCACAGGAACGTCTTGTCTTCGGCCGTCAGCACGGGCGTCTTCAGGTCGTCGAAATAGACTTCGATCGAACCGTCCGCCGTGCGCCGCACGATCTTCACCGCGTGCCAGCGATCATCCCAGTCCGTGCCCGGCGATTCTTTCTTTGTGATTTTGACTCGCGGGGCGCCGTTAACGATCATGATCTGGTTGGAGTTCGGATCAGCCTTCTTGCCCAGGTGGACGTAGTAGAAATGCGCCGGGTCCTGGTAGCCGAAGAACAGGCACATATCGCGGTGGCCATAGTCGCGGGTCGTGCTCCTGACGTGGGCCGTGAACACGAAGTCCTCGACGACAACGTCTTTCAGCCAGGCGATATTGAACGGACTGCGGTGCGGCGGCTGGTACTTGCTCTGGGCGAACTGCTCGAACACGTTGCCGCGGTCGGTCGCCGCGATCCGCCAGGCAGCCGGATCCGTGGGCTGAAACTGCCTGCCTTCGTACTTGTCAAAGTCGCCCGTCACCAGCACCCAGCGGTCGAGTTTCTCCGCGGTCGCCGTCCCTTCCGGGAACAGCGACTTCAGGTCGGCCTTGTCTTCGGATGAGAGGTTTCCACCCGCCTCGGCGGCGGTCAACGTCAGAGTCAAGAGCAAGCAGTGCCAAATCATCGCGGTGCCTCCTGGGACAGTGGATTGGGATCTCGCGTCTTCGGACGCGTGTGCGGTGTGCGTGTCTTTGGATTACGATTGCCCGAATTGCAGTCCTCCTGGGCGCAGTCTGGAGCACGGCGCCTTGTCGCCGCTTTGGCTTGCTGGCGACGTCACAAACGACGCCCGGGGTTCCCAGTATCATCGCCTCCTGAATTTCGACTGCCAAGCGGGGTTGGACCCGATCTGCTTGCTTGATCTGCCGCGCTCAGGCGGTATGCTCCCAGATTGTCCTTGAACTGGCGTCGCACCACAATCGGCAACAAGAGCGATCACGTCCAGCCGTTTTGCCATCGTTGCTCCCGGTGAGGCCGAGATGGTCAGCATCCGCACTGTAGCACGGATGGCGGACGTCGGCTGCGTGTTCATGATTCACCGGCGCAACCTGAACCTGATCGCCCTGATAACCCCAAATCTTCACGACGTTGAAGCTGCTGCTCACGTTCCTTTCTTCTGAGGCTTGGAACCGTGGCCTGCGGAAGTCCGTCGAGGTGGACTGCCACGATCCTCCGTCTTCAGCACGTCATCCACCCAACTGAGCGCTGCGGCGACTCGGGGAAATCCCATGGTGCTGACCAGCAGCACAACGGCGTGGTAGATCTCCTCGGGTGTTGCCCCGGCGGCGGTCGCCCGCTGAACGTGGCTGTGAACCGCACCTTCCGATTGGATGGCGGCAGACTCCGCCAGTTGGACCAGGTGTGCGGTCTTGGAATCCAGAGGCCCTTGTTGGCGAGCCGCCGTCCCCACCTCATCCAGTGCCGCCATGACTTTCGGAAACCTGTCTCGGACGGATCGAAAATGGGTTGGTAGTACGTCTTTGACCATGATCTACTCCTGAAAAAAAACTGCGGGCAGTCATCCAAACTGACTGATGCTGAGTTCACCATCCAGACGGCAGTCCCCATGCCCCACGGGGCACGAGTTCGACGGAGCAAGCGACCGGTTCGTTTTCCAGAAGGACGACGGCGACGCGGCACGACGTTCCGAGGATGTTCTGCTTCGCTGCATCCTCGGCCGCCTGCTATTCGGCGAACCGCGCAGGTTCGCAAGCGACCGCGCCGCGAACTACTTGCAGCGGTTCCCTCTGAGCGACCTTGACGCGACGGCGATGCGCAGTGCTACCCCGCCGATGCCGCTGGCAGTCGAGCTACGAACAGGGTGCAGAAGCGCCCCGGAAAAAAATCGCTCCTGCTGAACGCGACGCCAATTCCACCGAAGCGACTGCAGAAAGAATGCAGAAGATGAAGCCATTACACGAAAAAAGACTCGCGGCAATTCGCCGTAAGCCCTTATCTAGGAGGGTGTCCAAGAATTAGCCGAAGCCCTGGTTGTTTTCGTTCTTTGGATGTCCCGGAAGTGCTCGCCGAGGTCGCCTGGTGACCTCGGCTCGCACGGGGAGCGCAGAAGATCAAGGGACGCTTGAAACATGTCTCCAGATCTTCAAGAGGTTGTGCGTCAGGCAGATCAATTTCCATTCCGCGGACACGAGGTCCAGCCCCCGGAGCAGAAACTTGCGAAAGCCTCGGACGTACTTGATCTGGCCGAAGACTGGTTCCACGATGTGCTTCCGGGCTGCATAAAGGGTTTTCCCACTCAGAGTGCGGAGCTTGCGTGCCATCGCGGCTTTCGGATTCTCGTCCGCGACAGGGGCGGAGGTGGTGGCCGTCGCGGACGCCTCGATGGCGGCCGTCCCCGCGGTCGTCGGCGGATGGTGCCTCTGCCGGCCCACGGCGAAGTGCGGATCGAGTCCCACCGCGGCAACGCCGCGTACGTTCTCTTCGCTGTAATACCCGTTGTCGGCCGTGTTGGGAATCGGCAGCGGTCGGCCCTGATCGTCCCGCGGCCGTTCGATGGCCGCGGCGGCCAAGTTGTCCACGGCCGCCTGGGCCAGCGGCACCGCTTGTTGCTTGTCGTTGGCGGCGGCGGTGACTTCCGCGGCCACGATGATTTGATGCGCGCCGTCCACCACGGCCTGCGCGTTGTAGCAGTAATCGAAGCCCTTGTTGCTCCGCTTCATGATCTTGGCTTCGGGATCCGTGAAGTTCGTTTGCGCCTTGTCCTCGGGTGTCGGATCGACCGGCGCGGGTTCTTTCCCGCGACGTTTCTTCCCGGCCGCTTGCCGCTCCGCTTCCGCCGCGTCGCGTTGCCGCTGCTCTTCGACGGCCCGCTGGCGAGCCTCCGCTTCGAGCCGTTCCTTCGCCTCGCGGATTTTCACCAGGCGGTCCTCGCGTCGCTTGAGTTCGTCCGGCAGTTCGTCTCCACGGCGGCTGCCCAAGGCCGCGTCTTGCTCCGCATCCACGCGGTCGGCCTGATCCAGCAACTGCGCGATCTCCTGCTCCAGCCGTGCCAACTCCTTGGTCATGTAGCCGTAGCTCATCGCTTTGTGCCGCGAGGCATTGGCCTCGATTTTCGTGCCATCCGTCGAGAAGTTGCCGAGCTTGACCATCCCCACCTCACCCGCCAACCGCAAGACCTCGATGAACAGCGGTTGCATCGCCGCCCGATGGTGCTTGCGAAACTCGCTGATCGTGCGAAAATCCGGCCGTTCCTGACCGACGATCGCCAAGAACGCCAAGTTCCGCTCGCAAGCCGCCGCGATCTTGCGGCTGGAGAAGATCCCCACCGAATACGAGTAGACCAACAGCGTCACCATCATCTCGACGCTGAACGGCGGCTGCCCGCGACCGTCCCTCGAGTAGGACTCATAAAACGCCGACAAATCGAGGTGCGGAATCGTGTCCAACAGAAAGAACACCAAGTCCTTTTCCGGCAACACGGTCTCCGGCGACACGATTTCCTGCCGTCCGTCCAACGCATTCCATGCCCGAAACCGCTTTGCCCGATCGTCCATGATCGCCTCCTGCACCTGCTAGCATCCAAACCGCCCCCTCGGCTCCACAGTATCACCAGTTTCCCCCTTCGCGCGGAGAGCAATCTTGGACAGTCTCCTAGGAGCCTGTCCGAGAATCAGGAGAGTGGTCCCCTGGTCGTCGATTGTTCGGTTGGAGGTCAGCTTCCCGTGGGCGCGCGCTGGTGGCGCCAGATCTTGAGGAGATTGTGCGTCAAGCACACCAGTCGCCACTCG
>CAYUFW010000044.1:0-1084 GCA_964443915.1 uncultured Pirellulaceae bacterium
CCGGAAATGATCGAGTCGGATTGCTGGACTCGACGACTACCGGCAACATCAGCATCTCGACCGGGAATGACAATGATGGGGTGGGCTTGGTGCGCGTCCAGACGCCCGGGCATATCACGGTCAGTGCCGGCAACGGCAACACCGGCGAGGAAGGTCCTAGTGAGCGGATTGGACTGGCGGGCGTAACCGCGAAGAACGTGACCTTGGACGGCGGCAGTGCGGGAACAAGGCCGCCGTGGGGCCGGTCGCAGATCGGCGTGACCGGCAGCGTGATCAACGGCAACTTGACCATCAAGACGGGCAACGCTCCCGACGAAATCGGGATCGGAGACGGCGAGGAAATACTCGCCAGACTGGCGGACCTTCTCGTCGATCGAAACGGTGACCCGATTGATTTGACTGGCGCGACAGGCCGGGTGCATGTCGATAATGGCACCGTCAGCATTACGACCGGCAAGTACTGTGTGTCGGATAAGTACCCTGATGTCGAGATAGACTGGGACGATTGGGTGCTCATCGACAACGCGTCGGCGAAGGTCTTCCGTCTGGACACGGGCAGGGGGAACGACAATGCGAAGATCGTAGGGGACGTGGCTGCGGCGCAAGAGGTGACCGTCAAGATGGCCGACGGGGATGACTGGCTGACCCTGGCGGTGCCTATCGAGCAAATCCCGAACAAGCGGCTCGTCGACGGCGGGAAGGCAGGACAGGACACCTTGGAGAATCCGTACGGATTGTCCCGAGAGGTGCTGGCGCAGAACCCCATTTTGGCCGCCGTTTTCCAAAATTGGGAAGCCTTCGAGGACCTGGACCCGATCATCTGATCGTCGCACCCCGGAACAGCGTTCGCTGGGCCGGCCCTGCCGTGGCGGTAGCATGTTGGAGTTGCGGCGCGCGGGATCGTAGCGAACGCCGCACAGCCCGGAGGCTGCTTGGTTTTTGGCCAAGCGGTTACCGGGCTTTTCTTTTGCGCCCACAAACCCCGCGATGACGCGGCGGTTTTGGGCGCAGGTGCAGAGGCCGGGGGGCTCGGCAGAGCCGGGATTCTTCGTTCATCGCCACCAACTACGGTGTAAAGATGGGG
>CAYUFW010000044.1:1094-14397 GCA_964443915.1 uncultured Pirellulaceae bacterium
CAAGCTAAATCCGTGGGTCGTGAGCGGCACGGCGCTAGCCGCCGGTTCGGGACGCCACCGGCGGCTAGCGCCGTGCCGCTCACCCATCGCGTCCCCAATACTTGGATCGGACGCGGCATTAGCTGCAGAGGCCGACATTGTCGGAAAGAGCCGGGCTTCTTGGTTCATGGCCACCAATCACGGTGTAAAGATGGGGTAACTGGGAAGAGATGCGCGATAATGCGTGTTTGGACGCGAGGGGGAAACCGATTGTAGTTGCTTTTCCAGCGGTGCCGATTCTAGGGAAAAATCCGTTGCAGATGTTCCATCGAAATTCGGCTTCCCTCAAACCGTGGGGTAAACGACATGGTGCGTTCGACCAGGGCTCGCTCGACCGCGATGACGCTGGCGGCGTTCGTGCTGTCGCTGAGCGGATGCACTGGTCTGCACGAGTACATCGACAACGGTTTCAAGGTCGGGCCGAATTACTGCGTTCCCGAGGGCGAGACGGCCGAAAGGTGGATCGATGACGCGGACGGACGATTGCGGGAGGACCTAGCGGATTTGAGTTGCTGGTGGAGCGTGTTTCAGGACCCCGTGCTGGAGGGGCTGATCGCCAACGCGCAGGTCCAAAACCTGTCCCTCCGCGAAGCCGGCTACCGTGTGCTGCGTGCCCGAGCCCAACTCGGGATCGCCCGCGGCAACTTGTTTCCGCAATCGCAGTATGCGTCGGGAAGCTTCCGCCGCGCGAACACACCGGTCGGTCCGCCGAGCCCGATCACTGCCTTTGTCGGACCAGGCAATCCACTCCCGGAGGGAGTATATAACTTCACGCTGACGAGTGAAGGTAACTATGTGGACCAGTGGAGCGATGGTTTCAGTCTGGGTTGGGAACTCGATTTTTGGGGGCGATACCGCCGTGCGGTTGCGTCGGCGGAGCATACCTTGGAGGCATCGGCCGCCGGGTACGACGAAGTGCTGGTCACGCTCTTGGGCGACATCGCCGCCACCTATGTGCAGATCCGCACCCTCCAAACACGCATTGAGTTTGTGCAGCAGAACCTCGCCGAGCAGCGGAAGATCGCCGGGATCATCCGGCAACTGCACGAGATCGGAGATCCGCGGCCGGAACGCCGCCTCCAACAGCCGCGGCAATATCACGTCGAGCAGATTGAGAGCATTCTGGCCCAGACCGAGTCCGCCGTCCCGCAACTGCAAATCGAACTCCGCCTGGCCTGCAACCGGCTGTGTGTGTTGCTGGGCATCCCGCCGCGAGACGTGCTCCAGGAAATCGGCCTCGGTGCGATTCCGAACGCTCCCAGCGAGGTCGTCGTGGGAATCCCGGCCGACCTGCTCCGCCGACGGCCGGACGTCCGCCGCGCGGAGCGTCAAGTGGCTGCGCAGGCGGAGCAGATCGGGATTGCCACGGCGGAGTTCTTTCCCAGCATCACGATCTCCGGCACGCTGGGTTATTCGTCTCCGGAATTCGATCAGCTGTTCAATGCCTCCCGGGCATTCAATTCGAACGTCGGTCCCGCGTTTCACTGGAACATCCTGAATTACGGGCGGATCCTGAACAACGTCCGCGCGCAGGATGCGCACTTCCGCGAGTTGCTGGCGAATTACCAGAACTTGGTCCTGCAGGCGAATGCCGAAGTGGAAAGCGGCCTGGTGCGGTTCCTGAGGGCCCAAGAGCGCGCCGCAGCCCTCGACCGGAGCGTCGCCCACATGCAACGGGCGGTAGCGGGAATCGAGGCCGGCCGGGAACTGCGCGGCGCCGACGCGAATCAGATTTCGATCATCACGCAGACCAAAGTCCAACAGCAGGATCTGCAGGCCCAGGCGCACGGCGAAGTAGCGCAGGGCCTGATCCAAGTGTACCGGGCGTTGGGCGGCGGTTGGGAAGTCCGAACGCTCTCCGGCGAGGCGCTGCCGATGGAGCCGTCTTTGCCGGAGATGCCGGATATGCCGGCTGCCGAGACGTTGCCCGCGCCCGCCGAAGCCGTGCCTTCGCCCACGGACCGGTAAGCACGCCTCGCGGAGGCGTCAAGATACTCGGTTTTCGCAGCCGCTGCTTGCGACGGAGACGGCAGGAACTAGACTGGAAATAGCGTTGTTCTCGGAACACGCGGCAGCGTCAGGCACGCCACGAGAGCCGTCGCGCCCCGTGCAGTTCGCCGCTGCTCCGTCCCTTGGCGCGACGGATCTGCAGGACCTCTTGCGCATGGCTCATTACGCATTGATCTGCCCCGACGACGCGGGACATCTGTTGTCCGACGGTCCGCTGGGCGTGGAACTCATGCGCCGCGGACATCGCGTGACGATGGTATCGGGTTCGCGGGCGGTCGCGATCGCACGGCAGTTGGGTCTGCCTCTGTTCGAATTGAACACGGACGGCATCCGCAAGCGATTGTCGGTGCCGATGTGGCTCGCCTTTTCGCTGGCCGGCTCGGGCTGGATGATCGCTTTGAGGAATTGGTTCCGCTGGCGGGCCGAGGTCGCCCTCCAGTTGCTTCCGCTGGCGTTGGACGAGTTGCAGCCGGACGGCGTTGTCATCGACCACACGATTGTCGCCGCGGGGAGCGTCGCGGAGCGTCTGGGGTTGCCCTTCGTCACGGTGTGTTCGGGAACGATGTGGCACGAAGAGGATGCCGTTCCGCCGCCGCATACGCATCTTCCGTACGCGGAAGACCGCCGGGGACTGCGGCGAAATCGTTGCGCGTACGCCGCTTGGCATTGGTTTATGCGGCCGACCCTGGCGGCCATCAACCATCGCCGCCGGGCGTGGCGTCTTCCCGCTTTCCAGAACCCCAACGATTCGATGTCGCCGCTGGCCCAAGTCTCGCAGTTGTGTCCCGAATTCGATTTTCCCCGCCGCGAGCTTCCGGACGTTTTCCATTACATCGGCTCGCTGGCCAGCAACCGCGAGATCCCTCACGATTCGGAGTTTCCCTGGGACTGGTTGGACGGGCGGCCCCTGATTTTCGCCTCGTTGGGCAGCATGGTCAACGCCGCCGAACTGTCGGTTCTGCGGACGATCCTGGCGGCCTGCGCCGGCCTGGACGCGCAGCTCGTTTTCAGCCTGGGGAAGTGGAACGACCAAAAAGCCTCGTTGCGGGAGCGGGTAGGGCCGGCGCCGGAGAATGTGCTCCTGGTCGACTTCGCGCCCCAGTTGGCGCTGCTGGAAAAAGCACGCCTGCTGATCACACACGCGGGCTTGAACACGGTGCTGGAAGCGATTTGCCGCGGCGTGCCCATGGTGGCGATTCCCAAGCGGGGAGACACGCCGGGCATCGGCTCCCGGATCGAGCGCTCGGGCGTAGGGCTGCGAACGTCGAGCCACGCCACGGCCGCGCAGGTGCGGCAGCTGATCGATCGGGTGCTCACAGAAGACTCATTCCGGCAGCGGGCCCGGGCTGTCGGGGAGGCGATCCTCGCGGCCGGTGGCGCGAGCCGCGCCGCGGAGATCGTGGAGGAGGCGTTGACCACCGGCCGCCCCGTCCGACGCTGATGTGCCGGGTCGCGGACGTTTCTTCAATCTCAGAGAGATTCGGAGCTGCCGATAACGAGCGGCCGTGTGTATCCGCGCGGTGAAATGACACGAACGTGCCCAAAACCGTTTCTTTTCAAAGCACTCAAATTGTATTCCAGGCTCGCCTTTGCATACGTGTCGTCGCATTTCCGACCGATATCCAGCTCCGTATTACACTGAAGTACGAGCGTCTCGGTAAGCCGTGAGAGGTGTAAAAGAAGTCGATCGATATCGTCCTCCTGGAGATAGTAAATAGAACACAGAGCCATAGCCATGTCAAATCTTCCCAACTCCATCTCCACGACACTGCTCATGCATGCCTGGACATACCGGAGATTGTAGCTCCTATTATCGTGCCATTGGAACGCCTCTCTGAGCAATTCGCCCTGCTCGATGAAGCGCGAGTTGGACTCAATCGCGACGACCTCTGCCGCGCCATGGCGAAGCATCGTAAGTGAGATGACTGCGTTATTCGCGCCCAGGTCCAGAATTCGTTTCCCCTGGAACGGCGGCAAGTTCCGCTTCAAAATGTAATGCCACTTGGCGAATCCCGCCGAACTGTCCCAAAGGTTCCCCAGCCGCAGTCCATCGCCGATATATGCGCCTGCATAGACCCTTTCTTTCTTCAGCGCAGTGATGCGAGTTTGAATGCCCCGGCGAGTCGGTTTTTCCGTACTGAAATGAAGATTGAATGTCGCTCGGTCAGCGTCTCTGAAAACGCGGAAGACCGCCGATCCTGTTCCACGGAATCGTTTGCAGAGGTCAAAATCAATCCACCAGGGGTCTCCATCCGTCCCGACCATGATATTGCCATACTTGATGTCGACGACTGCGACGCCGCGCGCGTGGGCTTCCAATACAAAACAGAAGAGCTTTTCAACGAATGCATCGTCAACCACTTGGGAAAGCACGCCTTTGGCAAGCTCGATGCGTCTAAGCCGACGCTCTGCCCGCGATCGTCCTAGAAGTTCTCCGACCACGCGAGTGTCGCGATCTCGTATCGGCGCACCGAGCATCGCGATCTTCTCCCGCAGTAAGGGCCCTTTGATGAACGACGACACGAGTACGAGACTCTTGAAATCTGCCGTCAATACCGTGGGTACTCGCAGCCCGGCGCCGGCAAGTAATCGCAGCGCCTTGTATTCGTTAAGGAAGGCGCGGTGCTTGCCTCGAAAGTCCTTTCTTACTCCAACCGTTTCGCCGCGAATTGCCACCAAGTCGAGTTTAAACCTCTTTCGAGGCATAAAGTCCGCCTGGGAAACGAGCGGGATGCCTGGTATTGGGCCGAAACGTGGCAGGAAAAACCCGTCTTGGTCGATCTCGGCGATCACCGTCAGCGGTCTCGAACACAACTCGGCTTTGATTGTCTCCAGATCGGCCGCGTTCAGGCCCAGATCCTGCAACTTGACTAGGCTCGCGTCATCTTGCGGGCCCTCATAATTGCTTCGCAACATGCATTCGATTCTGCCGGCGAATCTGCCATATAGGTAAGAAGTAAACCCGTAGAGGTTTGCACATGCATAGGTACACACGTGAACATAGGGTGCTACGAGGTAGATCCACACTAGGCGCAGAACGCCCATCAGGCCATGTATCTTCAAATGCCTGGATGCATCAATCAAGATTTTCTGAATCCTCGCCATGACGTCTAAAGGGGCGCTGAAGAGAGTTTTCGTGAGAATCCTCATTTTTTGACCTAATGTTGTGTGAGACGGCACGTTCCGGGCTTGACGGAGCCCGTCGACGATGCATTACAGTTAAGTATAACATAGTGTCACGATGGATACTGGGGTTCAGACCTTTCTTTCTTTAACAACCATTGCGGACAGATTGACGGTTCATGAACTGGTTGGACGGGTCGCCCCTGATTTTCGCCTCGTTGGGCAGCGTGGTCAACGCTGCAGAACAGGAGTATCCGATCTATGCGCGCCTGGAGAAGCTGAGCCATGCCTAGCCTTTGTATCACGACTTACGTCTACGGGAAGTACATCGAGTACATTCCAAGCTTCGTATACAGCGTCCAAGCGGCCTATCCGGACGCCTACGTCAAGATCTTCACGCCGGATCGGCTCACGGACACGCTGCACAGCCTGCTGTCCGTACTAAGGCAGGAGACGTTCCAAGTCCGAGAGGGTTACCGAATCAGCAAGATCTTCGATCGTCAGAAGCACGCACGCTGGCTGCTTCCCGAAGACGAGTTCAAGGACTTCGACTATCTGTACGTCGGCGATATCGACTTCGTGATCGTGCGCGAAACGCCTTCACTGCTGGACCTGCACAAGGAACATTGCAGTAGGATCGGCAAGCCGTATAGCAACCTGATCCGTCCAAAGAGGCCGACAAAGTTGTCCGGGCTACACTTCATCGAGCGACAGCTCTACTATGCCAGCATGGCCAGAGTGATCCAGGATGCGGTCGAACACGCGACTGCCGTGCCGAAGCAGAGCAATGAAGTGTTTCTGTACGAGTTGGTTGAGAAAGCCTTCGGTGCGCCCGGACCCGTTCCGTCCCAGGCCGATTTCGCTAAATGGCGTCCGCATCACGGCTACCATCTGGGATTACTGCGGATCGGCCGCAATCCGGGCAAGCACGAATATACGGCTTATTGGCAGCAACTCGTTCCCGCCGCTTATACGGTTGTCACTTCGGAGCTTTACGCGCAGATTCTGCGAATGGTACGAAGGCCCGTAAGGCAACAGTTGAAAACGCTGAAGGGATACGTCGAGACAGAACATAATCTTCGGACAAGTGGCACCAGATAAGTTCCCGCTCTGGCCTTGGACACTCCGGGAGTTGTCCAGGCACGTGGGTTCAAAGCCGCAACGACCTTGCCGTGGGGTGTACTTCCGCCTATTCGCGGCGTTTCGGGATTCTCTTCCGTGCCAGGCCGCCGCAAGTGACGGCGCAGCCCGCGACGGCGTACAGCATTTGGCGCCGCCAACAGCGGGCGGTCCTCCGCCACCCCGGATCGCCGCGCGGGGCGTCGGACGGAGAGAGCACGCCGTGTTTCCGCTTGAGTTGTTCGTAGATCGAGCGCGGATCGTAGACGGCATCCGGAGACAACCCCTCCCTGCGCCATTTTGAGTTCCAAAGGTGAATGCTGTACGAGTGTATTGGGACCTTCCGTTCGCGGACCAATCGCCATGCCTGCCAGTGATTGATCGGGTAGAACGCGTTCGGATCGAGAATCCGGACCGGCGTGTCCACGGCCGCGACGGCTTTAGCTACGAGTCTCGGCCCCATTTGCCCCCAGCGCAGCCGGGTTGGGTCCGCCGCGCTGGCGTGCTCCCAGCAGTACTCCATCAACGGGCTTCCTGCGGGGGCTTTGATCAGGCCGTTTGCGACATGCCACTCGCCGAGTGGCTCCCGTTCGTACCCCAACACGTGCTCGTCGACGAAATCGAACGGCTGCAAACAGACGGCGTCCAGGTCCGACCACCAGCCGCCACGTTCCAAGAGCAACTTGTAGCGAAAGCTGTTGGCAAAGCCGGCGTAACTGCCCTTTCCGTAGCCGCTCTGATAGCAGAAGATCTCTTTCTCGGCCAGGATCTCCGTGCCCGGCCGGACCACCGTTCCGGCTGGGATTTCCGTCACGTCCCCATACGTATACAGGTGAAACGGATGACCGTGATCCAAGTAGGAGCGGATCGCAAGCTGCTCCATCACCGACAGACGGTTCCCAATCCACATCGATTGGACAATCATGCTCGCCACTTCTCAACTCCTGTTTGACGGGCGGTTGTTCCCGAGTCGTTCTGCTGAGGCGATCGTCATTCGTACCGCAGCGCATCGATGGGATTCAGCCGCGAGGCTTTCCAGGCTGGGTAGTAACCGAAGGTGATGCCGACGGTCACGGAGACCAAAACGGCCACGGCCGCAGCGCCGGGGGATGTCTGGGAGGGCCAGCCCATCAGGCCGCCCACGAGGATCGAACCACCGCGTCCCACGGCGATCCCGATGAAGCCGCCCATCAGGCAGAGCACCACGGCCTCGACCAGAAACTGCCGCAGGATGTCCCGGGCGTCGGCGCCGACGGCCATCCGCAGGCCGATTTCCCGCGTCCGCTCGGTCACCGAGACGAGCATGATGTTCATGATCCCGACGCCGCCGACGATCAGCGAAATGGCGGCGATCGAGACGCCCAGCCCGGAGAGCATCTGGACCGTCCGCTCCAGGGCGTGGGAGACCTCGGCCATGTCGTAGATTCGGAAATCGGCCTCCTCGCCCTCCAAGCGGTGCCGATCCTGGAGCAATCGCGTGATTTGGTCGCTGGCCGCCGGAATCGTTTCGGGAGAAGTCGCCTTGACCATGATCTGTTGAATGCTCTCGCTACGGGTCCACGGTCTGACGCCGGGCAGTCGTTCGGCCAGCGTCGGTCCTGGGAGGGAACGCTCCAGGCCCCTCAGACGCACGGCGGCCGCCCCCCCGGCCGTCCCGCTCAGCCGGTATTGCACCGTCGTCCAAGGTGCCAGCAGGATGTCGTCCTGATCGGTTCCCAACAGGTTGGCACCCTTCTCGCTCAGGACGCCGATCACCGTAAAGGGGACGTTCTTGACCCGGATCTCCTTGCCCAGGGGATTGCGGTCGCCGAACAGCTCCCGCACGACCGTCTGACCGAGGACGCAGACTTTGCTGCCGCTGAGCACTTCGCGGTCCGTAAACGGCCGGCCCAAATCCAGTTGAGCCCAGTTGCGGATCTTCAGGAAGGCGGCCGTGCTGCCGGTCATGTAGATCGGGTTCCAACTGCGGTTGCCGTAGACGATTTGTCCGCGGGCGGTGACGACCGGCGCCGTGCAGAGGACCGCCGGGCACTCGCGTTCGATGGCGGCCGCATCTTCGGGCGTGAGCCGGTTGACCCGGTCGCCAAATCCTGCCGTGCCGCGCGGACTTCCGGGGCTGACGACCAAGGTGTTGGCCCCCATGTTGGTGACGGTCACCTGGATGGCCTCGGAAGCGCCTTGGCTCATTTCCATCATCGTGATCACGGCGGCCACGCCGATGATCACCCCCAGCATGGTGAGCAGCGTCCGCATGACGTTCCGCCGCAAAGCCTGCAGGGCGATGCGCACGGCGCCGCCAGCCACGCGGAGATCGTTGCGGGCGCGCCGCAAAGGCCGCGCCGCCGTCCGGCTGTCCGCGGCTGCGGCCGGGCCTGCCTGGACCGCCTGGCCGGTGCGGACGTCCTCCACGATCCGGCCGTCGACCAAGCGAATCACGCGGTCCGCGCAGCGGGCGACCTCGGCATCGTGTGTCACCAGCAGGATGGTGATCCCCTGCTCGGCGTTCAAGCGGCGGAACAGCTCCAGGATCTCCTTGCCGGTCCGGGAGTCGAGGTTCCCGGTCGGTTCGTCGGCCAGGAGCATCCGCGGCTGGTTGATCAGCGCGCGCGAGATGGCCACCCGCTGCTGTTCGCCGCCGGACAAACGGGACGGGGTGTGATCCAACCGCGACTCGAGCCCGACCATCGCCAGCAGTTCCCGGCTGCGCTGCGAGACGCGGCGGAGTGGCCGGCTGTCCGCCGCGTAAGCCGCGGGCATGCGCACGTTGTCCAGCGCCGTGGCCCGCGGGAGGAGATTGAAGCTCTGAAACACAAAGCCGATGCGGCTGCTGCGGAGCTGCGCCAGTTGCGTGCGGGAGAGCCTCGTCACTTCGAGTTCGTCAAAGCGGTACGAGCCCGCCGTGGGCCGGTCGAGGCAGCCCAGCAGATTCATGAGCGTCGTCTTGCCGGACCCGGAGGCCCCCATCAGGGCCACGAACTCGCCCGGCTCGATCGACAGCGAGACGTCTTTCAGCACGGGCAAGTCCACGTCGCCGATGTGGTAGGTCTTGTCGATGTGTTGCAGTTCGATCAACGGCATGGAGGATCACCACGGGCTGGTCGGCGGGACGGGCGAGCGTCCTGCGCCGGTCAGTTCTTTTTCTTGGGATTGGTGATTTGGTCGATAAAGCTGGACACGAAATCCGGCTTGGCCTTCCGCGGAGCATTGACCACCACGGCGGCGTTCTCGGCGAGATCCCCGCCGGTGACTTCGGTCATGATGCCGTCCGTGAGCCCGGTCTGAAGCGTCACGGGGCGCACCAGGCCGTCCTTCGCGATCACCCAGACCGTCGGCCCTTCGGCCTCGACGCGCGGTTCCGAGTCGTCCTCCAGGCCGGTGTCATCTTCTTCCTGTTTCCGCGCTGTCTCCGCTGTGGGCTGCTTCAGGCCGGCGCGGGCCGCCGGCGAAACCTGCTCCCACGTCGGTTGCCAGCGCAAGGCCTGGTTGGGAACCAGCAGGACGCCGGAGCGGCGGGCGACCTCGAATTGTAGTTTGGCGGTCATGTAGGGCAGCAGCACGCCATCCGTATTCTCCACGTCGATCACCACGCCGTAGGTGACGACGTTCTGCATCAAACTGGCGTTCAGGCGGATCTGGGAGACCTTGCCCGTAAACGTCCGCTCCCGGTAGGCGTCCACTTGGAAGGTGACTTTTTGCCCGATATGGATATCGCCGATGTCGGCCTCGTTCACCGCCGCCCAGACGATCATCTGCCGCAGGTCCTTGGCCAGCAGGAACAGGCTGGGTGCATTCAACCCGGCCACCACGGTCTGGCCGACATTCACGCGGCGGTCGATGACGACGCCGTCGACCGGGGCCTTGATGGTGGTATAACCCAGATTGATTTCCGCCTGCCGCGCGGCCACCCTGGCTTGCTCCCGCCTGGCTTCCGCCATCGCCAAGTCGGCCTTGGCGATTTCGAACTCCGCCCGGATCCCCTCCTCCTCGCCGACCGAAATGGTGTCCCGCAACTGCTCGGCGCGGCGCACGTCCCGCTCCGCTTGGTCGCGGCGTACGATGGCGCGTTTGACTTCCGCCTCGGCCAGCTTCAACAGGGCTTGCGCCTTGTCCAGTTCGGCGCGGTGCGGCAGGTCGTCCAGTTGGGCCAAGACGTCACCCGCCTTCACCTGCGAGCGGTAATCGATGGTCTTCCCCGGCCGGGCGGCGTCGGGGCCGAAGCTTCTGATGCTGCCCACGATCTGGGCGCCGACGTCGACGGTCTCGAGCGGCTCGACGGTGCCGGTGGCGCTCACCGCGATCAGCAAGTCGCCGCGCACGACCGGCAGCGTCCGGAATTCCGGGGGTTCGCGCAAGCCGCCGGGCCACAGCGAGAAAGAGACGATTGCCGCCACCGCGGCGAGGATGAGCAGGCTCAGTATCGTTTTCATGGGATTCACCTGGCGCTTGCCTTATGCCACTGGAGCGGCTTGCTCCGCGTGCAACTCGTGCAGAAAAGCCTCGACGACTTGGCCTTCTTCGAGTTTAACCACGCGGTCCGCACATGCAAAGTAACGGTCGTCATGGGTGATCGCGATCACAGTCTTGCCGCGGCGTTTCAGCTCCGGCAACAAACGTAGATAGAAGACCCGCCGGAACACGGGATCCTGGTCCGCCGCCCATTCGTCAAACAGATAGACCGGCCGATCTTCCAGGTAGGCCGTCAGCAGGGCCAACCGCTTGCGCTGGCCGCGCGACAACTGCGTTGTGGAAAACGTCCCGCCGGTCACCGTCACGACTTTGTCGAGTTCCAGCTGGCGGAGGTACTCTCCGGCTCGTTGGTCCAGATCGGCGGCCTCCAGGCCCCACAGGGTGTCAAACACCGCGGCATTGTCGAACACCACGGAGAACAGCTGCCGGTAGCCCTCGCGCGTGCCATCGGAGAGCGGCTGGCCGTCCAAGGAGACCTGGCCGGAGTCCGGCCGGTAGAGACCCGTCAGCAGCTTGGCCAAGGTCGTCTTGCCGCTGCCGTTTCCGCCGACCACGAACACGATTTCGCCGGCTCGGATCGTCAAGTCCAGCGGACCCAGCGTGAAACCATTCGCTTGGCCTTCGCGCCGGTAGGCATGCGTCACGCCTTGGAACTCCAACACTTCCCAAGGCGGGACGGGAACCAATTCGGTGTTTTCCCCGGCGGCTTCGTCGAGCATCAAGCCCAGACGCTCGATTTTGGCGATGGAATTCTTCGCCCAATTCCAAACCGGCAGCCAGGCTACCATCTGTTCCAGCGGCGACATCAGGTACATGACGGTCAAAGCATACCCAGTCAGTGTCGGTGCGTCGATAGGCTGGAACCGCGGCCAGGCGAACAAGAGCAGACCGATCCCGATGAAGAACGACAAGCGGCCGCCGATGATCGCCCCTTGAAGCAGGCAATCCGCGAGGAATTGGCTCTCCCGCACCAAGCTATCCGCCCGCTCGACCTGCTCGTCGAAGGCCCGCCGCCGGCGGTGGTGCATCTTCAGTTCCTTGAGCCCGTCGATCAGGCTGCGGATCTGCTTCAACATGCCGTCTTGGGCCTCACGGGCCCGACTGACGTACTTCTTGGCGCGGCGGGCGGAGTAGCGATAGCTGGACACGCCCAGCAGAGCAAACCCGACGCAAGCCAGCATCAGGCTTGGCGACAGCCATCCCAGATAGACCGTGCCGCACGCCAGGATCACGAGATTGACGCCCAGGGAGGGGGCTCCGTTCATGGCCCGCGCGATCGTATTGACGTCGCCGGTCAACGACGCCAGCAGGCGATGGGAGCCGATTTCCTCCAGATGTTGAAGCGGGGCGTCCAGGATGCGGCGGCACAGTCCCACTCGGATCCGCGAGATGCTCATTTGCGAGAGCCGCGCGAGGAGCACTTGAGAACCGATCCGTGTCACCAGGATGACGACGCACAGGGCGGCGAACAGCAGGATCATCGCCGGCGTCGAGGCTTCGGGGGCCCGAAGCGTGCGGAGGATGAGCGCCACCAGTCCGACGCTGGCCACGCCGCTCACGGCGCCCACCCCACCGGCCAGCAACACGATCCGCCACGAAGCGCGTAAGAGAAACAGCAGTACTCGCATGAACGTTGGGCCTCAGCTTTCCTGGTCCTGATGTTGCCGCAGGTAGTCCTCCAATCGCTGGGCCAACATGGCGACCTGCGGTGGCCGCAACATGCTGTAGTGATTGCCGGGGACCTGCTCGACGTGCAGTTGCGGGTAGAGCGACCGCCAGCGCCGTTCGGCGAATCGGCGCCGCGAGCCGGCTCGAAACAGCACGGCGGGGCCCGCGTACGGCTGGGGGCGGTACTGGGCGGCCGCGGACAGTTGGGCCCGGCACACGGCCGCCAAGCGCCGGATTTCCGGCAGGCCGATCCCGTGGACCTCGTGGGCTTGCTCGGCGATCCGTTCCCACTGCCGGTCCAGCGGCAGCCGCTTGAATTCCGCGACCCGCAAACCCAAGTGCGGAGCGAGCCAGCGAAGCGCGGCTTGTTCATCAAGCCGCCGTCCTGCAAAGTCGCTGAGCGACAGATAGGAATCCAACAGGGCCACCAGGGCCACCGTTTCGCCGGCTGCGGCCAGTTGCCGCGCCGCTTCCAACGCGGTCAACCCGCCCAACGACCAGCCGCTCAGCAGGTAAGGACCGTGCGGCTGTACGGCCTGCAGTTCCCGGACATAGTGCGCCGCCATGACTTCGACGGACTCGTGCGGCGTCTGGCCGGCATCCAGCCCCAGCGCCTGCAATCCGTACACGGGCCGCCCGGCGGCCAAGGCCTCCGCCAGCGGCCGGAAGACCACGGCGTGTCCTCCCAGACCGTGCATACAGAACAGGGGCGTCGCCGAACCACCGCTTCGCAAAGGCACCAACGACCGGCTGCCGTTAAACGAAGGCAAACCGGACGTGGAAATCTCGTTGATCCAGAACGGCAGCACTTCGCCCACCGGGCCGCTGTGCTGCAGGGCCGAGATCCGGGCCGCCAGATCGCCCAGCCGCGGCGCCG
>CAYUFW010000044.1:14407-31656 GCA_964443915.1 uncultured Pirellulaceae bacterium
CGCCGTAAACAGGGTGACCAGCGGCAACTCGACGGAAAACGCCGCCCGGACGCGCGAAACCAGACGCAACGCCAGCAGCGAGTTTCCCCCCAAATCGAAAAAGTCGTCCCCGATCCCGACCTGCTCGACGTCCAGAATCTCGCGCCAGATCGCCGCCAATTGCCGTTCGGCGGCAGTCTGCGGGGCGATGAATTCGCACGCCGTCCCAGCCAGGCTCCAGTCCGGCGCCGGCAACCGCTTGCGATCGATCTTGCCGCTGACCGTCGTCGGCATGTCGTCCAGTTTGAAAAACGCCGAGGGGACCATGTACTCGGGCAGCCGCTGCGCCAGGAACTCCCGCAACTCGCCGCCGTCCAGCGCCGCGTCTCCCGCGCCGACCGCATAGGCCACCAGCCGCAGATCCCCGGAGGTCCGCTCGCGGGCGACCACCGCCGCCTGGGCCACCGCCGGATGCTCGCGCAGGACTTGTTCGATCTCCCCAGGCTCGACCCGGTACCCGCGGATCTTCACCTGCTGGTCCGCGCGGCCGAGGAACTCCAACTGGCCGTCGGCTCGCCAGCGGCCGCGGTCTCCGGTCCGATAGAGCCGGCCGCCGGGCTGATCGGCGAACCGATTCGCTACAAACCGTTCTGCGTCTTGTTCCGGATTCACGTAGCCGCGCGCGACCCCGTCGCCGCCGATGTACAGCTCGCCCGCGACGGGCGGCGGCGCAGGCTGCCGGAGCGAGTCCAGCACGTAGACGCGGACGTTGGGAAACGGACGGCCGATCGGAACCTGGGCGTGATCGGGCAACTCGCCGACGTCTCCTTCGAAGTAGGTGCTGTCGATCGTGGTTTCCGTCAGTCCATAGGAGTTGACCAACCGCGTTCGAGGACCAAAGACCTGCTGGGCAGACCGATGGTCGGCTGCATACCAGGCATCCGATCCAGCAATCACCAGCCGGATGTCGTCGAGCGTTTGGCGGCTTTCCTGCAGGTACTCCACCAGATTCCGCAGAACCAGCGGCACGAATTCTGCGCCGTCGATCTGTTCCCGGCGGATCAGGGCCGACAGTCGGGCCGCATCCAGCAGGATCTCCTTCCGGCAGAGCACCAATTTGCCGCCGGAACCTAGCGCCCTGACGAGATCGCCCGCGAAGACATCGAATCCGAAACTGGCCATCTGCAGGTGAGACCGCACGTCATCGGCCAGCCGATAAGCGGATTCCCAGCCGTAGTAAGCGTTCAGCAGATTGCCCTGCGTCACCATGACCCCCTTGGGGCGGCCGGTGGAACCGGAGGTGTACAGGACATAGGCCAGATGGTCCGCCGTGGCGGCTCCGTCGACGTTCTCCCGGCCTTGGCGGGCGATTTCGTCCGCAGCCGGTCCGTCCACCAGGACCCGCCTTGCGTCGCCGAGATTCAACTGGCTGCTCAAGGCCGAGTCCGTGAGTACCAGCGACACTTGGGCATCCTGCAAGACGTACTGGATGCGCTCTTCGGCAGTGCGGAGATGCCCCGGATCAAGCGGCACGTAAGCGCCGCCGGCTTTCATCACGGCGAGCACCGCCCGGATCAACTCCGGCGAACGGTCCAGGCAGATTCCCACGCGCACTTCCGGCCCGACATCCTGCCGTTGCAGATAGTGGGCCAGTTGATTTGCCCGTTCATTGAGTTGGCCGTAGCTCCAACGCTGTTCGTCCAGGACCACGGCGACCGCGTCCGGTTGCTGCGCGGCGTGCGTCTCGAACAGGTGATGCACCAGGCGGCTGCGGTCGTACTCACGGGCCGTATCGTTCCCGCGGACGATGATCGACCGCCGCTGATCCTCGGTCAGCAGCGGCAGCGCGGAGATTTTCTGATCCGGCGCTCCGACCGCGGCGGCGACCAGCACCTGGAACTGCTGCACCATGCGATCGATGGTCTCCGGGCGGAACAGGTCGGTGCTGAAGTTCAAGCCGCCTTGGAATCCGTCGGCGCGGTCGAACAATTCCAGCGTCAAGTCGAAGTTCGCCGACGGCGGGGCCGGGCTGTCGTCCAGGAGCGTGATCTCCAGCCCGACGTCGGGCGGCTGGGGCAAGGGAAGATTCTGCAGCGCGAACATCACCTGGAACAGCGGGTTGCGGCTCAAGTCGCGGGCCGGCTTGACGGCGTCGACGACCTGGTCCAGCGTCATCTCTTGACGCTCGAAGGCGTCCAGGCCGATCTGCCGGACGCGAGCGACGATTTGGCGGAAACTGGGATCGTCCGTCAGGTTGGCCCGCAACACGACCACATTCACGAAATAGCCGATCAGGGCTTGCGTCTCCGGCCGATTGCGGTTGGCCACCGGCACCCCGACGGCAAAGTCGTCCTGGCCGCTGTAACGATTCAGCAGGACTTGAAACGCGGCCAGCAGGACCATGAACGGCGTCACGCCCTCGCGGCCGCAGAATTCCCGCACCGCCGTGCTGGTCTCCGGCGATAGCACACACGGACGCGTCGAGCCGCGCGTGGTGCGGATCGCGGGACGCGGGAAGTCCGTCGGCAGTTCCAGCGGCGGGATGCCCGCCAATTGCTCGCGCCAATAGCTCCGCAGCTGCTCCAATCGCTCGCCGTGCAGCCACTGGCGCTGCCAGGCCGCAAAGTCGACGTATTGAATCGGCAGTTCCGGAAGTTGGACGGTGCGTCCTGCGGCAAAAGCCGGATAGAGGATTCCCAACTCGCCCAGCAACACGCCCATCGACCAGCCGTCGTGGATGATGTGGTGCGTACAGGCCACCGCGGCGTAGTCGTTCTCACCCCGCCGAAACAGGGCGATGCGGACCAGCGGACCGCGCTGCAAATCGATCGGTTTCCCCATTTCCTCCGCGATTCGGCGGCGCAGTTCGCCTTCCCGCTCCGTGGCGGGTAGGTGGGAGAGGTCAATCACCGACGCGGAATCGGGCACCTCGGGCGCGATCTCCTGGACGGGGGCGCCGTCTCGCTCGGGGAAGGTCGTCCGCAAGACTTCGTGCCGCCGGCCAATCTCGCGCAAGGCACGCTCCAGCGCGGGAACGTCGAGGGGCCCTCTGACGTTCAAAGCCAGATACAGCATGTAGGTCGGACGATCGGGCTCCAAGCGGTCGAGGAACCACAACGCCTCCTGATTCAGCGACAGCGGCAACTCGCCGTCCCGAGAAATCGGGACGATGGCGTGGAAGGCAGACGCACCGGCGTCCCGCTGGGCCGTCTCGATGGCGGTCGCCAAAGCGGCGATCGTCGGCGTTTCAAAGAGTTCGCGGAGCGGCAGCGCGACGTGGAACTGCTGGCCGACCCGCGACATCGCCTGCGCGGCCAGCAACGAGTGGCCGCCCAGTTGCAGGAAACTGTCGTGGATGCCGATCCCGTCGATGCCCAGAAGTTCGGACCAGGCCTGGGCAAGGATCCGTTCGGTCTCCGTCCGCGGCGCAACGTAGGGCGAGGTCAAGTCGGGGCGTGGCCGCCGCGGCTCGCCGGCGGCCGGCGCGCCGTGCTCGCCCGCCAACGGCTGGACCGCTGAGAGTTCGCCGGGTCCGATCGCCGCGTCGGGCCCCAGGTTGGCCCAGCTTCTGCGCAGAGCCCACAGCCGCTGCCGTTGCCAGGGATAAGTCGGCAGACGCACGCAGCGTCCGTCGGCCGGAGCCAGCTGCTCCCAAGCCAGGTCGGCGCCGGCCGCATACAGCCGAGCCACGGTCCGCATGAGCGCCGTCTGCTCCCCGGCCGGACCACGGAACGACGCCAGCACGAACCGGTCGCCGTCTGCGCCCGCGTCCGAATCGCCGCAGGCCGCCGTCAGGCTGGCCGGACCAAGTTCCAGGTACCCATCCACGTCCGAGGAGCGCAGCGATTGGCACACGTCGGCGGGGGCCGCGGTCGGCAGCCGGCAGGATTGCCAATGTGCCGGGCCCAGGTCCGGGCCGGCATGACGCTGACCGTCGCGGAGCGACACGAAGGGCAACGAGGCTGGTTTGGTTTGGATTTCATCCGGCGCGCTGGCGCGGACAGCGGCCGCCAGACGCAGGGTGTCGTCAGCGCTCAAGATCCCTGCGGTGCAAGCCGCCGCCAATTCGCCCCAGCCCCGCCCGGCAACGAGGGCCGGCGTCAGACCGACGTTCCGCCACCAGGCGGTCAGCAGCAGTTGCCCGGCGACCAACGCCGGCCCGGCCATCGCTGGGTCTGCCCACGTTGCGGCCTCTTGCCAGATTCTGGCCAGTTCGCCGCCTACCGCGCGACTCCAGGCGGCGTCCAGTTGCTGGACGGTGTCCGGCACCGCGGACGCCAATTCGCTCAAGCGGGTTAGGTACGGGTTCCAGGCGTCCGTCCGGTCTCCGTACAGCAGCGCCACGCGCAGGTCGCGCCCGTACGGCTTGCGGCCGCAGAACACATCCGTAGGTCGGTTCTCCGAGCCGACCTTGGCGGGCTCGGAGAGCCAACCTACGTTGCCAGGCCGGTCGGAGTGCGAACTTCCCGCGACGTATTGCTCCAGCAACGTCGCCGCCTGGGCGTTGGAGTCGGCCAGCAGGATCAGCCGACAGTCGTGATGGTCCCGGCGCCGGGCGGCCGTGAAGCACACATCGGACCACGCCGGCGGATCGCCCCGCAGGAACTGCAGATAGCGTTCGGCCAAGGCGAGGCGAGCCCGTTCGGTACGCGCCGACAGGGGCAGCAGAGCCAGTTGTTGAGTGTTGCGGTCCACTTCCGTCGGGGGCGCGGCCGGAGCTTGCTCCAGCACTACATGGGCATTGCTCCCGCCGAACCCGAGCGCGCTGACGCCCGCCAGCCGGGGGTGGTCTGCCGCAGGCCAGGGCGCCAGTCGCTGCTGGACTTCCAGGGGCAATTGAGCGAAGGGAATGTCGGGATTCGGAGTGCGGAAATGCAGGCTGGGCGGCAGTTGCCCTTGCTGCACGGCCAGCGCCGCTTTCATCAGGCTGGCGATGCCCGCGGCCGCTTCCAGGTGGCCGAAGTTGGTTTTGACCGAGCCGATCGCGCAGCGGCTGCCGGCGCGCCGGCCCTCCGCCAGCACGCGGCCCAAGGCCAGCGCTTCGATGGCGTCGCCCAGCCGGGTGCCCGTGCCCTGCGTCTCGACGTACTGAACTCGCCCCGGCGACACGCCGGCCCGCTGGTAGGCTTCGCGCAGCACTTGTTCTTGCGCCGGGCGGCTGGGAGCGGTCATGCCGTTGCTGGTGCCGTTCTGATTCACGGCGCTACCCCGGATCACGGCGTAGATGGGATCCTGGTCCCGTAGGGCGGCCGACAGGGGCTTGAGCGCGACCAGCCCGGCGCCGTCGCCCCGCACGTAGCCCGAAGCGGCCGCATCGAAGGCCCGCACGCGTCCGTCGCTGGCACAAAAGCCGGCCTTGGTCAAATTCACGGTTCCGATCGGCGAAAGCAGCAGGCTGGTGCCGCCGGCCAACGCCGCTTCGCACTCGCCCTGGCGGATGCTTTGGCAAGCCAAGTGGACGGCGACCAAGGATGACGAACAGGCCGTGTCCAGGACCAGGCTGGGACCTTGGAACCCCAAGCAGAAAGACAGACGGTTGGCGGCCAGACAGAGCGAGGTGCCCGCCGCGACGTAAGCGTCGGTCTGGGACACGTCGCTCGTCAGTAGCACCGCGTAGTCGCTGAGCGAGATCCCGACGAACACGCCCACCTTCGTGCCCCGCAGCCGCGAGGGCGGCAGCCCGGCATCTTCCAGCGCCTCCCAGCCCAGTTCGAGCATCAGCCGGTGTTGCGGATCCAGCCGCGCCGCCTCGCGGTCCGAAATGCCGAAGAAGTGGTTGTCGAACTCGTCGATCCGGTCCAGGTACCCGCCCCAGCGGGTATTCATCTTGCCGGGCGCCGCCGGGTCCGGGTCGTACCAGGCGTCCGCGTCCCAACGGTCCGGCGGCGTCTGGCGAATCGCATCCACGCCCTCGCAGAGCAGCCGCCAGTAGGAACGCGGGTCCGTGACCGCGCCCGGAAAGCGGCATGCCATGCCGACAATGGCGATGGGTTCCGAGAGCCGGCGCTGGAGTGCTTCCAGGCGGTCCTGGGTTTCCTTCAGAGCGAACATGGCGCGCTGCAAGGGCGTCATCTTCGCCAGCCGTTCGTCAAGCTTGGCCATTGTACTACTGTTCCGCGATTTCTTGTCCTGCTGCGATCGATCTCGTAGGACGGGCATTCCTGCCCGTCTGCGCCGTGGCGGGCAGCACGGCCCGCGTTTGTTTGCCTCCTAAGGCCGCACGATTACGGCTGCAGCGGCGCCCCTTCGGCCGCGCCGCCAGGCGACGACGCGCCGGCCAGATCCACCTGACCTTCTGCTCCGGTCTGCAGGCGGCCCAGTTGCTGTTCGACCATCGCATTGATCTCTTCGTCCGACATCCCTTCGACCTCGTCCGCCGTCTGCTCGCGGTCCGCTTCTGCGCCCGGGGTCTCCCCGGCTGCCGCGCCGGCTGCCGCCGGTCCCGCTGGGTCCGCTTCCAAGTGCAGCAACTCGCGCACGATGTAACCCGCCAGGCTCTCCAGCGTCGGGTAATCGAACAACAACGTGGGATTCAAATGGTGACCGATCGCCCGCTGCACCCGGTTGGCGAATTCCACGCCGGTCAGCGAGTCGAACCCCAATTCGTTCAACGGCCGCCGGGCGTCCGGCAGATGGTTTTCGTCCATCGCCAAGACCTGGGCCGCCTGCTGCCGCATGTACATGGTCGCGACTTCCACGCGTTCGGCCGGGGTCACCGTCTTCAGCTTCTCCGCCAGCACGGGCGGCCCGCTGGCTTTGGCGCCGTGGGCGGCACGCGTCTGGCGGGCCAGATCGCCAAGCCAGGCCGGCTCGGCGCCCACGGGAATACGCTCGAAGAACTTCGCCCAGTTCACCGGCAGCACGCCGGCCTGGGTCGCATCCTCCAGCAACAGCTCCTCCAGCGTGTGCAGTCCCCGGTCCAGCTCGATCCAGCCGAAGCCTGCTTCCGACCAGCGGCTGCCCTGCGTCTCGCGCAGCCGTGCGGCCATGCCGACCTCGGCCCAGGAGCCCCAGTTGACGCTCAATCCGGGCCGCTGCTCCGCCCGCCGGTGATGGGCCAGCGCGTCCAGGAAGGCGTTGGCCGCCGCGTAGTTGCCCTGTCCTGGAGAACCCAACAGCGAAGCCGCCGAGGAGAACAGGACGAAATGATCCAGGGCCGCGTCGGCCGTCAGCTCGTGCAGGTGCCAGGCGCCCAGCACCTTGGCCCCCAGCACGCGGTCGAACCGTTCGCGCGTCTGCTCGCGCAACACGCCGTCGTCCAGGACGCCGGCCAGGTGGAAGATGCCACGCAGGGGCGGCAGTTCCTGCCCGATCGCCGAGAGCAACTGCGCCACGTCCTCACGCCGGGAAACGTCACAGCGGCGGACCACGACGCGGACTCCCGCCTCTTCGATTTCCTGCAACTCGGCAGCCGCCTGCTCCGACGGCGCGGACCGCCCGACGAGAACCAGGTTCCGCGCGCCGTGCTGAGCCAGCCAACGGGCCACCTTCAGCCCCAGGCCGCCCAGCCCGCCGGTCACCAGGTAGGAGCCGTCCTCGCGGAGCCAGAACGTCTGCTCTGAGCCCGTCAGCGTCTCCGCCTCGATCACCACCTTGCCGATGTGCTCGGCCCGCGCCATGTGCCGCAGGGCCTCGACGACGCGCCGGATCGGGAACTTGCGCAACGGCAGCGGCTGCAAACGCAGGTCGTCGAATTGCGGGACGACCTCCTGCATCAGCTCGTGGACCAACTCCGCCTGCTGCGCCATCATCTGGTCCAAGGCGATGGCGTGGAACGTCAGGCCCGGCCGAAAGGCGTCCACCCGCGTCTGGTCCCACAAGTCCGTCTTGCCCAGTTCCAGGAACCGGCCGCCGGTCCGCAGCACGGACAGGCTGCTGGCGATCGTTTCGCCGGTCAGCGAGTTGAGCACCAGATCGACGCCCTCGCCCCCGGTGGCTTGCAGAATCTGTTCCGCAAAGTCCAGCGACCGCGAATTCATCACGTGCTGGATGCCCAGCGCCTGCAGGTACTCACGCTTCCGCGGACTGCCGGCGGTCGCAAAGACCTCCGCACCGGCTTGCCGCGCCAGTTGGATGGCTGCCAGCCCCACGCCGCCCGAGGCCGCATGGATCAACACGCGCTCCCCCGCCTTCATCCCGCCCAGCCGGCACAGGGCGTAATAGGCCGACAGGAACGCGATGGGAATCGAGGCCGCCTCCTCGAAGCTCAAGGCGGCCGGTTTGGGCATGACGAACTCGGCCAGGGTCAGCGCGTAACTGGCAAAACTCGCGGGTGCCAACGCCATCACCTGATCGCCCGGCTTGACGTGCTCGACTCCTTCTCCGACCGCCACGACCTCGCCGGCGCATTCGCCGCCCAACGGTCCCGGATCGCCGGGGTACAGCCCCATCACATTGAGCACGTCGCGGAAATTCAGCCCCGTGGCGCGGACCTGGATCTCGACTTGCCCCGGTCCCGGCGGCATCCGCGGGACCGCGTTCAACTCGACCTGATCCAGCTGGCCGCGCGAGATGATCTCCAGCCGGTACGGCTGGCTGCGCGGAACCTGCAATTCACCCGTCGCCCCGTGATGGGCCGACCGCAACCGCGTGACGAACCGTTCTCCGCCGCGGAACGCCACCTGGTCCTCGCGGCCGGCAAACCAAATCTCCTCGGCCAACTGGTCCACTTCATCCGACCCGTGCGCGGCGTCGAGGTCGATCCGCGTGCAAGCCAGCTCCGGTTGCTCGGAGGCGATCACGCGGCCCAAACCCCACACGGGTGATTGGGCCAGCGCCAAGGGCCGGGCGGTTTCGCCGACGGCCTGCGCGGCTCGTGTCACGATCCAAAGCCGCGGCGGCTGGGCCAGGTGCGCTTCGGAGACTGCCTGCACCACGTCGAGCACGCCGCCCCAGCCGTGCTCGCGGGCGGCGCCGAAATCAGGGGCCTCGCCGCGCGCCTGCCCGTTCACGTCCAGCCCACTCAAGTAGACGATGCCGCGCGGCGGTGCGGCGCCGTCTGCCAGGTATTCGCGCACCGCGGCCCGCCGGCTTGCAGCCTCACCGGCGGAAACCACGCGGCAAGTTTGGGCCTTCACCTCCAGCCGCTGAGCCAACGCCGCGCCCAGTCCGTCCTGGGAATCGAAGACCAGCCAGCGCCCCGGCTGGACGGCTGCTCCGTCCGTCGCGTCGATCTCCGCGGGCTGCCTCTGCCAAGCCAGTTCGTACGTCCAGTCCTGGACCGGTTCGGCGACCAAACGGGCCAGCCAGTCGCGCGGGACGCGCCGCAGTCGCAGTCCTTCGGCCTCCAGCAACACGCGGCCTTCGGGGTCGGTCAACACGATGTTGCCGGTCGCAGAATCGCGTTGCAGGGAGGTGATGGACGCCAGAAACCAACCGGGCTTTTCGGGGCGGTCGTGTAACCGCAACCGCTGCAGCGTCATCGGGACGTAGGCGTCGATGCCGCTGCCGGCGCCGGGCAGCGCGGCCCCCAGCAATTGGAAGGCGCTGTCCAGCAGGCCGGGATGGACGTGGTAGCCGGCCGCGTGATCGCTGTCCCGCGATTCGCGCAGCTCTCCCAAGGCGTCCTGCTCGTGGCACCAGTGCAGCTTGGCCCAGCAGAACGAAGGGCCAGGCTCCAAGCCCGACTTCCGCAACGCCTCCATCCGCCAGGCGTCGTCAAACGGCGGATCGGTGAACCGCGCCCGTTGTGCCGCGATGTCGATGGCCTGTGACGTGCCTGCGGCCGGGGCCTCCAGCCTGCCCACCGCGTGCGTCGTAAACGAAGGCTCGCCCTCGGAACCATCGCCGTCGAAACTCACAATGCGAAACCCCGCTGCCTTGTCGTCTTCGGGCGTCAGGATCGTCTGCACCGTTTTCGGCCGTTTGTCGAGCAGCAGGGGCTCGCCCAGTGCGACTTCGCAGACGTCCCAAGGTTTCCCGTAGGCTGCGGCCGAGGCGGCCAAGGCCGTCTCGATGTACGCCGCTCCCGGCATGACGACGACGCCCTGGATCTTGTGATCCGCCAGGATTGACGGGCGGTTGGCTGCCAGCTGCGATTCGAAAACCTGATCCGTGACCGCGGCAGCCAGTCGCCGGCCCAGGAGGGGATGCAACACGCGTCCCCCGCGGACCGTGGAAACGCCGGCCTGCGCGCCCTGCTCTGCCGACTTGGCCCAGTACCGCTTCCGCTGGAACGGGTAGGTAGGCAACTCCCGGCGCTGCCGCCGGTAGTCCCGGTCGAATCCGCCCCAGTCGATCGGCGCGCCCGTCACGTACAGCTCGGCCAGACTCTCCAACATCGTCTGCCAGTCGTCGCGGCCGGGACGCAGGGAGGGCAGCCAGCGCAGCGATTCGCCGCTCAAACAACGCTGGCCCATGCCGATCAGTGTGGGAGTCGGCCCGATTTCCAGGAACACATCACAGCCGCAGTCCGCCAGCGTCTGCATGCTGGCGGCAAACTGGACGGGCGAGCGCGCGTGGCGGACCCAATAGCCGGGATCGGCGTACGTCCGCTCATCGGCGACTTGCCCAGTCAAGTTCGAGACCAGCTGGATCTGAGGCGGCTGACCGGGCAGCGAGGCGGCGAAATCGCCGAGCGGGCCCAGGATCGGATCCAGCAGGTGCGAATGGAAGGCGTGCGACGTGACCAGCGTCTTGGACTTGACGCCCTGGGCCTCGAAAGCCGCCAGCACCTCGCGGACCGCCGCGTCCGCACCCGAAATGACAACGTTCTGAGGACCGTTAAAGGCGGCGATGCAGACCTCCCCCGCCGTTGCGGCCAGCTGTTCTGCCACTTGCTCCGGCGCAGCAAAGACGGCCGCCATCAGCCCGCCGGCCGGCAGCGATTGCATCAGCCGCGCCCGCTCCGCGATCAATCGCAGACCGTCTTCCAACTCGTACACACCCGCGATGCAGGCGGCGGCGAACTCGCCGACGCTGTGCCCCATCACCGCAGCCGGCTCGACACCCCAACTGCGCCAGAGGGTGGCCAGCGCGTATTCCAGGGCGAACATCACGGGCTGGGTGTAGCCCGTCTGGTCCAACGTGGAACCGGCTTGCGGGTCCAGGAGCGATTGCAGCGGCCGGTCCAAGATGCGGTCCAGGCAATCCGCGCAGCGGTCCAATGCCTTGCGGAACGTGGGTTGCGTCTCGTACAAGGCGCGCCCCATCCCCGCGTACTGGGCCCCCTGGCCCGTGAACAGGAAGGCGATCCGCGGCTCATGGTTGTGTTCGATCACGCCCCGCCGCACGCCCGCCGGCAGGGGCTCCGAGGTCAGCCCTTGCAGTTTCTCCCGCACGGCGGACAGCGAGTCCGCAACGACCGCGGCGCGATGCGTAAAGTGCGTCCGTCCCGTGTTGGCCGTGAAGGCCAAGTCGGCAAGATCGCTTGCCGGCTGCCCGCCCAGGAAGACCTCATAGCGCCCCGCCAGTTGATCCAAAGCCTCCGCCGACCTGGCGGACAGCGCCCAGATGTGCCGCGGCCGCTCCGTTGGAGCCGCCGACGATGCGGCCTTCTCGGCACGTTGCGGCGCTTCTTCCAGAATGATGTGAGCGTTGGTGCCGCCGAAACCAAAGGAGCTGACGCCTGCCCGCCGCGGACCGTTGTCGTTTGTCCAGGGACGCAGCTGCGTGGGAATGACAATCGGCGAGTGCTCGATCGCCAGCAACGGGTTCAGGTTCCGCAGGTGCAGTTGCGGCGGGACCAGACCGCGCTGCAGCATCAGGATCAACTTGACTAATCCCGCGATGCCCGCCGCGCTCTCCAAGTGCCCAATGTTCGATTTGACCGAACCCAGCAGCAAAGGCGACTCCGCCGGGCGCTCGCCGCACAGGACGGACATCAGCGCTTCGATCTCAATCGGATCGCCCAGCCGCGTGCCGGTTCCGTGGGCCTCGATGTAACCGATATCGTTGGGCGACAAGGCGGCGTCCTGCAGGGCCGCGCGCAGCACGGCCTCCTGGGCCGGGCCGTTCGGCGCCGACAGCCCGTTGCTGCGCCCGTCGTGGTTGACCGCCGTCCCGCGCACCACCGCCAGGATGCGATTCCCGTCCGCCCAGGCGTCGCGAAGCCGCTTGAGGACGATCAGGCCGCACCCTTCGCCCCGGACGTAGCCGTCGGCGGATGCGTCGAACGCCTTGCAGCGGCCGTCCGGCGACATCATGTGCGCTTTGCTCAACGCCATCGTCATCATGGGATGGAGCATCAGATTGACGCCTCCCGCCAGCGCCAAATCCGACTCGCCTTCGCGGAGACTTCGGCAGGCCAAATGCACCGTGACCAACGACGACGAACAAGCGGTATCCAACGCGACGCTGGGCCCCCGCAGGTTCAAGACGTACGACAACCGGTTCGCGGTGATCGCATGGCTGAGCCCGGTTCCCGAGAACATGTCCATGTCGGTCAGATCGTTGAACTGCACCAGACCGTAATCGTTGCTGATGACCCCGACGTAGACGCCCGTGCGCGATTCGGCCAGCGAGAGCGGCGGAATCCCCGCGTTCTCCAACGCCTCCCAGGCGACTTCCAGCAACACCCGCTGTTGGGGATCAACTCGAACCGCCTCCCGCGGTGAGATGCCGAAGAAATCCGCGTCGAACTCGTCGACCCGATCCAGGAATCCACCCCAGCGAGTGCTGATCTTTCCCGGCGCCGAGGCATCCGGATCGTAATAGTCATCCAGACTCCAACGTTTGCTGGGAATCTCTCGGATCGCATCGACGCCGCCGCTCAACAGGGACCAGAACGCGGATGGATTCTCCGCGTCGGGGAACCGGCAGCCCATCCCCACAACGGCAATCGGCTCCGCACGCGCCCGTTCGTAACGCGCCAGTTTGGCCTGGGCTTGCTTCAAGAGGTACACCGCGTTTTGCAGGGGCGTCAGGCTTTCGGTCGAGCTTTCCATGGTCATTTGACCTCCCGTCGTGCGAGGTGCATTTCAAATCCAACCTCAGTGGGGGCTCCGTCCTTCAATTTGGGACGACCGCCGAGTGTCCGACGCGGTGCCCGCCCGCGTGATCCAGGGCATCCGCAAACGCCATCGACTCATGAAGGCAGGTGGTTACTCATTGTTGTGGGCAATCATGTCCGCATTTCCCGGCTCGCGGAACCCCATGACAGACATAAGCAACTGCCCACACAGACGTTACATCACCAAGACCGCTCCGGTAACCATGTTGCCGAGACCCCACTGTTATCATGCGGTAATGAAGTATGGTTAACATGAAACGGATTGGCAACCTTTTCACCTACGCCGATAGCCCAATCTGAGCCACTCGCAGAACGCCAGATCGTAGATGCAAAACGGTCGCTACAACCGGCGTAGACTGGAAGAACGAAAGAAGCGGAAGCACGAGAAGAAAGGCAGATGGAAAAAAGGGCCCGGCTGGAATGGGACAGGGCGTTGGCCGGGGCGCGGCGCCGGCCTCGGGGTCAGCATCCCCATCAACCCACCGCCTCCCGGTCGCGCCGCTCCTTCGGTTGGCTCTGGCGTGCCAGTTCCTGGTTGATGAAGGCAACCATGTCTTCCTCGCTCAGCCGCTGGACATCGCTCAGCAAACGATCGGGATCGAAGTCGTCCTCCAGCGACGTCACCGCGGCGGTGCGACTGGGGGACTTCATCGTTTGGGCAGCGGGGCTGGCCAGCCAACTCGCCAGCGACGCGATGTTGGGGTAGTTGTAGATCGCCGTGGGCGAGAGACGGCGGTCGAGCCAGGTCTGCAAGTCGGCCGCGACTTCCATCGCGTCCAGCGAACCCATGCCCATTTCCAGGAACGGTCTGGTCACTTGGACTTGCGACGTTGATAAGGACATTCTGGCAGCGATTCGCTGGACCAGCCAATCCTCGATTTCCTTCGCCGTGGGCGCGTGCACTGTGCCGCGACACTCGGCGACCAACGGATGGGGATGGCCGTTGGTGATCTCTGCCGTCCAACGGGCATGGACTTCCAACTCGTCCCGCACATACAGATCGCGGCAAGCGGCTCGTCGGCGCTTGCCGCTCGTCGTCTTGGGAACGATCCCCGCTTTGGCCAGCACGATCGAGTACACTTCGACTTCAAATGTCGCGGCAATCGCCTGGCGGACCGCTTGAAACGCCGCTTCGCTGTCCAGTTTTCGGATTCGCGGCTCGATTTCCTGAACGACGACCAGCCTTTCTTCCTCGGCGATTTCCGCGGAAAAGGCCGCGCAATGTCCGGCTCGGAAGCTGGGGTGCGCCCCCTCGACGGTCAGCTCAATATCTTCGGGATAGTAGTTGCGGCCGCGGATGATGATCAGATCCTTGAGTCGTCCCGTCACGAACAACTGTCCGTCGCGCACAAAGCCCAAGTCCCCGGTCCGCAAAAACGGTCCCTCTCCGGTGTCGGCCAGACGCGCGCCGAAGACGTCGGCCGTGGCTCCAGGATTGTCAAAGTACCCGGCGGCCACGCTGTCGCCCTGCACCCAGATCTCGCCGATCCGCCCGTCCGGGCAGGCCCGGCAGCCCTCGGGTTCGACGATCGCCACTTGCTGGCCGGTTAGACTCCTGCCACATCCGACAAGACTGCGGGCGCTCGTGTCGTCACGAGACGTTTCCTGAACCACATCTTGCTGTAGCGCGGCAGCGGCGGCGTGAATCACCGTCGGGGCCACGCCGCGCGGACCGCCGGAAACCATCAGCGTCGCCTCGGCCAGTCCGTAGCAGGGGAAGAACGCTTCGGTGCGGAATCCGCACGGGGCGAAGGCCTCCGCAAACTGCTCCAGCGTGTGGGGCCTTATCCGCTCGGCGCCGGTGAAGGCCACCTCCCAACTGCTCAGGTCCAAACGCTCGCGCTCCGCCTGGGTCACCTTCCGGCTGCACAGGTTGAAGGCAAAGTCCGGACCGCCGCTGATCGTGGCCCGCGTGCGCGAGATGGTCTCCAGCCACAGCGCGGGGCGCTGCAAGAAGGCGGCCGGCGCCAGCAGCGTGCTCGTCCCGCCACAGTACACCGGCTGGATGACGCCCCCAATCAGCCCCATGTCATGGTACAACGGCAACCAGAACGCGGCGCTGCTTTGCACCGAGGTGCCGAACGCCTCTTGAATCAGCGCGGCGTTCGAGAGCACGTTTTCGTGGCTCAGGATCACGCCCTTGGGCGTTGACGTCGAGCCCGACGTGTACTGCAGGAAAGCGGTCTGCTGCGGGCCGATCTGCGGATCGCGCCAGTCACCAAGCCGCTGCGTGGGCACCCGGTCGGATGCAATCCAGGGCAACTGCAGCTGAACGGACAAGTCGGCGGTGGAGGTCGCCCCGGCTTCATCCTGCTCCGCGGTGCCCAAGATCAGCAACGGCTTGGAGGCCCTGCAAATCGCCTGAACCGCCGCCACCGGACGGCGGCGGCCCGGCTGCGCCACCGGCACGGCCACGACCCCGGCGTACAGGCAGCCGAAGAACGCCTCCACAAATTCCAGCCCTGACGCGAACGACAGCAGCACCCGGTCGCCCGGTACGGTTCGCGTCTGCAATTCAGCCGCGATCGCCATCGCCCGGCAGTGCAAGTCGCGGTAGGTCAGAATGAGATCGTCCCGTCCAGCCCCGGGCAAAAATCGGAGCGCAACCTTCTCGCCCAGTGTGGCCGCCTGGTTGTGCAACAAATCCACCAAAGTAGGCGTGGTGCTCTGTCGCTTGACGTCGCCTTCGGGCTGGCATCGTTCGGTGGGTGCTTGGCTCATGTCCTGCATGGTCGCCCTGCCACAGACCGTATCGCGGCTTCCAATTGCTCGACATCCTCCGAGTCGATAAAACAACACGAAACATCTAGCACGCTCGGAGTGTTGTGCAAGGGATTATCTTAATCCTTTGGTGACAATTTGGGAAGAGTATGATAACTGGGAGATTCAAGTTATTCAACACTGTCTCGTAGGATTGTGCCGTTCCAGCGGACAGACGGCCCCAATCCCAAAGGAAGGGACTTTGCCAAGCCGGGAAGATGGTGCTAAACCCTTATGATTTTTGGACTTTTGTAGAGGAAAACCCACGCAAACCGCAAGACCGGTGTAAGCAGCACAATGGAATGCCTTGACTGACGACGGACGATGGACGCTAATCCCGGCTCGAAACGGTCGCACGAGGCACCGATGACTGCCCAACGACATGACACCTTTGAAAAAGGCCGCACGGACGGACGTGCGACGGTATGGCGACGACCGCCCCGTGAGTTGATGCTGCCAGTCGGCCAGGTCCACGTCTGGCGAGCTGACGTCGCACAGCACACTTCCGCACTCTCAGAGCTGGGTTCGATCCTCTCGCCCGCCGAGCAGGAGCGGGCGGACCGATTCTACTTCGCCGCCGACCGCGCGCGATTCGTGGTCGCCCACGGTTTGCTGCGGATGCTGCTCGGGCGTTACCTCCGGGAATCGCCTCGCACGCTTCAATTCTTGGACAACCCTCACGGCAAACCGGCGCTGGCGCCGTCGAGCGACCAAGCCGCCCTCCGCTTCAACTTGTCCCATTCCCAGGGACTCGTGCTGTATGCCGTCGCACGGGGGCGCGACGTCGGCGTCGATGTGGAGCAGATCCGCTTGGTGGCCGATTTCGAGCGAATTGCCGAACAGTTCTTTTCACCTGCCGAGCGGACGGAACTGAAAACGTTGGGCACCGACTGCAGGTTGGACGGTTTCTTCGGGCTGTGGACGTTGAAGGAAGCCTACGTGAAAGCGCGGGGCCAGGGCCTGTCCGTTCCCCTGCATGACTTCAGCGTCTCTCTGCAGCCGGATGCTTCGGGCAACTTTTTTTTGACGCACGGAAGCAATGTCCGCCAGTGCGCACGGTGGTCCTTGCGTCGATTGGCGCCGGGGCCGGGCTATGCCGGGGCACTGGCCGTCGAGGGACACGATTGGGAACTGAATCTCTGGAAACTCCTCGGCGGATTTGAGCCAGGCGGGATGAAGGATGAGGGATGAAGGATGAGGGATGTGGATAGGGAATCCCGGTCGGGCGAATCGGGCGCGTCTGGCGAATCGCGGTTTGCTCCCAGGGCCTTGACGGCACACGCCTTGGCGGTTCGACTAGTGCCATCCTGCGAGCACGTTTCTACAAGGAGCTGAAAGCATGTCTGCAGCGAAAGGCGTCCGGCGTCGTGATTTTCTGGGGGGATCGTTAACGGTGGCGGGAGCGGCGGCCTGCGCCGGCCTGGGGCGCATGACGGCCATGGCGGCGGAATCGGCGGCGCCGTCCGCACCTGCGACGGCTTCCAGCGAGCCCATGCCGTACGGCACGATCGGCAAGGCCAAGATCAGCAGGCTGCTGTTGGGCGGCAATCTGGTCTCCGGT
>CAYUFW010000044.1:31673-33307 GCA_964443915.1 uncultured Pirellulaceae bacterium
GCCCGCGACTTGAAATACGTCAACCAGCTGTTCCGGGCGTACGTGACCGAAGAAAAGATGATGGAGACGCTGCGTTTGGCCGAAGCCAACGGGATCAATACGGTGTTCGAGACCGGGGCGAATTTCATCGAGCGTTACAACCGGGAATTCGGCGGGCACATGCAGTTCATCCCGCACATCCAGGTCCAGGCGGGGCAGGCCGAGCAGTCGCTGAAGGATCATATCCAGAAGCAGGTCGACACCGGCGCCGTGGCCCTGTACGTCTGGGGTGTGGCGGGCGATCGCCTGGTCCAGGCCGGCGAGATCAAACAACTGGCCAAAGCGGTCGAATTGGCCAAGCGGCACGATCTGCCCGTGGGTGTCGGCGGCCATTCGCTGCTGGTGCCGATGCAATGCGAGCAGCACCAGGTTCCCTGCGACTTCTACGTCAAGACGTTGCACAGCGACCAGTACCCGTCGGCCACGCCCAAGCCGTTGCGCAAGGAGTTCATCTGGCTGGACGGCGGCGAAGGCTGGTACGACAACATGTGGTGCATCAATCCGGAAGAGACGGTCGAATTCATGAAGACCGTGACCAAGCCCTGGCTGGCCTTCAAAGTCCTCGCCGCCGGAGCGCACGACCCGAAACAGGCGTTTCCCTACGCGTTCAAGAGCGGAGCCGACTTCATCGCCGTCGGCATGTTCGATTTCCACATCAAGGAAAACAGCGAACTGGTCAGCCGCGTCGTCCGCCGCGAACAGAATCGCGAGCGGCCCTGGCGGGCGTAGCAAGCACCGTAGACGCGTCGCTCCGCGACGCGATTCCGCTCGCGGAGCGAGCGGCCTACGGCGACGCGAATCCGGTCTCGGAGAGACCGGGCTACGTGTACTGCTGTACTTCCCGACGGGTCTCGCGGCGAAGCCGATTGGCCCGCAGCCACAGGTGGATGCGGTCGCCGAGAAAGACGGCCAACCAAACCACGAGGATCACCACCATCAGGCCCTGCCAAACCGCCGGCCGCGCCAGCACCTGCAGCACCTGCGACCAGGCGGCGGACAAGTTGCCTTCCTCCAGAATTCGCCGGGACAGCCAGGGGACCAGCCCGTACAGGATGGCGGAGCTGATCAGGGCCAGCAGCGCCCATAGCCGGCGCGGAGTCACGACCAGCCACAGCGTGTGCTCGTAATCGTCCCGGCCGTCGCCGTATTCAAGCCGTGCCACGAGCGGCTCCATGCGCGACCACCAGCAGCCCGGCAGCCGCACCGCGTCATCATGCCGGGCGAACTGCAGGTCGTAGCGGGTGATGGTACACCCGTCTTGCGTCAGCCGCTGCTCCTGGTCGTTGGCTCGCCGCAACGGTCCGGCGATCAGAGACACCGAGCGGGGCTCGTCGCTTTCGCCGTCGACGGCCACTTCCAGCTGATATTGTCCGTGAGGCCGCAGGTGACAGCCCCAACGCGACTGCCGCACAGGACGCTTGTCCTCTGCCCGCACGATCCGGCAGCGGCGCGGGACGCGGGGTTGCAGGCAAACCGGCATCGACCAACGGGCCGGCCGGCGAACGATCCAAGATGGGGCAGAAGTGGAGGCGGTCATGTCATTGGTCATTAGTCATTGGTCATTAGTCATTGGTCATTAGTCAGTTGTCATTGGC
>CAYUFW010000044.1:33317-34848 GCA_964443915.1 uncultured Pirellulaceae bacterium
CCACTGGTCACCGATTACCGATTACCGATTACCGATCACCGATCACCTCTTCTCCTTCCGTCGCCCGCCGCGGCACCAGGTCGGCCAGCAGGTAGCCCGTCCGTTCCAGGATAAAGCCGCAGAGCGACTGTGAGGCGGACGCCGTGGCCGCGTGTTGTGCGAGCCACTCGGGAAAACCGAGCAGCCAGGCGAAATCGGTCATCGGCAGCGGGCACAACCAGACTGGGCGCGTCGCTGCGGACTGTTCCCAGATTTGCCGCGTTGCGGGCGGCAGTTGTTTGGCTTCGACCGGGCCTTGCTGGACCGGCCACAACACCACCAGTTGATCGGCCAGTGAAGGCCGCTGCTGGAGTGAGGACAGTTTGACTTCCAGATCCTTGGGCATCGACCGGCCCTCGCCCAGGATGGGGCCCAGCGCGACGCGACAGGTCCGGCTCTGCTCGTCCTGCCACGTGGCCAGCGTCACCGAGCCGAACGCCGGATGATCGCCGAACGTGACGGCCGAACGGGCTTCGCTCAGCCGCCAGCCGTTGATCTCTTGACCGACCAGCAATTCCAGCCAGCGTCCCAGGCCGGTGTGTAATTCCTGAGCCAGCGACGTCCGCCGCGACATGAGCAGCCGCCGCCGGCCGGTGGCCGCCGCCTCTTCCCAAGTCCGCCGCAGCGCGTCCGCCGCCTGGTCCGCCGTGCTTGGCTCGGCCGGTGCCGTCGATTCGGGCTCGGCTGGCGTCTGGATCCGCTGATTGTCGGGCAGGATCAGTTCGTCGTAGCGATCCCGCAGGCGGAGCAGCGCGGTGCGCAGCACGTCCACGCCCGCAGTGGCAATCTCGCGGACCTCCTCCGAAGAGAACGGAAAACACGGCGGCAACTGGTCCGCCTGGGGAGCACGGGACAGCAGGGGTGACATCCGCCGCTGGACGACCCGTTCAATCTGATCGGGCGTGGGCGGGGTCAGTTCGAGGTCCCACACGCAGCCGTAGTCCCGCACGCGGACCCCTTGCCGCAGGCGATGATCCGCGAAGCTGTTGATCGCCGGGCCAAATTCGTTCCACAAGCCGCGCTCGACGAACAACACGACGAGCATCCCGCGGGTCTGATCGAGGAAATGCGCCAGCCCGTTGAAGAAGCTCTGCGCGGCCGGCATGTCGACCGGACCCCGCGGAGCCAAGAGCCGCTCCATATTGTCCAGCGCGAAGACGATCGGCACGCCCACGGCGGACAGCACTTCGGCCGATGTCTGGAGCAACTGCGTCACCACTTCGGCCCGCGCCGGCGGCAGCGCGGCGTCCGGCTGGGCGAAATCCTGCTCCAGCAGCGACGCCAAGCGGTCTGGGGCGTTGCGCAGCCCCAATTCGCTGAACGCCAGCAACACTTCGCGGCGCATCCGGACTGCTGATCCGGTGCCCAACTCCGTGCGTTCGACGTGCCGCGTCACCAAACCGGAGGCAGCCGCGGAGGACAGCCCGTGCCGGCCGCAGATCTCGTCCAGCTCGGTCGAGATGAGCAGAATCGCGACGCCTGCATCGCGCTG
>CAYUFW010000044.1:34858-35954 GCA_964443915.1 uncultured Pirellulaceae bacterium
TGCATATACTGGGTAATCGGCCAGTTCCGGTCGCCGGCCCAGAACTCCTTGCCGGGGCCCCCGATCTTCTCCGAGGCCCGGTCCCGCGGCAGTAGCGTCCGCACGCACACGGCCCCGTCCCGGTGTTCCGCCCGGAACGTGTCGCCCGCCACGGCCGGCTCCAGCCGTGCGACAGCGGACCGGACCACTGCAGCCATTCGGGCAGATGGAGCGACGCCACCGCTTCACGCAGCAGACGCCGTGTCAACTCGCGGGCGCTCCACCGCAAACGGGCCGCGGACTCGGATTCCTCCGAGGACAACAATTCGCGGACGAATTCGGTCAGCAAGTACTCGGCGAAGGGGAAAGCCGGGTCGTAGTTCCGCGGGCAGACCCAGATCTCCGGCGTGGGCGTGGCCCGCCGGCGGAGCACGTGCAGCAAGTGGGTTTTGCCGCTGCCGCGCACGCCGCGGACGATCAACACGCGCGTCTCGTGCAGTTGCCGCCGCGTCCGGTAATCGGGGTACCGGTACTTGTCGATCACGCGGCCGATCTGCTCGAACTGCTCGCCGTGGACCTCCTGCACGTGGCACTGCGCGAATTCGTGCGCCGGCTTGTCCGACACCACGAACGCATCGAACGGGTTCTCTTCGCCGCGCAAGAACCGGACCGCTTGTTCTTCACACGCCTTCGACATAGTACATGATCTCGCGGCCGACGATCATCGCGCACTGGGGTTCCGGCAGCTGATACATCGCTTGGGTGAAAGGGGAAAGCCGCACGCGTCCGGCGTCGGCCAAACGCCGCACCAGGTCGTGGAACTGGCCCAAGCTCAGGGCCGGCTGCCGCGATCGGGCGAAGCGGAACAATTGGGGCAAATCCATGGGACGCAAGGGAAATTGCCGTTTGTGCTGCAGCACGTGCTGCAGCACGTCGTCGGCCAACTGGGGCTCGGCTGCGGCGGAGGCCGCTGGCGCGCGGACAGGGGAACTCGGCGCCGGCGCCGCAACGCTGCCGCTGGCGTCCCGCGCGGCCTGGACGGCCTGGACGGCAGCAAACATCTTCTGCACATCCGGCGGCTGAAGCCGCGCCGCCGCGTGCTGGACGACTTCCTGCA
>CAYUFW010000045.1:0-6656 GCA_964443915.1 uncultured Pirellulaceae bacterium
GTCGATCATCGGCGTCGCCACCCCGTATTTTCGCGCAAGGGCCTGCTGGATCGCCAGCGGGATCTGAACACGCAAGTCCAACGAGCCAAACGCGGCCCGGAAGCGGCGCTCAAGGCACTGCGAAAACAGCTGGACGACGTCAACTCGCAGCTGAAGGAAACCGACAGCCGAATCGCCTCGGGCCAAATGTGGCGTGTGCGATGCGATTGCTCCGAAACGCTGGTCCTGGCTGGCAACGTGCTGTTGGCCGGCGGCGAGCGGAAGGTCTTGGCGTTCGACGCCGCGTCGGGCGAAGTGCTGTGGACGGCCGAGATCGACGGCAAGGCCCGCGGCCTGGCCATCGCCGATGGGCGGCTGTTCGTCAGTTCCGACAGCGGTGCGATCTACTGCTTCGGCGCGGAAGGCTCGCCGACGGCCGGCGTGGTGCAGCAGACGGTCGACGCGTCGCCCTTCCCGGCGGACGAACGGACTCCTGTCTTCGCAGCGGCGGCCGAGCACATCGTCCGCACCACGGGAATCAAACGCGGCTATTGCCTCGTCCTCGGCTGCGGCACGGGCCGGCTGGCCTACGAGTTGGCGAAGCGGACGGAACTGCAGATCTGCGGCATCGAGCCGGACGCTCACAAGGTCCAGGCCGCCCGCCGGGCGCTGGATGCCGCGGGGCTGTACGGAGCCCGCGTGCTGGTCGAGCAGGGCGAGCTGTCGCAGGTGCCGTTCTCCGATTACTTCGCGAACCTGGTGGTTTCGGAAGAGCCGCTCGCGTCGGGCCAACTGCCCCGCGGCGCTCCCGAAGCGTTCCGCCTGCTCAAGCCGCTGGGCGGCGCGATTTGCATCGGCCAGCCCGCGGCAGCCGGCGGCAAGGTGAAGCCGCTGCAGGCCGCGGCGATGCGACAGTGGCTGGCCGAAGCGGGAATCGAGGGCGGGAACGTCTCCGAAGAAAACGGCGCATGGCTCGAGTTCCGTCGCGGGCCGCTGCCGGGCGCCGGCAGCTGGACGCATCAATATGCGGAGCCGGGCAACACGACCTGCAGCGACGATGAACTGGTCCGCTGCCCGTTGGGCCTGCTGTGGTTTGGCAGACCCGGACCGACGCAGATGGCCGAACGGCACTTGCGGGCCGCGGCTCCGCTGGCCATCAACGGCCGCATGTTCGTCCTGGGCGAAGGGTCCGCGAACCGGGTGGGCGTGGGCGAGAATTCCATCACGGCCTACGACGCCTACAACGGAGTGGAACTCTGGGAACGGAAGATCCGCGGTGCGCTGCGCGTCACCATGAGCCACGACGCGGGCAACTCGGCAGCCAATGCCGACAGTCTGTTCGTGGCCGTCGGGGACGAGTGCTTGCGGTTCGACGCCGCGACGGGTCAAACGAAATTCACCTACAAACTGCCGCCGGCAGCCGATGGCAGTCCGCGGCGCTGGGGCTATGTGGCCGTGGTCGGCGACTTGCTGTACGGCTCGCGCACCGCCGTGGGTCGGACGGCCGATTGCGTTTTCGCGCTCGATCTGACCACCGGACAGCTGCGCTGGAAACACGAGGCCAAGGACATCGGCCAGGGCTCGATCGCCATCGGCGATGGACGTCTGTACTTCGCCGGACCCGGCGTGACCGAACAGCAACGCACGGAGGCACTCGCGCAGCAGGTCAAAGAGGTGCATCGGCTGAGCGACGCGGAACGTGCCGCGTTGTTGAAAAAGCTCGAAGCCGCCGCCGTCTATCGCGTCGTGGCCCTGGATGCCGCGACGGGCAACAAGCTGTGGGAGAAGCCCGTCGAGGTCACGGGGGCGGCCGGCGGAGCCAGTTGGTGCTCGCTGGGCGCCATCTACCAGAACGATGTGCTGGTCCTGTTCGGCGTGTTCCTCGACGGCCACTACTGGACGCAGTTTCTGGCCGGACAGTTTGCCTCGCGGCAGGTCGTCGCCTTGTCCGGCAAGGACGGCGGGCTGTTGTGGGACAAGCCAATCGGCTACCGCGTGCGTCCGGTGGTGATCGGCGACACGCTGCACGCGGAGCCGTGGGCCTACGACCTGCGGACCGGCCAACAGCGGACCCGCGTCCATCCGGTCACGGGGCGCGAGGAACCGTGGCAATTCGCCCGGCCCGGCCACCACTGCGGCTGTCCTGCCGCGGCGCCTCACATGTTGCTGTTCCGCTCGCTGACGCTGGGCTGGTACGACCTGGACAACGACTTCGGCACGCAGCATTTCGGCGCGCAGCGGCCGGGCTGCTGGATCAACTTCATTCCGGCCAACGGCCTGCTGATGGTGCCCGAAGCCAGTTCGGGTTGCCTGTGCCCGTTTCCGAACATGTGTACGGTGGTCTTCAAGAGCCGGGAGGAGAACCGGCAGTGGGCCTACTTCAGCCAACCTGGCCCGATGACGCCGGTCAAGCGACTGGCGCTGAACCTGGGAGCGCCCGGCGACCGCAAGGACGCCGTCGGCGGCCTGTGGCTGGGCTATCCGCGTCCGGCCGGCTCGCTGGTGCTGCCGCTGCAAATCGGCGTCACGCTCTTCCCCGGCGGGGGCTACTTCAATCATGACGCCGCGCGACGGAAGGTCGAGGACGCGGCTAGGCCGTGGGTGTACTGTTCGGGCGTGCGGGGCCTGCGGCAATGCACGATCCCGCTGCTCGCCCCGGCCGACGGACGGGCGCGGTACACGGTCCGGCTGGCGTTTGCCGAGTTGGACGATGAAGCCGCCGGCAAGCGGGTCTTCGACATCAAGCTCCAAGGCAAGATCGTGGCCGAGAAGGTCGACGTTTTCCAGCAGGCCGGCGGCCGGAACAAGCCGCTGGTCAAGGAGTTCCAGGGCCTCGACGCGGACCGGGAGTTGGCGATCGAATTCGTCCCCGCGGCCGCCAACCCGGGGCCCGATCAATTGCCCATCCTGCAAGGCATCGAGGTCGTGCGCGAACAGGTGCTGACGCTCGGCTTTGCCGTGCCGTCCTTCCTGCTCAGCAATGCGCAGCCCGAGCAAGCGGGGGACGTCGTGATTGCGAACCACAAAGAAGGTGAGTTCGCGGGCACGCTCCGCGTCGAGGCTCCCGCCGGCTTCGCCGTCACGCCGGCCGAGACGCAGGTCCAGATCCCCTCGGGCCAGCGCACGGCCGTCGCGCTGAAGGCTGTTCTGGGCGACAAGGCCGCTCCCGGAAAACACCGGGTCGCGATCAAGCTGCTCAGGGCTGACGGAACGGCCGAGAGCGGCCAGGAGGCCGAATTGGAGCACCTGGGAGACCTGCGTCGCGTCGTTCTGCCAGCCGTCGAGGACACCCACGCCAGCCAGTCTTCACCGGGGACGAACCACGGGGAAAGCAAAGGCCTGAACGTCGACGGCGGCGACGCCAAAATGGGCGATCACCATCACAGCATCGCCTACCTCAAGTTCCGGATCGCCGTCGACGGCAAGCCGCGTTCGGCCACGCTGCGGCTGTACAACCGCGACAATCCCTCGAACGATTCGGGTCAAGTCCGCCTGGTGACGGAGCCGTGGACCGAGAGCGGCGTCACGTACCAGGCCCGTCCCAAGCTGGGAGACATCGTGGGGAAGATCGGCCCCGTGGCCGAGAACCAGGTGATCGAGATCCCGCTCCAACTCGCGCTGGAAGCAGGCCAGGAGTTGAGCCTGGCCCTCGATCCCACCAGTTGCGACGGTCTCGGCTACCTCTCCCGCGAAGCCGGCAAGCCGCCGGAACTCGTGGTCGAGTACGTGAAATGAAGTAGTGAGTGTCCACAATGTGGGACGACGTGACAAGTTCGTCCAGCGTCAAAACGAAGCCCTATCCTCGCATCGGCACGCACTGCGGCGAGACGACCGTGATGCCAGCGGACATCTCGTACGACGCGGAGGTGAAGCACGACGGACGTCTGGACCGATTTCCCATTTCTCGGCTGATGATCGACAAATGCCAACGGTGCGGCGAAGAGTTCTTTACGAACCGCACCGACGAGCAGATCGCGGCCGGTCTTCGTGAGTCTCTCGGCTTGCTGCAACCGCAAAACATCCGGCGGCGTCTGAACGAATTGGGACTGACGCAACGGAGTTTCGCCGCCCGGCTGGGAGTAGCCCCGGAAAGCGTATCCCGCTGGCTAAACGGATTGAGTATCCAGACCCAGGCGCTGGACAATCTGATGCGAGTGTTCTTCGGTTTTACATCGGTTCGCGAAGTCCTGCCTCCCGATGGGCCCGCGAGGACCCTGGGGCTGTTGACTGCGGAGTCCGGCGCGCCGTACGAGCGATAGGTGAGTTTCACGGCAGCGGTCTTCCTGCGGGTTCGCTGGGAACTCCGGGCATTCGATCCCATCGGTGAGTCTGCGGCGTTGGAGTCATTTCATGGCCCGTTCAGAACGGTCATCCCGCTCTGTCTGGCTCGTCGTAGGTCTGTTGTTCGTCGGCAGTTGCCTGCCCCTGGCCTGGTGCTTGGACCGAAATGCTTGGCCGGATTTGCAGGCTTACTTCGAGGCTACACGCGATTCGGGACGCACGTCTCGGCCGGAAGCGGCCTTGGATCACGCTCGCTACAAGCGGCAGATTCGGTCGATCATCGAGCTTGCGGCAGATGACATCCGGCAACTGGGCGGAACCTGCAGCCAGTCTGCCGTCAAGGGCGAGAACATACTCGACGAAATCGACCTATCCAATTGGCACGGCAAGGATCCAGACTTGACGCTCCTGCGGTTTTTCTTGAAACAGTGGCGAATCGACGACGTTTGGAATGACGGTCTCCCCCAAGTCTCCCACGTGGTCTTTCTCCGGCTCGACGGCAGCGGGAAATAGATGATGAAGTGAATGACTGGGGGTTCACGTTCCGGCGTAGCGGTTGAGTTCACCAGCTCAGTACTTCGCCGCCGGCTCGCGGCCTGCGACCGTAGCCCGCACCGGCGAGAACCAGTTGGAGATCGACGCGACCAATCTCTGGGTCAACCGTTTGATGGTCATCCGGCCGCAAGCCAGTTGCCGCCCACCACAAAAACCTCGAAGGCTACCAAGACATGGCCGGAGATCCGTCATCCGTGGCGGGATCTGCGGCCGTTTTCCGGTTTATTCGATGGGCGCATTCGTTTGCCGCTCCAGCCGCTAAGGACTTTCGTCCCAAGCAGAGGTGTACGATGATCACGTTTCTACGCTATGCTGTTTCGAGTTGGATGCTTGCGATGCCTGTCTGGGCCGTTCGAGCCGGGGAACAGGAAGCACGCACGCCGTGGGAATCTCCTTGGCTGATCGAAGAGGCCACGCGGGTCGATGCGCTGCCGTTGGACGACAGCGACCGGGCCAGAATGTGCCTGATTGCACAGGACTTATGGTTCCTGAAGGGCAATTTCCACTGGAGCAAAGGCGCGGATGGGGTATACGACTTTTCTGAGCTTCCGCGTGTAACTGTGCGCTACCAATACTTCGGCAAATTTGGCGACCCGGTCCCGCTTCGGGCGGGCCCCGCCAAGCCTCCACCGGTCAGACTTCCCGACAATTCACCGAAAAAATACCTGCTTGTCTCGTTGCGGTTGCAGCAGCCGGTGGCGTTCCCTCGAAATCTGCCCCTCGTACGCGACGAATCCGCAGGCTTCAGGCTGGTGGACGCGAGTGGCTCGCGACTGGGCCGGTTCATCGGCATGTACCAGATGGGGGCCAACTGGACGATCCTCATCTTCGAGGGTGTTTGGCCAGAAGTGGCCGGCTTGTCCGTCCGCGACGAGACCGGCCACGTGGAATCTCTCGTCTCGGAATTGGCACCGTTTCCGTACCGTGCCCTTGGGCTGAGTGTCTACCAAGTTCGCAGGATCGAGTCGGTCATGGCCCGTTACTTCACGGATCTGTACCACTTGGGCTGGAAGTACACCGTCGCGAGCGCTGCCCGCCAAGACGAGCAAGAAGGCGAGACTCTGCAACTGCGATCCGTGACCGAAAGAGCGATCAACAAAGTGCTGACCAAGAAGCAGACCGAAACCCTCAATCGCCTCAAAGAAGGAACGAACTGAACCTCGACAATTCCAGTCGAATTGCCGCCCAAAAAGCCTGTTACGTCAAGGCAGCCATCGTAGCACACGTTGTACATCGTCCATGTCCCGAAAACGGCCAGTTGAGGACGCATCATGAAGCCGAGAAGCAGCATCGCGGCTCGGCGGCAAGGCCGAGAAACGCCGACACGATCCGGCTTCTGTTACCAGGCGTGGCTTGCTCGCCGCGTACTACACACCTTGGTCGGCACTAGCGTATACTATTGGACCAATTCGAGAGGTGCGAGAATGGGCCATGCAACGGATGAGATCAATCGTGCGCTGCCCCTTTCTTCCGACTTGCGGATCCACGACCAATGCAAGGCATTCGAGGGGGCTGGGGCGGCCATCAGCGAGGCGGGGACTGAGCCGCCCAAGATCGCTTCCTTCATCCAGGCGGCAGCAGGGTCCGAACGAGTCTTGCTGGTCAAAGAACTCGTCCTGCTGGACTTGGAATTCCGTTCGCGGGTTCGGGCCGCAGTGGACCGCGAACACTATCTCGCGGAACTGCCCGGCTGCGAGGACATCATCGACGGGGTTCTGGCGGAATACCAGCCTGACGAAGACGCGTTGGAGACGGCGGCCGTCAATTCTACGGCGGAGAACGGCGCACTGCCGGTGGCCGGCACGGCAACGCCGGCGGCGCCGACACAACCCGCACCAGCC
>CAYUFW010000045.1:6666-35683 GCA_964443915.1 uncultured Pirellulaceae bacterium
CCGACGCAGTGCGTGTCGGGCGGTACATCCTCTTGGAACGCCTGGGCGTCGGCGGAATGGGCGCGGTTTACAAAGCGTGGCATCCCCTCTTGAAACGCTATGTGGCGATCAAGTTGATACGGCCCGATTTGACGGGTAACGCGGCCGCCATACGACGGTTCCTCAGCGAGATCGAAGCGGTCGGCCGGATCGATCACCCGCACATTGTGCGGGCCCACGATGCCGGCGTGGAGGGCGGCCAGTACCACCTGGTCCTGGAACTGGTGGATGGGCGTTCTGTCTCTCAATTGCTGGAAATGTTGGGCCAGTGGCCCGTACCGGAAGCATGCGAGGCCGTGCGTCAAGCCGCGCTGGGGCTACAGAAGATCCACGAATGCGGCATGGTGCATCGCGACGTGAAACCGTCCAACCTGATGCTGACACAGGACGGGGTGGTGAAGATCTTGGATTTGGGTTTGTCGCGACTGCAGCCGGACTGGCCAGGAACTCGCGAGACGCGTTCCGGCGACGCGCTGGGGACCGCGGATTACATGGCCCCGGAACAGGCCGGCGAAGGCCACGACGCGGACGTCCGAGCCGACGTATATGGATTGGGCTGCACGCTCTACCATTTGCTTGCCGGCCGGGCACCCTTTGGCGATTCGCGGCACAGCTAAGCTCCGCAGAAGATGCCTCTGGAAGGTTCCAGCGGCCGAATCATCGTGGGTCTCAACGTCGTTGGTTGACCCCCTTCGCGAGGCCTTGTGATGATTCAAGATTCTGATCGCTCGACTCCCACGTTGTGGGCCCGCTTCCGCTTTTCCGTGGTCGGCGCGCTGTTGAGTTCGCCACCGGCGCACGGAGAACTGAAAGCCGCCCTTCAATCCCTGGCCGCCAAGACCTGGACGCATCCCGTGAGTGGACGCGAAGTCCAGTTCTCGGCGGTCACCATTGCCCGTTGGTACTACACCGCGCGCGGCGAGAAGGACGACCCGGTCCGCGCCTTGCGACGCGCCGTGCGCAAGGACTGTGGCCGAGTGTCCCTGCCCCCGGCCCTGGCCGAACAGCTGTTTCGCCAGTACCGCGACTACGAGCACTGGACCTACCAGCTGCACTATGACAATCTGGCCGCCCGCGTGAAGGCCGATTCGTCGCTGGGCCCGCTCCGCTCGTATTCCACGGTGCGGCGGTACATGCAGGCGCACGGCCTGGTCCGCAAGCGGCGGCTTGCGCGAAAGGGCCGGCCCGGCGAAGAGCAGGCGGTTCGACGCCGCGAACGCCGCGAGGTCCGCAGTTACGAAGCCGAGTACGTCGGCTCCCTCTGGCACCTCGACTTCCACCACGGTTCGCTGAAGGTGCTCACCCCCTGCGGCCAGTGGCAGCGTCCGCTGGCGCTGGGCATCCTGGACGATCACTCGCGGCTGTGCTGCCATCTGCAGTGGCACCTTTCGGAGACGGCCGAAGATCTCGTCCACGGCCTGTCCCAGGCGATCCAGAAGCGTGGTCTGCCCCGGGCCCTGCTGACCGACAACGGCTCGGCCATGATCGCCGAGGAAGTGAGCGAGGGGCTGCTGCGACTGGGGATCGTCCACGAACTGACGCTGCCCTACAGCCCTTTGGCCCTCGATCACCAGGGTTCGCTGGGGGCTCGGGTGGCGCTCGATACCCCGTGTTGCTCGCCTCGGACGACCGGGGCTGGCCGAGCATAACCGGGGAAAAGCGCGGGGCGCGATTCTTGTGCCGGGCCTCGGCGCGGAAGATGTCAGCGGGGTTCTCGTGCTTGATGCGGATGTTCTCGAAACGGGGCGACTCGATGGAACCCTGCTGGGTGGACGGCACCAAGGGGACAGCGTGTGACGTCACAGAATCGCCAGCGGATGGCGTTGTTCTTCCAGCGTGCCGCGGGTGACGCCGACGCGGTTGACGGCTTTCAGGCGGCGCCAGACTTCTTTGCCGGTCAAGCGGTCGGCCAACAATTCGCGATACAGGTGGATCGTCTCGCGGACTTCGTCGGGCCTTTCCTCCAGCAACTCGACGCGGAAGTGTCGGACGCCGGCGGCGAGCAGTGCCGGGACGACCTCGGCGCCGCTCTGCGCTACGGCGTTGTACAGCGTGTTGCGGCAGCCGACGTCGGCCTGCAGCAAGTGTTCTAGCCCAAGGCGATCGCGGAGCCGGACCTGATGCCGGTCGCAGGGCCGGCCGCAGTTGGTGTGGTTGGTGCCGGGCGACAACAACGCGCAGAACACGCAGTGCTCCATGTGGAACAGCGGCATGTGCTGGTGCAGGACGACCTCCAGCCACGCCGGCGGCGTCGCCGAGACCAGGTCCAGCAGTTGGTCGCGATTCAGATCGTACGACGCCGTGACGCGCGTCGCTCCCAGGCGGCAGAGCTGGTGGACAGTCAAGTCGTTGGCCGCGTTCAGGGAGAAGTCCGCGACGCAGGGCACGCCTTCGGCTGTGTAGAAGTCCAAGCCGGCCAAGTTCCGCACAAGAATGCCGTCGGCGCCGTGCCGCAGCAGCGAACGGAACAGGCCCAGTTCGTTCGGCTTCTGGATGCGGGGCGTCGCCAGGTAGATCACGGCCTGCGCGCCGCGGGCCAGCGGCACTGCCTGGGCGTACTGGCGGATGTCCTGGAAGTCGGCTTGCACGTCCCGCTCGCCGCACTCCAAGACGGTCTGGAGTTGGGCCAGCGTGCGGCAGAGGATGCGGAGAGCCGGGGCGGTCTCCGTAGGTTGGGACTCCGTCCCGGCCGGGTCGGGACGGAGTCCCAACCTACTTTCCACGTTCGCCGCCCGCAACTGATCCAGGACCGGCGGCGGGGCGATCTGCCGCGCCGGCGGCAGGGCGTCGCCGGCGGCATCCAGTTGTTCCACCAGAGCGTGCCGGATCTTTCCCAGCACGCTCATCGGCACCATCGGGCTGCCGACGATTTCGGCCTCCAGCTGCCGTAGTTCATAGACCGTGCCGCCCAGACGCCCGAGCTTCTCGCGCAGGAATTCCACGGTGACCGGATGCTGCCGGGCCGCAGCCAGTGGTTCGTCCGAAACGATTTCGCACGTCGCTCCGGTGACGCAGCGGGCCCGCACGCGGAGCGGCTCGCCGACTGCGGCCTGCACGTGCAAGTCGACCGGCGCTCGCCGCTGCGGGTCCGCATTGGTGTACGTCTTGCGCATCCGCCGGGCGAGTTCCGGGTCGTCGGTTTTCCAGACTTCCTGGCCCGGCCACAATTGGCCGAAATCGACGGCCCCGCGTACGAAGGTCAGTTCCACCAGCCCGCTGTCGATCGGGCCGTCCAGACGGCGTTTGCCCTGAAACACGTCCCACACGCGGCCTCCCTGGACGGGACCGCTGAGCCGGTCGCCTTCGAAGGTGACGCCGTCGCCCGCCTTGATCGTTCGCTGCAGCCGGACCTGTACGCGCTGGCCGCGGACCTGGGTCACCTCCCCCAGCATCACGCCACGGTTGGCCGAATTGTCGCCGGGAACCAGACGCTTGTGATCGTTGCCCAGCAGCCAGCCCGGCGAGAAGCCGCGCGAGAAGGTCAGTTCCAGTTCCTCGATCTGCTTCGGCGTACACTTGACGGGGTGGCCAGCCAACGCCGTGTCGATGGCCTCGCGATAGTGCCGAGTCACGGCGGCGACGTACTCGGCAGTCTTCAAGCGGCCTTCGATTTTGACCGCCGCCACGCCGATGTCGATCAACTGAGGAATCAACTCGAACGCCGCCAGATCCTGCGGGCTGAGCAGGTACTTGACTGCGCCCAGTTCCACATCCCGGCCGTCGCAGACCAACTCGAAGGGCAGCCGGCAAGCTTGCGCGCACTGGCCGCGGTTGGCGCTCCGCCCGCCCAACGATTCGCTCGTCAGACATTGCCCCGAATAGGCGACGCACAGTGCGCCGTGGACGAACACCTCCAACTCCGCCTGGGTCCGGCTGCGGATCGCGCGGATCTCGTCGAGCGACAATTCGCGGGCCAGCACGATCCGCTGCACGCCCAGTCGCTCGGCCACCGCGATGCACTCGGCGCTAGTGAGCGTCATTTGCGTCGAAGCGTGGACGGACAAGTCGGGGCAGACGGCCCGGACCAGTTGCAGCACCCCCAAGTCCTGGACAAGGAGCGCGTCGACGCCCGCCTGGGCCAGCGTCCGAATGGCGTCTTCGACCGCAGGCAGTTCGCTGGGGAAAGCCAGCGTGTTGAGGGTCACGTAGCCCCGCAAGCCGCGGCGGTGCAGAAAGGCCATCACGTCGGGCAGTTCTTCCAAGGCGAAGTTGACGGCCCGGTCCCGCGCGTTGAAGCCGATTTGCAGGCCGAAATAGACGGCATCGGCCCCGTTTTCGACCGCGGCTCGAATGCAGTCCCAATCCCGAGCCGGGGCCAGCAATTCAGGCCGGACCCGCGGCGAGGCGGAGGAGGTTGTCGTGAGGTGCGGTGAATTATTCTCTGTCATCAACCTATTGTTCGCCGTCTGGCCGTCCGGTTCAAGCCGGGAACACCCAAGGTGTGGAGCAAGCAGGCCGGAACCAGTCCGCGCCGTTCCGGCAAAAATCGCTGCGGTGGCCGTGTGCTCCGACGTGCCGGAACGGCGCGGACTTGTTCCGGCCTACGTCTTCTCGGTCTTTCTTGACTTCGCGGTGTCCAGCGTCTATTTTGCTGGCTGGACATTCAGGAAGGCGAGGATACCCATGTACCGCACACCTGTTGGCGACCGGATTTTGGGCCCTGCCGAAGCGCAGCTGTTCGCTGAATCGTTGCGGACCGTTGGCGACTACCTGTCCGACATGGAGCTGACGATGGGGGCCAGCGTGTTTGACGACCTGCAGCGGAACCAGCAGATCGCCGTCCTCCACACGATCGCCCGTGCTCTGTTGTGCCAGGAGGAACCGGCACCGGCGTTGACGGCGGCGATCGAGGCGGGCGTGTGGTGCGTGTACCAAAACATCCGCGACATGATCGAAGTCGAACTCGACGACGCGGAAGAACCCATGTCGGGCCCCAGCTGGCGGCAACTGATCCTGGCGGCGTGCCGCGAGGCGGAGGTCGGCGAGGAACTGCCCGGCGAGGATTGCCTGGACAAGAGCGAATGGGACCTTGCCGTCGAGTATCTGGAGGCGCGAGTCCTCTGGGACTACGATTGGCAGCTGCAAGATTCCGTCGACTTGTCTCCGGACGCCAGCCGCCGGTTGAAGGACGAACTGGGCATCGCCGACGACTACTTCGTGGCCGTACCGCCGGACCCGCCGGATGCCGAAGCGGAACGGCTGCTGGAGGCGCTGATTGAATTGGCGGACGCCGCGCGGGCGGGCCCCCTCGACCAACACGGCGAATAGCGTCCAGGATGCACGCATGTTGCGCACGACTTTCGACCGCCGCCGCGAACTGGAACGTCTGAGTGCCGACGAGTTGGCCCGTTTCCAGCTCGACCGCTTGAATCGCCTCCTCGCGGCGATCTTGCCTGGGAACCGGTTCTATGCCGAGAAGCTGGCGGGCATCCGCTTGCCGCTCCCGTCGCTGGACCAAATGAGGCAGCTGCCGCTGACGGTCAAAGACGAGCTGGCACAGGCGGGGCTGGACGGCTTGGCGGCGAATCATACGTATCCGATCGAACACTACACGCACTTCCACCGCACGTCCGGCACGCGCGGCAGGCCGATGGTGGTCCTGGATACGCCGGACGATTGGCAGTGGTGGATCGAGGCGTGGCAATTCGTGCTGGACGTCGCCGAGTTGACAGCTGCCGACCGGGTGATGCTGGCCTTTTCGTTCGGCCCGTTCATCGGCTTCTGGACCGCGCACGACGCCGCACTCGCCCGCGGCGCGTTGGTCATCCCCGGCGGCGGCCTGACGACGCTCGCCCGGCTGGATTTGATCCGGACCAGCCAAGCCACGGCGCTACTGTGTACCCCCAGTTATGCGTTGCACATGGCCGAGGTGGCCGCCGAGAATGACGTCGACACCGCGTCGTTGGCCGTGCGGAAGATCATCGTCGCCGGCGAGCCGGGAGGGTCGGTCCCCGCGATCCGCAGCCGCATCGAAGCGGCGTGGAACGCTCGCCTGATCGACCACGCCGGGGCGACCGAGGTGGGACCGTGGGGCTACGCCGACCGGGCCGGCCGCGGTTTGCACGTGGTGGAAAGCGAGTTCATCGCCGAGTTCCTGCCGGTCGAGACGGGGCAGTCGGTCGAGACGGGGCCCCCGGCGGACGACGGCGAATTGGCCGAGCTGGTCCTCACGACGCTCGATCGCCGCGGTTGCCCCGTCATTCGCTATCGGACCGGCGACCTGGTGCGTCCCACACGGAACGCCGCCGAGGGGAATCGCTTTGTCTTTCTGGAAGGCGGCGTGCTGGGCCGGGCGGACGACATGCTGGTGATTCGCGGCATGAACGTCTTTCCCAGTTCCGTCGAGCAAATTCTGCGCGGTTTCGCCGACGTCGCCGAGTACCGCCTGATCGCCGACAAAGCCGCCGAAATGGACGTCCTGACGGTCGAAGTCGAAGACCGCTTGAACCAGCCGGAACGGATTGCGAGAGAACTGCACTTGCGGCTGGGGTTGAAAGTCGAAGTGCAGTCCGTGCCGCTCGGTTCGCTGCCGCGGTTCGAAGGCAAAGCCAAACGGTTCGTGGATCGCCGGGCGAGTTGACGTCGCGGCCTCATCCGCGGGTCACGCCCTACGAGCCCGACGCGCCAGCCAGGGTCTGGACCACCCGCAGCCAGAATGAATCAGCTTTTTCCGGGACTGGCCGGTGCCGGCTGGCGGGGCGCGGGTGTCGGCAGTCTCCCTTCCGCGGCATCGCTCAGCAGCACGCGCATCATGGCCTCGCTCGCGGCGCGGGCCACGGTGCGGATCAGGGGACGGGCCGTGTTGTCGCCGACCTCGTAGGTGGTCGCCGGGGCGCGGAAGGTCCGATAGGCCCAGGGCGCCGCCAGAGGCAGTTGACTCGCCTCCGAGGCTTCGCGGCGCACGCGGTATTCGGGCAACTGCTTCTGCAGGGCCTCCAGCCACCGCCGCGTGAACTCCGGCGGCACCATGACGTCGCTGTCGCGCTGCGTGTAGAACACGTCGTGCCCGGTGGAATGGAAATCGAGCAGCAGCCGCAGGCATTGGCCCGCCGCGGCCAGGCGCTGAAGTTCGTCGCGCACGGCCCGTGTCTCCGGCTGGTTGAACTTCGTCCAGTCGCGGTTCAAGTCCACGCGGTTCAGGTTGCACCGCCAGTGGCCCGCTTCCACGCCGTCAGGGTTCACCAGCGGGATGACGGTGATCTGAAAACGCCGGCGAAAGCGGCTGGCCAGATCGTCGGCTTCCGCCAGTCGGTCCACGAACGCCATGAGCGCCAGCGAACCGGTCACCTCCGGCGGGTGCTGCCGGCCGATGATCGCCACCAGGTCGCCGCTGCCGGCGTCTCCCAATGTCCAGGCCAGCAGCGGGCGGCCGGCGACGGATCGGCCCAACTCGCTCTCGCTGGCTCCGGCCGCCGTTGCCATCCGCCGGGCCCAGCCGTACAAGTCCTCGGCGGTCAGCAACTCCTGGGCGGCCACCCACAGCGGCTCAGGCCCCACATCCAGCCGGAGCCGGGGCGGTTTTCCCTCGGCTCGCTGGTACGCTTCGCCGCTCAGTCGGGTCCAGGCTTCACCGTCGCGGCTGATCTTGGGGGCGTAGCGATGCGTTCCGCCTTCGTACTTCAGTTCCAACTCGATCGTCTGCGGCCTGTCGCTACGGACGCGGAAGGCGTACCAGGCGCTGTTGTTGACGGGGGTTGTCTCCGGACGGATCAGCAGCTGAAACCGGCCGGCGGCGGTCTGCGAACATTCGTCCAGCCGCGAGCCGGGAAAGCCGACATCGAACGTCAAGCCGGCGGCCGGGAACGAAAGACTCGTCTTCGCGGCCTCGCCCGAGGCCGCGGCGGCCGGGGCACTCCAACTCCCGGACGACAACAGTGCCAGCCACAGCGAGATCAGCAAGAGACGGTCGTGGGCATGGGGCAAAGGCATGAGGAAACTCCGACCAATTCGTTACGAAAACAGGCGTCCACTGTGGACGCACATCGTCCACCGGAGTTCATTCCGTTCGACCTCCGGCGGCCCGTTGAAAAGGGTGGACTGGCTCCGAGCCGAGCCACGCAAACCACAGGAAAAAACGATGCCGCAAGGCACCCGTCCGCCCATTTTCAACGGGCTGCTGGTGCGTTGTCCAGGCCAAAAATGCGGGTTGTGAGCGGCACGGCGCTAGCCGTGGGTACTGGACGTCACCGACGGCTAGCGCCGTGCCGCTCACCCATCGCAACCCCAACATTTAGATTGGACAACGCACTAGGCGACATCGGCGGACGGCGTCAGGACGACTTCGCCATCAGCGCATCCCACAGTTCGCGTTGCTGGATCAAGGCCTGGACCCGATCGGAAACTTTGGCGGAGGCTTCCATCAGGGCCCAGCCGTTCCAGCGGATCTGGCGCAGCAGGTTGACCTGCAACTGGTGCGGAAAATCCGGCCGGTCGAGTTCGTGCAGGTGCAAGGTGTTGCCGAGCAGATTCTTGACCAGATTGAACTGGTACTCGAAGCCCTGGCCCTCGGCGTTGCGTTTATCGCTGTTCAGCTTCACGCGGACGTTGGGCTGGGTCACCTGATCCATGATGGCCCGGATCGAGGGCAGATCGCCGGCCGGGCCGTGGGCTTCCAAGCGGACCTGCTGTCCGTAGTCCGCGGCGAAGGCACCGACTTCGTTCACCGCGCGGGCGATCTGGGCGATCGTCTGCTGGGCGGGAACGTCCTTGTGGTAATTGTTGGGGAACACGCGGATTCCGCTGGAGCCCAGGTCGTGGCTGAGTTTCAGGAACGCCTTGCTCTGCTCGATCGCGGCCTTGACTTTCTCGGGTTCGGGCCAGTCGAACCGCTCGCTGGTGGCCAGGCCGACCAGCGTCACGGGACTGTCCTGGAACTGCTTGCGGACTTCGCTGCGGCGCCGGGCGTCGAGTTCCAACTCGACGCCGTGAGCGTACTTGAGGCTGGTGCGCAGCTCGACGCCCAAGGCCCCGGCCTTGGTGCAGTTGGCGATGGTCGTGGGAACGTCCCAGTCTTCACCCCATTGGTAGCTCGTGAATCCAAAACGGATGTTCGCCGGCTTGTCGTCGGCGGCCTGAGACCAGCCGCCGGACGCGGCGGCCGCGGCCGCCATTGCGCCGCCGCTTTGCACGAGGAAAGCACGCCGCGACACCAGCAGTTTTTCGATAGACATCAGCAATCTCCTTGAGGTAAGAATCCAACTCGACTCCCATGACGAAAAGGGAATCGATCACTCTCGGGCATCGTTCATCACGTCATCACCCGCGGACGAACGGGTTGGATCGTTTCTCTTCGCCGATCGTCGTTGGGTCGCCGTGGCCGGGCAAAACGACGGTGTCGTCCGGCAGCGTGTACAGCCGCTGGCGGATCGACTGGGTCAACTGCCGGGGATCGCTGTCGGGAAAATCCGCGCGGCCGACGCTGCCCTGGAACAGCATGTCCCCGCCGAACAGCAGCCAGGGCGAGTTGTCCTTGAAGAGATAGACCACGTGCCCGCCGGAATGGCCGGGGGTCTCGATTACTTCGAACGTCATTCCCCCTGCTTCGACGGTCTCGCCGTGCTGAACCCGGCGATCGGCGGCCGGACTGGTCACAGGAACGCCGAACGTTCCCGACAGGTTTCCCATCGGGTCGGTCAGCTTGGACGCATCCCGTCCACCGATCACGAGGGGACAGTCTGGATAGCGTTTCTTCAGCGCGGCGTTGCCGGCGATGTGGTCGGCATGGCCATGGGTGTTCAGGATGGCTGCCGGCGCGAGTTGCTGCTGTTCGATCCGGTCGATGATCCGATCGGCGTCAAAACCGGGATCGAACACCACGCACTCGATCCGGCCCTCCAGATGGGCGACATAAGCATTCTCCGCAAAAAGCTCAGAAACCACCACGTCCAAGATCAGTTTCGAGTTGGGCACAAAATCCTCTCCCCTGAATCACGCCGCGCCGGTAAAATGACGCGGTCGCGCCAGTTAACCGTCTGCGCAAGCTGACCGCTTAGGAAAAACTTGGCACTGACTTGCCGACCGCTAATTATTTGCGACTTGGAAGGGCGATACAATCAGCCGTGGCGCTTGTCTGCGCAGGATTCAGGGAGGATCCAGGCGTTGTCCAGTCCCCGCGTCATACCATTGGACGGCGTCTGCTCCGCGTTAAGGAGACAAGATAGATGATGCAGGAAAGAAAACGGAGCTTGATCGTTGGTAACCTTTTGGCGGCGGCTGCCGCGGTGCTAGCGGCGGTGAGTGTGGCGGACGAGCCGCAACGGGACCGCGCGAACCTGAGCGAACCGGTCTTGCGGGTGGCCAGCAAGGCTCCGGCCCCGAAGCACCCGCTCGATCCCGCGCTGGATCTGGCCCGGAACGGTCTGAAACAGATCCAGGCTTCGATCAACGACTATACGTGTACCCTGGTCAAGCGGGAGCAGATTGACGGCAAGCTGCTGGACTATGAGTACATGTTCGTCAAGGTTCGCAACCGCAAGGTCGTGGACGGCAAGATCGTCACGCCGTTCAGCGTGTACATGTACTTCCTCAAGCCGACGGACGTGAAGGGCCGGGAAGTCTTGTACGTGGAGGGCCGCAATGAAGAGAAGATGGTCGCCCACGAGGGCGGCACGGCCGGGAAGTACCTGCCGACCGTCTGGATCAGGCCCGATGGCGTCATCGCCATGCGGAACCAGCGCTACCCAATCACCGACGTGGGCCTCGAAAACCTGATCTCGAAGCTGATCGAGCGGGGCGAAATCGACAAGGCCGCCGGCCGGCGCGAACACGAAGTGACGTTCCACGAGAACGCCAAGGTGAACGGCCGGACGTGTACGCTGCTGCAGATCAAGAACGCTCAGCCGTCCGAAAACCTCGACTTCCACATGGCGCAGATCTTCATCGACACCGAGTTGAATGTGCCCATCCGCTACGTCGCGTACGACTTCCCGCCCAAGGCCGGGGACCCGATGCCGGTGATCGAAGAATACACCTACCTGAACCTGAAGTTGAACGTCGGCCTGACCGACAGGGACTTCGATCACACGAACGCGGAGTACAAGTTCTAGCAGAAATGGACCCTCGCTTCTCGCGCACGAAGAAGCCCGGCTTTTGCGGAAAAGCCGGGCTTTTTTTGTAGGCGGACGTGCCCTCTTCGCAGCATTCGAAGAACGAGTGTCAGATGGTCGCCTTTCGCTGAGCGAAAGACGACACTGGTCCCTCGAACAATGCTCACCACCAGATCTCCATCTGGCCCACGATTTCCCGCGCCAATTGCTCGATGACCGCCTGTTGCGCGGTCTGCAGTGACTGGCCTGCTTCGGGAAAGAATTGAACGTCCTCGGCCACGGCCATATTCAGGGGGCCAAAGGGCAGGCTGGAGCGTTGCATCAGCATTTCGCCGCGACGGCTGATCCACCGCACCTCGACGGTCATGTCCGTTTCGATGTCGCGTACGTCGTCGTTGCGGTTCTCGGCGACCGCCCGCTTGGTCTCGGCGACGATCCGGCCGGTAAGGATGCTGTCCGCGTCCGGCGACCCAACGACTTTGTAGGGGCTGCGGGACTCGATTTCCTTGACGACTGCCTCCGTGAGCCGCTCGCCCAGATTTCGCCGCAGGCTGTCCGATTCGAAAACGGGCACGTGGACGGTGCGGATGTCGGGACGGAACAGAGTGGCCTGCCCCACCTGATAGCTGGCGCAGCCGCCGGAGGCGGTCAAGGCGGCGACCGTCAGGCTCAAGAGGCAGCCAATGCGACTCATCTTGCCGTCCCTTTCTGGCACCGTGCTAGTGCGTCTTCAAGGCCCAATGTTGGGGCAGCGAAGGTGGCGTAAGCTTTCAGCTTGCGGTCATTTGTCACTGGCAAGCTGGAAGCTTACCCCACTTTTTAGCATGGAAGACGTGCTAGCGTCGTTTCTTGCCGGGGAACGCGTCCACCAGCCACTGGAACCGCTGAGGCGGCACGGCGGGCTTGTCCGCGATTTCGGCCAGCCGCGTCTTTGCCTTCTCGGCAAACGGCGTCTCGGCGAAGTCCTTCGTCAAGATGTTGTAGTAAAAGCGGGCCGCGCCGTAATCGCCGCGGCGGTCGTAGTATTGCCCCAGGCTCCACTCGCGCTCCGCCTTCTTGAAGCGGACCTCGGCGTAGGCTCGCGTCAGGTAGTCCCGCTCTTTGGCAGCTTCCTGTGGGAACTGCCGACTGATCTGCTTGACCAGCTTTTCGGCCTCGTCCAGCGGAGCCCCGGAGTAGTCCGTGCCTTCGTAGCTCATCAGCTTGGCCTTCAGCCCCAGCAGATGAGCGCGAAACTGGTGCTCGCTGCTGGGAAAGGTTTTTCGCAGGTCCGTGTAGAAGCCGTCTGCGTCCAAGTACCTTGCGGAGGCGAAATAGGCGTTGCCGGCTGCCAAGGTCGCATCGTCGGCCAGTTTGCCGGTCGGATCGTCGATGCGAATCCGGTCGAAAACGCGGACCGCATTGCCGAACGCGTCGCGCGTGGGCCGGGTCGGATCCGTGAAGTTGAATGCCCAGAACGACTGCGGGTCCTTGTCGTGCAGTTCCAGCCAGAACTGAGCGATGGCGAAACGCCGGGACTCGATCGCGTCCAGGTGCTTGGAGTTGGGGTACTTCTTCAGCAGCTTTTCCCAGGCCTCGTTGGCTTTCGGATACCGGTCGGCGAAAAAATAGCCTTCGCCCATCATGAACATGGCGTCCTCTTCCAGAGCCGAATCGGGCCAGCGGTCGGCGGCGTCCTTGAACGCCGCGGCCGCCTCGGCAAACAAAGCCCGGCGCCCGTCGCCTTCCGTCCGCAGCGCTTCCTGGTACTTGCCTTCGGCGACGACGTACAGTTCTCGCGCCTTCTGAGGATTGACGCCTTTGCCGATCAGCGTCTTCCACGAACTCTCCAACTGGTCGGGCAGACTGTCCAGGTCCAACGGGTCAAAGCTCGCCGCTCCCTCCGCGCCGGACGCGGTGTCCCGGCTCGGGCCCGTTAGCGAAGTGCATCCCGTTTGCAGCACCAGCAACGGGACGGCCAGCCAGAGAAAGACCTTTCGCCGCGATTGCATCATGGACTTCCTTGTCCAACAAAGGGTTGAGCTTACGGATTGACCAGGAATCCCAGGAAAGGCAGCACCCGCGGCGGGTGTCCCAAGAGGTTCGTGAGATAGTGACTCAGCAGTCCGCGAAGTTCGCCTCGCACACGAGGATCGATCTCGCCTGACGTGCCGACGGCGCTTGGACTGGCCAATTGCTGCAGGACCTCCAGCCCCCTCGGACTAACACTCACCACTTGTTTCTGCCCCTGCCGACAGCGCGGACACAAAACGCCGCCAGCCAATTGCCCGAACAGCACTCGACTTCCTCCGCCGACGGGAGCTCCGCAAACGACGCAATTCTCCAGCGCCGGGAGATACCCCAGCAACCGCAACGCGGCCACCTCGAATCCCAACACCGTCTCGGCCACAGGCCCGTCACGGTCCAATGCCAGCAGCGTTTGGTCCGCCCGACGATAAAGTTCCGGATGCGGGTCGCCCAGGTCGGTCAACTCCTGCAATAACTCAGCGATGTAAAAACCCGCATACAGACGAGACAAATCGCGGGAGGCCGAACGGAACCGGCGTTCCAGACGAGCTTCCGTCAACAGATCGAGTAGGTCCGCCGCTTTGTCGATGAACACTATTCGACAAACGGCCAGTAGGTCAAGAGCAGAGTCGAAGGGACCTTTCGGACGTCTCGCGCCTTTTGCCAAAGCCCCTATTTTCCCAAAGTCCTCCGTGAACAATGTCACCACGCAGCTCGTCTCGCTGAATTCCACCACTCGCAGCACGATCGCAACGGTCTTTTCCGTGGTCATGGCGGAGACTGCAGTCGGTGCAAGTACCGTCGCTGGCGGGCCTGCATTTTCCGACGCGCCGCCGGCGTCGTGTCGTCAAATCCCACCAAGTGCAACGCGCCGTGAATGACGTACAACAGCAATTCATCCTCGGGCGAAAGTCCGTACTGGGGTGCTTGCGTTGCCGCCGTGTCGGCGCTGACGACGATCTCGCCACTGAGCCAGCCAGCCCCGGAATCGAGCAGGAAACTGATCACGTCCGTGGCGTAATCGTGCTGCAAGTAGCGCCGATTCAGTTGCCGGATCGCCCTATCGCTGACGACCGCAATACTGAGCGTCGCCCGCGAGATTCCCTCCTCCTCCAAGACCAGCCGCGCGGCGGTCACCAAGCGGTCCGCGTCGATCGGATGGCGATTCTGGCGATTGGCAAGTTCGATTTCGAACATCGGGCAGTGCAGGCGGCGTCAGGCGGTCTGTTGATCCGGGTACTTGATTCGTCCGTGGTAGACGGCGGCCAACGATTTCACCAAGCTCTCTTCGATCAGATTCAGCTCTTTCAGCGTCAGGCCGCAGTCGTCGAACTGGCCGTCCAGCAGGCGTTTCATGGTGATCTCATGCACCAGACTCTCGATCCGCGCGGGGGTCGGCTCGACCAGCGTCCGGCAGGCGCTTTCGGCCGCGTCGGCAACCATTAGGACGCCCGTCTCTTTCGTCTGAGGTTTCGGGCCGGGATAGCGGAAACTGGCTTCCTCGACCTTGCCCCCTTGCTGGGTTTCCGCGCTCTGACGCTCGGCCTGCCGATAGAAGTACTCGACCAGCGTGGTCCCGTGATGCTGCTCGATGAAAGCAATGATCGACTGAGGCAGGTGGTACTGACGCGCCAAGTCCACGGCATCTTTGACATGGGCGGTGATCACCAGCTTGCTCATCGCCGGCAACAGCGATTCATGCTGATTCCCATTCTGTCCCTGATTCTCGACATAATAGGTCGGTTTGAGCATTTTGCCGATGTCGTGAAAGTAGGCACCGACGCGGACCAGCAACCCGTTGGCACCGATTCGTTCGGCGGCGGTTTCGGCCAGCGTCGCGACGTTGATCGAATGGTTGTAGGTTCCGGGCGCCCGCCGGGCCAACTCCTGCAGCAAAGGATGAGCGGCGTCGCCCAACTCCAGCAAGCTGATGTCGGTCTCGACGTCAAACAGCCGCTCGGTAAACGGCAACAGACCGGTCATGATGAAGCCGGCCAGAATGACACAGGCTGCATGCCAACTGGCGCCAGACGCCAATTTCGCCGCAAAGCCGCCCTCGGCCAGCACCTCCTCTTCGCCGCTGGGAGTCAGACCGACGACATGGACGCTGCCAAACGTCTGGTCAGCCAGCACCCCCACCCCCAGCACCGCGACAAACGTAATCGCCGCCCCGTAAAGTCCAACGTAGATCAGCTTGGTCCGGCTGCGCACGCGGTTCAGCATGATCACCGGCCCGGAAACAGCCGCCGTCAAAACCATCAGCTCGAACAGGCCCTGTCCCAGCGAAAGGGCGATAATCAGCGCCACGGCCAGCGACAGAACAAAAGCCAACTCGCGACGATTCACGATGGCCAACGTCATTCCGAACAGGACCAACGGGATGCATTCCGCACGCCAGCTGTCCCGCGCCAGGAAGATCGCCGCGGACACGGTCAGCACGACCGCAGCCAAGAGCCGGGTTAGCCTCCGGGAATCGCTCAGCAGCGTGCGATCGTGGAAGAAGATATAGGAACCACACAAGCCGAACAGGGCCAGGTAAACACCGATTCTGGCCAGCGAGTAAAGGAGTCTCTGCGACCAACCCAGACTCGCCGTGTGGGCTTGGTGCTCGGCATACAGGACCTGCAAGTCTCGCGACGTCAACGGCTTGCCGCCAGAAACGATCTTGCTGCCCGGCTCGAATGACCGAGCGGCCCGCGTCCCCGGCTGGAAGTCGAATGGACTGCGCGCCACCACGTCCCGTGGCGGGATATAGCCGCTGCGGTAAGGAAAGGGCTTATTCCACGCCCCGCTCACGGCCCACATGATCAGCGCAGCCAGGAGGCAGAGCCCCAAGCGGAGCCACACGTCGGGATGACGAATGCGTCGCCAGCGTTCATCGAAGCGTCTTCGCGACGCCGCGACCGCCGCTACGCGGGCGGAACGAGATCTAACCGAAGTTCCGACAGACATGGAAGTTAGCACGCCAACAAGCGTGGATGCGAAGCAGTTACAACTCGTTACTTACGCGTCGTTCGCCCCGATCGCTCGCTGACCGACACTCAGCTCCTTTTCTTCTTAGGTTCCTCGTCGTACGCCCGCACGATGTCCTGAACCAGCCGGTGCCGCACGATGTCGGCCTTGGTCAATTGCACGATGCCCACGCCTTCGATGTGCTTGAGGCGCACGAGCGCGTCGTTCAAGCCGCTTCGAGCGTGCGGCGGCAAGTCGGTCTGGGTCACGTCGCCCGAAACCACGATTTTCGAATCCGTCCCCATGCGGGTGAGGAACATTTTCATCTGGGGAATTGTCGTGTTCTGGCCCTCGTCCAGGATGATGAACGACTCGTTCAGCGTCCGGCCGCGCATGTAAGCCAAGGGCAACACCTCGATCACGTCCATTTCCATGTATTGCTTGATCTGGTCATGGTCGATCATCTCGTGCAGCGCATCCATCAACGGCCGTAAATACGGATTGATCTTGGCCTGCAAGTCACCCGGCAAGAATCCCAGGCTTTCGCCCGCCTCCACGGCCGGCCGAACCAGGACAATCTTGCGAATCCGCCGCATTTTCAGGGATTCCACGGCCAATGCCACGGCCAGATAGGTCTTGCCGCTGCCTGCCGGTCCGATCGAGAACACCAAGTCGTGCTCCCGAATCGCCTGCACGTACCGCTGCTGCCCGACGGTTCGAGGCCGGATCGTTCGGCCCACCTGAAACACGTCGATCTTGGTGGGCTCCAGGCTCTCGTCACCAGTCGCCGATGCCAGGGCGTGGGAGACATCCTCTTCGGTCAGCAATCCCGCCCGTTCAGCCCGGCTTTTCAGATGCTCCAAAATCTCCGTGGCCTTGGTGACGGCAACTTCGTCGCCCGATACCCTCAGCTGTCCATCCCGGTGCGTGACGGTGACTCCCAGCTTGTGACGGATCGATTTGAGATGCTGGTCCCGAGTGCCCAACAGCGATAGCGCTAACTGAGGCTCGTCCAGGGCGATGGTTGCTTCGTACATTCCCCAGCACGGCGGAGCAATGGCCGCCGCAGCAGACCTGAAACCAAATAACGACTCGTTAGTATACCTAACCAAGGACAGCTGGGAAACTATCGGCAACCACGGGGATCGGCAAACCTCACCAAGATTATTGCGTAAGCATTTACGCGAAAACAGGTTACGACAAACAAGGAACCCGGATGTCGAACCCTCGGAACTCGTCCCCAGGCAGCCGTGTGAGCGACAGAAGTGGGAGGCGTCCAACTGGCGCGATGTCGAGTCTGGTGCTCCGCCATCCTTCGAATGACTGTTCGGGCGGTCCCGTCACTTGGGGCCTGACGCGGTACTCGGGGCTTTGGGCTCCTGAGACGCCGCCGCAGGCTCGTACTCGAAGTCCTTCCATTTCATGGCACGGCGAAACGGCTCGACACGCAACACCACGTGGCCGTTCTGGAACAGTCGCACGGTGCCCGTGGACTGGCTGACGACGACGGCGATCGCCTTGGTCGTCCGGCTGATGGCCGCCCCCGCCCAGTGACGCGCTCCGAGTCCCTTGGACAGGGTCACATCGGTGTGGAGGGCGTCGACCAACTGGCACGATCTTTCGACGACGCCTTCCGCGTTCACGATAAACGCGCCGTCCAGGGCCGCGATCTCCTTGACCGCCTCTCGCACACGGGGGTCCTCCAGATCGCGTTCCTTCCGCCCGTATCCTTTGACCGGATCGAATCCGGCCGGCTGGCAGCGCGTCAACACCCGCCGCGTGTCGCCCACCACGAACATCGTGCCCACCGGCTTGCCTTCCCGGCCCTCGCGGCCGATGTCCACCGCCAAGTCCAGAACGGCCTTGAGGGTCTCCAGCGGAACGCTGGTCTCCAGCTTCCGCAGATCCCGGGCAGTCAACCGCCCCAGGTGTTCCTCCATTTCCAGGAAGCTCACCGAATCGATCTCGCCCGGCTCGAAACCGCTGTACACAGCGATCACCCGCGCACCGGGCTCCAGGAGTTCCTGCCCCACGCTCTCCAACAGTGCTTGGGTCAGTTTCTCGATGACCGGCGAATCCTCCATATCCAGCACGACCGCGGTCAGTCCTGCTTCCTTGGCACCGGCCAATTCCTCAGCCAAATCCGCCACCACCAGGACTTTTTCGGTGCCGATGTGCTGCTGAACCTGGCTCCAATCCGTGGGCCCGTCCACCACCAACAGGATGGCGTCCGCTTGCGTGCCGGCGCGCAGCTGCACCGCCAAATCCAGGATCGTGGCGAACTGGGGTGTGAACTTCTGGAACTTCATTCCGTCGCCACCGCGCGGCCGCCGCCGGGCTGGGGTCCAAACAGGCAAGAGCAGAGGAAACCGAGTTGCGGCATATCCTATTCGGCCGAGGGAAAAAGAGCAAGATTAAAGAGCGTCAAGCCGTCGACGACGTCCTTTTCTGGCGATCGGTGTGTGAAGAACACCGCGTGCAGCGCAAGTTGTGACGACAGACGCTTCAAGGCAAAACCATCTGCAAGGGCCTAAAAGCCCCCCAATGACCTTGCCATTCATCGTCTCATCGTGATGGTGCTGCCGATCCGCCGCGGCGCAACCCGCCATTGACGGGGATCACCTGCCCGGTGATGAACTCGGCGGCGGGCGAGGCGAGGAAGCGGGCGACGTGCGCCACGTCGTCCGGCGTGCCCCAGCGCTGCAGCAGCGATTCGCGCCGCGCCCGCTCCTGCCAGTACTCGGAAGCGCGCTCGCCCCAAGCCGTCCTGATCCAGCCGGGCGCGAGGCAGTTGACGCGGACTTCGGGGGCCAGCGAACCAGCCAGGCTCCGCGTGAACGCCATCACGGCGCCTTTGACGGCCCCGAACAACTCGCCGCTGTCGCCGCCCATCCCGTGCTCGGCCTGGTCCCAGCCCATGTTCAGGATCACGGCCTGACCGGGCCGCGACGCCTGGCGTTTCATGCGTGCCCCGGCCAGGCGGGACAGCCGCATCGTGGCCACGACGTCGACGCGCCACAGGCGGTCCAGCTTCGCCTCGAACGACCAGTCGGCCGCCTCGCCGGTCAGGACGTCCGCTCCGGCATTGTTGATCCACACGTGGACCGCGCCTCGCCAGGCCCAGGCGGCATCGACCAGCGTCTGGTGCGAGGCAGGGTCCGCGAGGTCGGCCAGAAGCACCAGCGCTTGGCGGCCCAAGGCCCGGATTTCGTCGGCCACCGCCGCCACGGCCTCGGCGCTGGTCCGCGCGTGGACCAGCACATCGGCGCCGGCCGCCGCCAACTGGAGCGCGATCGCCCGCCCAATCCCGCTGGACGATCCCGTCACCACCGCCGTCTTGCCCGCCAGTTCCCAGTCCGTCGCGAGCGTCATCCGCCGGAACCTCCAAATCGGATCAGAAAAGTGTCCCGCACCGCTGCCTGGTGTTTTTCATCGTACGCCAGATGCGTCCGGAGAGCGACAGAAGAAGCACGCAGAAAGTTGACAGAAAAACGGAGGGACAGAAAAATGAGGAACGATTGCGCGGAATGACTGTGAACGAGGAAAGCACAGGGCTCCCTTTTCATCGCGTTGTTTCCACCTTTCCGTCCCTCCCTTTTTCTGTCAACCTGGAAAGGCGGTCCCAAGTGAACATCTTCTCCTGCGGGGCAATGCGTTGCACGTTGGTTCTGGCGGCGGCCGCCAGTCTGCTGGCGGCGGAGCGGCTGCCGGGCACGGACGTCGCGTTTTGGAACGAGTACCGCCCGGACAAGGACGATGCGGAGCAAACCTATCTGCTGCTGCAATTCAATACCGAGCCGCTGGCGGCTCTGGGGCCGATCCGGGCGGTCGAACGCGTTGGTCAGCCGAAGTTGGCCAACGCGGGACGTTTCGGCGCGGCCTTACAGTTGGACGGCCATTCGGCGGTGCGGTGCGTGCCGACTGAAGTCTTCGTCGGCGGGCGGGTCAGCATCGAGGCGTGGATCAAGCTGGATCGCTACCCGGAGCAGGAGGGCTGCCTCGTCTTCCGCCCGGCCCTGGTGGATTCAGACGCGCGGTACGATCCCCAGCGCGATCGCAGCAAAGGCTTTTCGTTGCTCGTTGACCGCCGCGGCGGATTGCACTGGGAGACGGTCAACACGTTCTACGGCAAGCGGGTGCGGACCAGCAGCGAGCCCGGCGCGGTGCCGCTGGGCCGCTGGGTCCACGTCGCCGGCATCTGCGGCCCGGCCCGGCGGCTGCTGGTCGACGGGCGGCCCGTGGCCGAGCGGCCGATCCATTGGGGCGAAGGCTTGGAGGTCCACGGCGACGTCGAGCAAGAGCCACAGCCGATCTACGTGGGCAACAACGACCAAGGCACCGCAGGGTTGACCGGGCTGATCGACCAGGTCCGAGTCCACCGCAACGTACACAAGTTTTGGGCTGCGGAGGACACGGCTTGGGCCGATGCAGAGGCGAAACGAGCCATCCCAGCGGAACCGCCTTATTTTGCGGCCGGGCATCAGCCGACCGTTTGCGTGCCGCTGGACGGCTCCGACGCAGCCGCCGGTCTGGCCGGGGCCAAGGTCGAATTGCAGGGCGGCGACTTTCAACCCGGTGTACGCGGTCAGGCGTACCTGGGGCGGATCAGCGTCAACGCCCCCGGAATCTTCCATGGCGAGGACGGCAGCCTGGAATTCTGGCTGCGCCCCGTCGGAGTGAACAGCCTCTCGGACCGCAACCGCTCGTTTGTCAACGAGCCGTTCATCTTCTACTTGTTCAACGGCGGGACGCACGAGCCGACGCTGTATTTCGGTGACGAGGATCTCGGCCTGCATTTCATCCATGCGCCGCTCGAATTCCATCCCGCCCGCTGGTACCACCTGGTGTTCACGTGGCGCGGACCCCCGATCCGCGTCTTTGTCGACGGCCAAGTCGCGGGCCAGAGTTACGGCCGGCCGCCGATCCACTACGGCCGCCGCACAGCCGACCGGTTCGTGTTCAACGGCCACGAAGCGATCGGGCTGGTGGACGAAATCCGCGTCTACGGCCGGGCGCTGCTGCCCGAAGAAGCCGCCAACGCGTATTGGCGGTACCGCGATCCGGCGAAGTTGAACGCGGACGTGCGGCTCCCGGCCATCGAGATCGCTGGCGAGTATCTGCCCAGCGAGCGGACGATCTGCTACGAATTGCGGCCCCTGCTGCCGCCCGCGCAATTCGCTGCGGTGAAACTGGAACTGCGCAACGAGGCCGGCGCCGTGCTCCAGACATGGCAGCAGCCGTGGGTCGCCGCTGCCAAGGGCGAACTGAAGCTACCCGAACTTGCCGACGGCAACTACACGTTGGCCACGTCCGTCGAGACCACGGACGGCCGGACGGTCCCCGGTCAACCATTCCGCCTGGTCGCCCGCCGTTTCCCGTGGGAAGGCAACACCCTGGGGATCACCGATGAAGTGTTTCCTCCCTTCACGCCCGTGCAGGTCAACGGCCGGTCCGTGGCGGTGGTCTCGCGGGAAATGACGATGAACGGATTCGGCTTGTGGGATCAGGTCGTTTCGCTGGGGCGGCCGCTGCTGGCCGCGCCGATGGCCGTGCGCTGCGAGACGGCTGCCGGGGCGGGAGTCTGGTCGCGCGCGGACGGCCGATTCGTCTCGCAGCGGCCGAAGCAAGCGGTGTTCGAGGCGGCAGCCACCGCCGCCGCGGTCGCGATTCGCACGCGTTCGAGCGTCGAGATCGACGGCTGTACGAAGGTCGAGATGGTGCTCGCTCCAGGCCCGGCGCCGGCGGAAATCAAGCGGCTGTGGATCGAGGTGCCGTTGCGCGACGCCGAGGCGCCGCTGATGCACACGATCGGCGACGGCCTGCGGCAGAACTACGCAGGCGCTACGCCCGCCGGCCAGGGCGCGGTCTGGGACGGGAGCCAAGTGACGCGGCACGAGCGCTGGCGGAACCCGTTCGTCCCCTACGTGTGGCTGGGCGCGGCCGAACGCGGCCTGGCTTTCTTCGCCGAGAACGACAAGGGCTGGGTCACGGAGAAAGGGCACAGCAAGACGCCGACCCACGAATTGGTGCGCGAGGGCGAAAGGCTGACCCTCCGCGTCTACCTGGTCAACCGGCCCGTCACGTTGACCGTTCACACCTGGGGCACGGTGCAACTGGATCACGAGTTGGGCAGCAAACGGCCGTTCTCGCCGGAGTGGCTGATGACCGAGACCATCGGCCGCCAGACGGGCAACCTGCCGCTGTCGCTGTACGAAGTATCCGGCCGCGACAACGAGATCGTCAGGGAGTTGCCCAAGGACCGGGCCGAGCGCATCGAATGGGGCCTGCGGGCCGTACACGAAATCCAGCGCAGCGGCCCGTTGGAGAAGGTACTGCTCGACTTCGGCTACGGTGCCGACAGCGTGGCGGTCCACAACTACTGGGAAGACGCCCCCGTAGCCACGGTCACCCCAGCGGCGGTGAAATGCCTGGCGCTGGCGAAACCAGCCTCCGGCGAGATGCTGTTGGTGCTGGCCAGTTGGTCCGAGCAGCCGGTGCAAGCCGAAGTGCAATTGGATCTCGCCGCCGCGGGCGTGGCCAGTGCCGGCGGCCTCCGCGTCGAAGACGCCGAGACCGGCGCCGTCCTCGCCGAGTCGGTCGCCGCACCGTTGAGCGTCGAACTGCCCGCGCCGTGGGGCAACCGGTTGCTGCGGATCCGGCCGGCGCATTGAGACCCTGCTCGCCGTCCCACGCGGAGTCGTCTGGGCGTTTAGAAAAACGGCTCTTCTACGGCACTGATCAACCGCCCGTGGTGCCCGTGCCCAGCTCGTACGCCGTCCGCACAACATCTTCCATTTGGGCAGTCTCGGAGTCGGTCAGCATCGAGAACTGACTCTTGCGTCGACGGGACTAAGAAGAGAACATAGGGCCAATGCGACCGATCGGAAATCAGCGTGCAAGCAAGCGCGGGCGGTAAATGGCGTGTGGTCGCGACCGCCCCATTGTCGAGGAGGTTACAGATGGGAATCCTGGACCGATTCCGGCTGGATGGGAAAAAGGCGTTGGTGACCGGGGCCGGGCGTGGGATCGGCCGGGCGTTGGCCGTCGCGCTGGCGGAGGCCGGGGCCGATGTGGCCGTCAACGACCGCGATGGCCCGTCGGCGGAGGCCACGGCGACCGCGATCCGGGGACTGGGCCGCGAGGCCATCGCCATTCAGGCGGACGTGTCGGAGATGGGGACGGGACCGCTTCTGGTCGACGCGGTTCTCGCCCGCTTCGGGCGACTGGACATCGCGGTGAACAACGTGGGTGTCGCCATCCCGATCAAGGACTCGACCGACGTGACGCCAGGCGAGTGGGAGTGGTTGTTCAACACCAACCTCCGCGGCACGTTCTTTTGCGCCCAGGCGGAGGCCCGGGCGATGATCCCGAACCGCTACGGCAAGATCATCAACGTGGCCTCGATCTGCGGCCACATCGTGTGGCCCGAATGGCAATCCCTGTACAGCATCTCGAAAGCGGGTGTGATCCACTTGACGCGCTGCCTGGGTGCGGAGTTCATCCGGCACGGGATCCGGGTGAATGCCATCAGTCCGGGCGTGACGCGGACACCGGAGTTGTTCGAACAGGTCATTCCCGTGTTTCTGTCGCGGGCTCCGATCGACCGCATCGCCGGCGTGGACGATCTGCAAGGGGCCGTCGTCTATCTGGCCGCGGAAGTCTCGGACTTTATGGTCGGCCAGGAACTGGTGCTCGACGGGGGCTACACCCTGATGTGACCAGACACCCCGTACTTCGTATTGAGCAGGAGGTGCGCGTCATGCCGACTTCCGAAATTTGGGCCGATCGCTGCCGAGAGCTGGCACGCCGGATCCGCGAGCATTGTCTGCGGATGACCCACCGGGGCCACAGCGGACACGTGGGCAGCATGCTGTCGATGGCGGAGATTCTGAGCGTGCTGTATACACGGGTACTGAACGTCGATCCCGCGGATCCGCGCCAGCGGGACCGCGATCGCTTTGTGCTGAGCAAGGGACATGGCGGCTGCGCCGTCTACGCAGTCCTAGGCGAGTTGGGTTTCTTTCCGAAGGCCTGGTTCGAGGGCTACTACCGCGACGAAGGCCGGCTCATGGGCCACATTTCGCACCACGTGCCGGGCGTGGAATTCTCGACCGGGTCGCTGGGGCACGGATTGCCCGTGGCCGTGGGGATGGCCTTGGCGGCCCGCCGGGCAAAGCAAACGCACCGCGTGGTGTGCCTGATGAGCGACGGCGATTGCGACGCGGGGAGCAGTTGGGAGGCGATCCTGTTCGCGGCCCAGCACCGGCTGGACAACCTGACGGTGATTGTCGACTATAACCGGGTTCAGGCCTTGGGCTTCTCCCGCGACATTCTCGATCTGGAGCCGCTGGCCCAGAAGCTGGAGGACTGCCACTGGGCGGTCCAGGAAGTGGACGGGCACGATGTCGTGGCCCTCGACAACGCGCTGGCGAAGTTGCCGTTCGAGGCGGGCCGCCCTTCGTGGCTCACCTGCCACACGGTCAAGGGAAAAGGGGTAAGCTTCATGGAGAACACCGTCTCTTGCCACTATGGCTCGGTCGACGACCGGCAACTGGCGCAGGCCCTGCGGGAACTGGAGGTGGCGCCGTGAGAAGCCTGTTCAACAAGGTCCTGGTGGACATCGCCAAGACCGACCAACGGATCTGGATGATCCTGGCGGACATCGGCTACGGCGAGATCGAGCCGTTCCGCGATGCCTTCCCCGATCGCTGGTACAATTGCGGCGTGGCCGAGCAGAACATGACCGGAGTCGCCTGCGGCGTGGCGTTGGAAGGGAACATCGCGATTACGTACAGCATCGCCAATTTCCCGACGCTGCGCTGCCTGGAGCAGATCCGCAACGACGTCTGCTATCACAACGCGAACGTCAAGATCGTCATTATCGGCGGCGGCTTGGCCTACGGGGCGCTGGGCGTGTCGCACCAGGCGACCGAGGACATCGCCATCATGCGGGCGCTGCCGAACATGGTGGTCTTCTGCCCCTGCGATTTTGCCGAGGCGGAAGCGGGCGTCCACGCGATGATCGCCCACGACGGACCGTTCTACTACCGTTGCGGTTACAAGCGAGAGCCGCCCGTGCACCAGGACCGGATCGCGTTCCGGCTCGGCCGGGCGATCCAGGTCCGCGACGGGCGCGACTTGACGTTCGTCTTCACGGGCACGATCGGCAACCAGGTGACCGAGGCCGCCGAGGCCTTGAGCCGCGAAGGCATCCAATGCCGCGTGCTCAGCATGCACACCGTCAAGCCCATCGACCGCGCGGCGATCCTCGCGGCGGCCGAGGAAACAGGGGGCATCGTGGTGGTCGAAGAGCACCAGCTCAGCGGCGGACTTGGCGGCGCCGTGGCCGAGGTCCTGGCCGACGCCTGTGTCGCCCCACGGCGGTTCTTGCGCATCGGCCTGCCCGACGTCTACGTGTCCAAGGTCGGCAGCCACGAATGGCTGCTGCATCAATACGGGCTTTCCGCGCAGAAGATCGCCGGCGCGGTGCGCACGATGGTAGACAGCTCATGACCCTGACGTAGCAACCGCGCCCCGGCAGGAAGCGAGTCGTTGGTCGTAGGCATATCCATCTGACGCGAAGGGATTCTCCCGTGAAACGACTGGAAAATCGCGTGGCCGTCATCACCGGCGCGGGACGAGGCATCGGATTTGCCGCCGCCGAGGCGTTCGTGCGCGAAGGCGCCAAAGTGGTGCTGGCAGAAATCGACGAGGGGCTGGGAACCCAGGCCGAATCCCGTCTCCGGGCGGCCGGCGGTGAAGCCACGTTCGTCCAGACCGACTGCGGCGACCGGGTGAGCGTGGAAGCCTTGCTGGCCCGGACCGATGAACTGTTCGGCGCGCTGCACGTGCTGTACAACAACGCATCCGTCTTTCTCGCCCAGGATCAGCCGGTCGCTGACCTGGACGAAGCGGTCTGGGACCGCGTGCTCCGCGTCAATCTCAAGAGCGTGTTCCTGTGCTGCAAGTGCGCCATCCCGCGGATCATCCGCTCCGGCGGCGGGTCGGTGATCAACACGGCTTCCAGTGCCGCGGTCATCGGAATTCCAGGCTGCGACGCCTACACGGCCACCAAGGGCGCGACGATCGCGCTGACGCGCTCGCTGGCCGTGGAATACGGGCGCCAGGGTGTCCGCGTGAACTGCATCTGCCCCGCCGGAGTCGAGACGGAGATGATGCGCGTCAGCAATCTGGACAACGCCGCGTTCGACGCCGACTTTTTCTTCCGCCGAGCCCCGCTGGGCCGCTTCGGCCGCCCGGAAGAGATCGCCCAGCTGGCCGTATTCCTGGCCTCCGACGAGTCGTCTTACCTCAACGGCGCCATCGTCCGGGCTGACGGCGGCATCACCATCGCCCCGATCGCCTGATTCTCCTTATCTCAACGCTTTCAACGCAAACCATCGCCCGTTAGTCGGCGCTCGGCCAATACCGCGCCCGACAAGTCCTGGATCGCGACGCGCAGCGTTTGGGCGTCGGCTTCCAGAACGATGAGCGTGGCTTTGGCGGGCTCGGGGCCGCCGCCGACCACCTGCATCGGCAAGCCTTCGGCCGGATCGTCCACGCGCCAGGCGTGCATGTGACCGCTGACCACCAGCGGGACGCGAGCTTCACGCAACGCGGGCATCCACGCCCTGGCCCCGTCGCCTGACCAGGATGCATGGCCCTCCAGGCTCAGCCCGTCATTCTGCTTCGGCAGGCCACGCAACGGGATGTGGCAGAAGACAATCTTGAACGGAGCCGAGGCAATGTCAGGCCGGCGCAGGGCCTCGCGCAGCCAGGCGGCTTGTTGCACGCGGTACGGCTCGTAGGCTGCTGTCCCGGCGAATACGGGGTGGGCATCGGGCTTGTCTTCGCCCGTGTCCAGGGTCAGCAGGGCCAAGGGCCCGTAACGCCGAGCCGCGTTGTAGGGCAGCGACGCATCCGGGCCGGCTGCCAGACATTTGGAAATCTCTCGCGCACTGGCTCCGCGCACGTCGTGATTGCCCGGCACAAACATCAAGCACCGGCTCGCGGCCCAGCCCGGCTTCAACAGCACGCGCGGCAGGTCCGCCGGCGCATCAAAGGCCGAACCGCACGTGTCGCCATTCCACACCAGCACGTCGGGCTGGACCGCCTCGATGCGCGCGCCAAGGGCTTCGATGGTTGGCCCGTGTTCATGCGTGTCGTTGACGACGGCCACGCGGACCCGGCTTGCGGTCGGGTCTGGGATCACGAGGCTCTGCGTGGGCCCGGCCACCGGTTCGCCGCGGCGCAATTTGTAGGCGTTCTGGTAACTCAGCGCCTGTGCGACCACGCGATAGAAGACCTGTCGCCCGGCGCCGCCCCGGTCACCGAGCGAGACTGGCACCACCAGCGCCCGGTCCGACGCCTCGACCAAGCCGGCGCGGCTGGCCACCGCTCGTTGGTCGAGTCGCTCGGCCGATAGTCCCCATTCAATCCAGCCCGTGGCCAACTGGCCGACAGCAAAGCTGACGGCGAACCCCTCCGTCGTGAGATGCTGCACGACCGGCGGGCCAGCCAACAGTGGGGCTGCATCGGAGCGTGGGGCTGGCGCGGCCTCAGCGGCCCCAGCGGTCCCAGCCACCTCCAACCATGCCAGCGACGATGCGGGAACCAGGCGAAGTACGTCACGACGGTTTAACATGAATAACTCCTCGGGCAGCAGCCCGCGTCATAGCCGTACCGCGGCATGTCCATGCCGAACCCGAGCGGCTGGAGGCCTGCGGAAGTCTCCACTTCGGTCTTGAAGGCCAAGACCTTCCAGACGTCGGCGTTGAAGGGGAAGTCCAGCTGGATGAGGGGACGCGTCTGGTACGTGCCGCGGGTGAAGGTGAATTGCAGGGCGGGAAATGGCTGGCCCCCGATGACGGCGTTGGTCCGGGCGATGGCGACGGCCGAGGTCGATGCGATCTGATCTTCCGGCTTCTGCCCCGGCCAGACGACGGTCCAGCCGTCCAGGGGTACGGCGACGGCGGCGATCAAGCCGAGCAGCCCCGCATCCAACAAGACGACGCGGCTCACCATGTCACCCCTTTCAGTTCCGGGGGAAACAGTTTCCGGTGCGAAAGACGATCTTCGTCCAGGACGCGGATAAGGTACTCGCCGGTTTCTTGTTGTTCGGCCGTGTCATCGCCGTCGATCCAGGACTGCAGCAACGCCACCAATTCTGCTCGCCGTTCGGCAGGTGGCAGGTGCTGTTCCAGCAATCGCACGGCCAGCGCATCTGCGGACAGCCCCTGCTGCTCGGCGGCTTGCTTCAATCGCTCCTCCGATTCCGGAGTCAAGGCTAGAGAAATGGTCATCCGGAGCATCCTCCAGGTGGAAGAAACGTACCCCACATCACGCGGACTCCTCTGGCCGTAGGTTGCCCGCGAACGCTCAATGCCTGGGGGAATTCTAGCAGACTGCCCGAAGCCCGGCAATTCGAGAGCCTTCCCGCCCGGTCATGGTCGTGTTGGCGTGATTCGCACTCGATCACCAGCCCCCAGTCCTCGTCAGCGTGAGCTGGGAGCGGTGGCTGGCGTGGCCTTGCGATTCGGCAATGGGCGCGGGTGCGTCTTCCGAGAACCTTCCCGCCGGAGCAGGCCCAGGGTCTTCAAGACCCGGCTATTGCGCATCACGGTGCTACGATCGCGCCCCATCGCGTCGTACGAGATGCTTGGATCGCCCGCGATGAGGCCCAACATGCTCCGTGGCGAACCTGCTACCGCGTCAGACACCTACGCCGCCGCGTGCGGTGGTCGAACCATGGGGTGGAGCGACTGCCACTTGCGGCCATCCTGGTCTCCAAGCCGACGTCCATCCACCGAGGGCCGCGCGGCGTCTCCCGCTTGCTGAAATGCGTGTACGACGCGCAAGCCGGATACCGACCGCCATCGCTTTGCCAGCACGCCACAACGCAGTCCAGCGAACCTAGCGTATCCAGTCCACGACACACCGCAAGGGGCTGGGGTCCATACCCAATGCGCTGCACG
>CAYUFW010000046.1:0-7070 GCA_964443915.1 uncultured Pirellulaceae bacterium
ACAGCGGTCTCGTCCGTCGGCCCGCCGTCTGTGGAACGGGGAGTCTGGAATGGAACTTCAGCGCCCCGTTTGAGCCCGGACTTCCGATCCTCCATCTCGATGCGGATCACCCACACCGCGGCAAGAGCCGCCAGCAACCCGAACGCACCGCCGAACAGTCGCAGCAGTCGCCGCCGGCCGGATGAGAAACGAGACCGAACGGTAACGGGCTCCGCCCGACGAACGCCGCCCGTGCATTCCTCGGACGAGGCTTTCTCGGTCGACGAACCCGGTCCGCACTGGAGCGTGGTGGGCAGTACCGTGTCGCGGCGGGCAATCGGCTGCACCGCGCCCGCCTTCTGTAGCAGGGCCGTCAAGTCGCAGGCGACGCAGAACGGCGTCAGAGCCGCGGCCACTTCTGCCGGCGTGGCATATCGCTCGTCTGGATTCCGGGCCAGCATGCGCCCGACGACCGCTGGCAGACCCTCCGGCAAATCGTCTCGCCGCTGGCCGATTGGCAGAGGCTTTTCGTTTGCCACCGTCATCAGCCTCTTGACGGGGCTATCCTCCTCGTGGCCCCCTAACGGCGGCTGTCCGCAGAGCAGTTTGTAGAGCGTGGCCCCGAGGGAGTAGATGTCGGCGCGGATGTCGACTTCGTGGCTGTCGGTGGCTTGTTCGGGCGCCATGTAGTCGAACGTGCCCATCACCTGACCGTCGGTTGTCAACTCGCGTCCCTCCGACGCCTGGGGCGTACGTAGCAGAGCCAGTCCCATGTCGAGGATTTTCACTTGCGGGGAGCCGTCTTCATTGCTGGCAAGCATCAAATTGGAAGGCTTGAGGTCTCGGTGGACGAGGCCTTTTGAGTGCGCGTAGTGCAGGCCCAACGCCGCCTGACGGATCAACTCGCACGCCTCGGCTATGCGACTTCCGGCCAGATCGCAGCAGATTCACAATCTGCGGGTTCATTCTGTGGAAGTTGGCGGCGGCTGTCAACGCACCTAACCCGCGCGGCAAGTTGTCGGTTACGGGAGTGGTTGACGGGCGGACAATTCATCGACCAGACGCTCGCGAGCTGCCGGACTTACGTCTAAGGGCTCGCAGAAGTGTCCGGCCGTGCGCCGTATGACGCGATATAATTGAGGGCGGCTTCCACTCCACGCCACAACAGGCCGAACGTGAGCGCGATTTTCTTCCGTGGATCGCCCCCTCGACAAGACTCTCAAATGTGACAGATTGGCGAACCAAGGGCAAAGGAATGAATGGATCGAGCATTCCCTTGCCCGACATTCCCTTGCCCCATCACAGCAGACTGCCGCGAAGTGACTGGACAGCAGGAACTGGCAGGAACATTGGGGGCAGGAAGAAAGAACTGCACATGACGGTCCATGAAGTCCGCAACATTCTTCGGCATCGCGTCGACCTCTGTCGCTGGAACCTGCAGGAACTCGAGATCTGGTCCAACCACCGCATGAAAAGGAATCGTGTTGCCAAGTCGTGTCACCAGCGCCGGCGACGCGCTGAACTGCGGAGGCGATGTAGGAAAAGAAGTTAGGCGCTAAAATCCGCGACCTCGTCGCTGAACGGCAAGGCCAACACGCTGGCATTGACAAACGGCAGGACGCCCCGCACGCCACGTCAATCAGACATTGCCACTGGTACGGATCGAAATACTGTTCGACTTGGCCGAAAAGGCTGTATTGGCGGACGTGCTCCAGAACGGCGTCGCTCAAGCAGTCAAAGTGATGAGCGTCGGCATCGGTCGGGCGGAGACGGCTGCCGTCTGCCGGACAGGCGAGGATCTCCAGGGGATGCTGGCCGATCGTGGTACCGTGTGCCGCGCACATCGCGGACCCTCGCGTGCGACGAGGAAAGGGGGGCTCGCCCACATCCATCCAAGACGACTGGGACCGGTCTTGATCCAGGCTTGATTATTGTCTCGAATGCGGCGAAGTCGATGTCGTCCGCGACCGATTCATCCGCCCAGCCGAGGAGGCTTGTCCGGTGGCCGATCCGCATTCGTTCTCGTTAGGTCTTTGGGACTATGTGGCCTTCGCAGCGTATTTCGCCGGCCTGTCCGCCGTCAGCTATTGGTTCGGCCGCGGCGAGCGGGCGAGCACCACAGATTATTTCCTGGCGGGGAAGCGCTTGCCGTGGTACGTCGTCGGGGGCTCGTTCATCGGCTCGAACATCAGCACCGAGCATTTCATCGGGATGATCGGCGCGGCCACCATCTACGGCATTTGCGTGGCCATGTCGGAGTGGATGAACGTCGTGACGTTCTCGCTGCTGATCTGGTTCTTCATTCCGTTTCTGCTCGCGTCGCGGGTGTTTACGATCCCCGAATTCCTGGAGCGGCGGTTTAGCCTGACGTTGCGGCAGATGTTCGCCGCGGTGACGGTGATCAGCAACGTGGTCGCGTTTCTGGCGGCCGTGCTGTACGGCGGCGGCGTGGCGATCGAGAAGCTGTTCGGATTCGACTTGTGGCTGTCGATCATCGTGCTGGGAATCGTGGCGGGCGGCTGGGCCGTCTACGGGGGGCTGTCGTCGGTGGCCTGGGGGGACCTGTTCATGGTCGTGGTGATGGTCGCCGGCGGCTTGGTGGTCACGGCGCTGGGGCTGGACGCCCTGGCGGGCGAGGGCTCGCTGGTGGACGGCTTCCGCGTGATGATCGAGCGGAACCGGGCGGACAGCGGTGTGTGGGCCGAGGCGGTCGCGCATCACGTCCACCGCCTGGGCGGGACCGATTCGTACAACCGGCTGTCGGTCTTCCAGCCGGCCAGCCATCCGACTCACCCCTGGACGAGCCTGTTGCTGGGGATCTTCTCGGTCAGCGTCTGGTACAACGTGCTGAACCAGTTCATGATCCAGCGCGTACGGGGGGCCAAGAGCGGCTACCACGCGCGGATGGGCATCGTGTTCGCGGGGTTCATGAAGGTGTTCCTGCCGGCGATCGTCGTGCTGCCGGGCCTGATCCTGTTTGCGATGCGGCCGGAGTTGCTGTTGCAGCCTTGGGACAAGGTGGGCCGGACCGCGGATCAAGGTTATATCCACTTGCTGCAGACGCTGATGCCCGTGGGGCTGCGCGGGCTGTTCCTGGCCGGGCTGTTCGGGGCGATCCAGTCGACGGTCAACGCGGTCCTGAACTCGACCGCCACCGTGTTCACGCTGGACATCTACCAACGCTTGCTCCGGAAGGACGCCAGCGACCAGCATCTGGTTTGGGTGGGCGTCGTTTCGTCGGCCGTCATTCTCGCCGTGGCCATCGTGCTGGGCGGATTCATCGGCGTTCTGGGCGGCGGGCTGTTCATCTACATCCAGGAACTGTACGCGTTCTTCGCTCCGCCCTTTGCCGCCGTGTTCTTGCTGGGCATTCTGTGGCGGCGCGTGAACAGTCGCGGGGCGCTGGCGGCGGTCCTGTTCGGGTTCGCGTTTGGGATCGGGGTCAAGGTGTACTTGGGAATCGCGGCGGCGCCTCCGGCCTGGCTGGCGCCGTATGCGAATCAAGCGGCACTGAACTGGCTGCTGTGCTGCATCGTGTGTACGGCGGTGAGTCTGGCGACCGCGCCGCCTCGGCCCGAGCAAGTTGGCGACGACGTGACGATCAACTGGAGCAAGCTGAACACCTTCGCCGATTTGGGCACGACCTGGTACACGAACGTGGTCACGTGGTGGCTGCTGTTCGTGGTGCTGATCGCGGGCCTGTTCGTGTTTTTCTCCGGCCTGGTGTTTCCCACGGGAGTGGAATGGTAGAAGGAATCGCGAAACACTCTAACAGGTTTGGTTGCGGCGATGCCGCGTGAGGAGATTGTCATGCGTCCCATTTCGGTTTCGGCGGTGGCGGCGGTTCTGCTGCTGGCGGCGGCGGCCGGCGCTCAGGATCGCGGTTCGTCCCTGACTTTCTTGGAGTTCGTCCGCCGGCAAGCGGCCGAGCTTCGCGCCGGCGACAAGGTTCCCGCGACGTTGGCGGAATGGGAGCAGCGCCGGAGCGAACTGCGGCGGAAGATCCTGAACGCCTGGGGCGGATTCCCGGAGAGGCCGTGTCCGCTGGAGCCTCGCATCCTGGGCACGCTCTCACGCGACGGCTACCGCGTGGAGAAAGTCGTGTTCCAGACCCGGCCCGGCATCTGGATGACGGCCAACGCCTACGTTCCCGACGTGTCCGGCAAGGTGACCGCGGTGCTGGTCGTTCATGGACATTGGCGGCTGGCGAAGCAAGAGCCGGTGGTCCAGAGGCGGTGCCTGGGGCTGGTGAAGCAGGGCTTTTTCGTGCTGGCGGTGGACGCCTTCGGCGCGGGCGAGCGCGGCCTGGGCAAGGCGCTGGGCCAATATCACGGCGAGATGGTCGCCGCGACGTTGCTGCCCGTCGGCTTGCCGCTGTGCGGTCTGCAGGTGTACGAGAATCAGCGGGCGGTCGATTACTTGCTCACGCGGCCGGAAGTCGACGGCAGCCGTCTGGGCGTGACGGGAGCCAGCGGCGGCGGCAACCAGACGATGTACGCCGGTGCGTGGGACGAACGCTTCTCCGCAGTCGTGCCCGTCTGTTCCGTGGGCACCTATCAAGCGTACTTGGGAGTCGCCTGCTGCATGTGCGAGGTCGTTCCCGGGGCGTTGCAGTTCACGGAGGAAGGGAACGTACTCGGCTTGACGGCGCCGCGCGGGTTGATGGTCGTCAACGCCACCCGCGACGGCATCCAGTTTTCCGTGGCCGAGGCGCGCAAGTCGGTGGCTTGGGCCCGGCCGATCTTCGAGTTGTACGGTTGCCCCGATCACTTGAAACACGCCACGTTCGAGTCGCCGCACGACTACAACCAGGCCATGCGCGAGGCCATGTACGGCTGGATGACCCGGCACCTGAAGGGGACCGGCGACGGCGCGCCCATTCCGGAACCGAAGATCTCCACGGAAGACCCCGAAACGCTGCGGTGTTTTCCCGGCACCACGCGGCCGGATGACTTTGTGACGATTCCGCAGTTCGCGGCGGCCGAGGCCCGCCGGCTGCTGCAGCAGCGGACACTGCCCCAAGACGCGCAACAGTGGCAGACGCAGCGGGCGGCGATCCTGCAAGGCTTGAACGCCTGCCTGTTCGGCGGCGCGCCGCCCGCGGCGACGCAGCCGGCGTTGGTGAAAGCGGCGAGCACGGATCCGGCTGGCGGGATCGCGTTCCAGCCGGAGCCGGGGCTGACGCTCACCGCGCGCCAGGATCCGCCTGCGGCGCCGGGTCAGAAGCTCGCGGTCGTGCTCGACTTGGAAGGCGACGGGCAAGCGGCCGGCAACCCCTTGGCCGCCCCATTGCGGACCGGCGGCTGGGCCGTGCTGACGCCGGAGCTGCGGGCCACGGGCAAAGCCGCTCAGCCCAACGACCGGATCGGCCGAGCGCCGGACCACAACACGGCCGAGTGGTCGCTGTGGCTGGGACGTCCGTTGCTGGGCCAGTGGGTGGTCGATGTCCGCCGACTGCTGGACGCCGTGCAGGAACGGGACGGCCGCCTGCCCGAGGACATCCTCGTCGTCGGCATCGGACCGGCCGGCCTGGTGGCCGTCTGTTCCGCCGCCCTCGACTCGCGGATCACCTCGGTCCTGACGTCCGGCATGTTGGCCAGCTACGTCACCGACCAGCCGTATCAAGGCCAGCGGTTGGGGATTATGGTGCCGGGGCTCCTGCGCGAGGCCGGCGACGTCGCGCAGTTGGCGGCCCTGATCACTCCGCGCCGGCTCGTGATCGGCGGCGGCGTCAGCGGCAGCGGGGCGGCCTGGGACGCCGCCACGCTGGAGGCCGCGTTCGCCTACACGCGGCAAGCCTACTCGCTCGCAGGCACGGCAGACCGTTTCCGCATCATCGCGGAGGCCGATCCCGTGCGACTGGCGGAGCAAGTCAGATGAAAGGGGGCAGGGCTTCCGGCCCAGCGTTCACCGCTGCGCGATCGCAATCCGGTTGACGGCATTCAGCATCGCCTTGACGGTGGCCTCGACCGTGTCGGTGGAAACGCCGCGGCCGCGGTAGATCGCGCCTTGATGTTCCACCTCCAGCGTCGCTTCGGCTTGGGCGTCGCGGCCGATCGAGGCGCTGCGGGCTTCGAAGGCCCGGCAACTGAGCTTGACGCCGGTGATCTTCTCGACCACGAAGAAGGCCGCGTCGATCGGTCCGTCGCCGGTCGCCAGTTCCTCGGTGAAGTCCTGGCCGTTGCGGCGCAGGGTCAACTTGGCGCGCGGCGTCCGGCCCGTGCCCGAGTCGGCTTCGAACGACACCAGTTGCCATTCGCCGTTTTGAGCGCCCACCAATTCGTGGTCGATCAGGGCCACGATGTCGCCGTCGTAGACTTCCTTCTTCTTGTCCGCCAGGACCTTGAATTCGTCGAACAGTCTCTGCAGTTGTTCGCCGGTCAAATGGAAGCCGAGGGCCTTGACGCGGTCGTTCAACGCCGCCCGGCCGCTGTGCTTGCCCATCACGAGGTCAGTCCGTGCGAAGCCGACGTCCTCGGGCCGCATGATCTCGTAGGTGGAACGCTCTTTGAGCATGCCGTCCTGGTGGATGCCGGCCTCGTGGGCAAAGGCGTTGCGGCCGACGATGGCCTTGTTCCGCTGTACCTGCAAGCCGGTGATCGACGAGACCAGACGGCTGGTGGGCACCAGGCGTTGGGTCTTGATCCTGGTGCCGGCGTTGAAACGGTCGTGCCGCGTCTTGAGCGTCATGACGATTTCCTCCAAGGAGCAGTTGCCGGCCCGTTCGCCGATGCCGTTGATCGTACACTCGACCTGGCCCGCGCCGTTCTCGACGGCGGCCAGGCTGTTGGCGACCGCCAGGCCCAAATCGTTGTGGCAGTGGACGCTGATCACCGCCTGGTCGATGTTGGGCACGCGGTTGCGGAGCATGGCGATGCGGGCTCCCATTTCCGCCGGCGTGGCATAGCCCACGGTGTCGGGGATGTTCACGGTGGTCGCTCCGGCGGCGATCGCCGCCTCGACGACCTGGCACAAGAAATCGTGTTCGGTGCGGGCGGCGTCCTCCGGCGAGAACTCGATGTCGTCGCAGTATTGGCCCGCACGCTGCACGCCGTCGGAGAGGGCGGCAAGCGCGCCTACTACGAGGGCCC
>CAYUFW010000046.1:7080-35236 GCA_964443915.1 uncultured Pirellulaceae bacterium
CGCTGCACGCCGGCCACGGCCCGCTGGATGATCTCCTCGCGGGTCATCCGCAACTTGAATTCGCGATGGATCGCGCTGGTCGCCAGGAACACGTGAATCCGCGGCCGCTCGGCCTGCTTGATGGCCTCCCAGGCGCGGTCGATGTCGGCGTCGTTACAGCGGGCCAAGCCGCAGATCGTGGCCCCGCGAAAATTCTTGGCGATCTCGCTCACGGCGGCGAAGTCGCCCGGCGAGGCGATCGGAAAACCGGCCTCGATGATGTCGACGCCCAGGTCCACCAGGGCTTGGGCAAGCTCCATCTTTTCCTGCAAGTTCATACTCGCGCCCGGAGACTGTTCGCCGTCGCGCAAGGTCGTGTCAAAGATCCGGATGTGTCGCATTTCGGTCATGAGTAGTAGCGTCTTTCTGTAGTAGGGAATTCTGAGGATCGTACCGAGTCAATTCAGGGAACCAGGGTGCCAGCCGTTGGCTGGCCTGGGCAGTAACAACGCGATCCTCGACGGCCCCCGGTAGCCGCGACGCGGAATCGACCAACGTCTCATGATTGTGTCTTCCCCAGAAAACAAAAAAGCCCCGAGCGACTGGCCCTCGGGGCGAAACGATCCAAACTGGTCGGTGCGCGATCTCCCCTACGGGCCGAATCCGGCCAAAAGCAGCAGCGGTCGTAGGTCCAAGATCGGGTTCATCAGCGGGCTCAACTCACCAACGTTCCAGCTTTCGGTACAAACATCTCCACTGCTTATCGGTGGCAGGAACCGTCGACCTTCAACGATTCCATGCTAGAGTAGCCAAGTCGGCGGCTCAGGTCAAGCGTACCTGCGGCCCTGCCAGCCCAAGATCGCGGCACTTTATTCGGGAGAGACAGGCGGTCGCGATCTGGTTCGCTGCGGTCGCGGTTTCCGACATGGCGTCCGACGGGATCTCGGTTATTCCGGTTTATTCATGAAACGGCCGCAGGTCTGCACAACGCGCAGTCAGAAAAGGCAAGCGGGGTAAGCGCCGTGCGGCTGATGGATAATCCGAGCTATTTTTGCCGAACCGCGCCGGCGGGCGTCAAAATGGTGTCGTCGTGCTCGTACGCCGGCGAGCAACAGCACAGGAATTTCAGTACCGTGGAACCCGTGTTGGTGACTTGATGCGTCGCGCCGGGCGGGATGGCAATCGCGTCGCCGGGGACGACACAGCGCGCCTCGCCAGCGACCTGCATGGATCCTGAGCCTTCCAGAATGTAGTAGATCTCCTCGGCGGCCAAGTGATAATGGGGCGTGGTCGAGGCCCCCGGCGGCAGCCGAGCTTCCGCCAGACTCTGGTGGCGGATGCACGAGTTCCGATAGGCCAACAACTCGCGGATCTCCGATCCGTCCTTGGTGGTGAACGAAGGAACCTGGTCGATGTTCTGGACGTCCACAAGAGCCTCGCTTCTGCGTAAGTTCCAAATTGCGGCACGATCCAGGATTGTACACAATGGCGGTGGGTTCTGCAGAGGCGTGTGAGGAGTTTGAACATGACGCGACCCAGAACGTCCGGACCGCAGGTGGGACGCCCGGCGAGGCACGAGCGTCTCGGCGTTGCGACGATCATCCTGGCCCAGGTGCTCGTTGCCGCGGCAACACAGTCGGGCCGCAGCACGGAGTCCGCGGACCGCGATGCGCTGGCGCGGGCCGTCCAGGAGGCCTTTGTCGCCGTTCACGACGGCTGGAGCGCGGACGAGGTGCTGGTGCGCGACGACCTGAACGCGGCGTTGGTCGCCCGGTGCCGCAACGTGCTCCCGGAGGCGGACGAGACGCAGATCAACTGGACGCTGCTGAACTTGCGCAAGGCGGGGCGGTTGAAGGCCGAGGTGATGAAGCAGGCCACGCTGCACCACGAGCCGTACGCCCACGCCGCCGAGATCGCGGCGCGGCAGATGTACGACAAGTACCAGCTGTCGATCGATCGGGTGCTGTGCGACCCCAAGCTGCGTCAGGAATTCGACCGGATCGCCCGGAGCGTGGCGCCTGACGTATCGGCCTACGAGTTGCGGAAAGCGGCGTTGGGCCTGCGGAAAGCCCGGCAGTTGCGCCCGGAATTGGTCGCGCGCGTGGCTGCTTGGAACAAACAAGTCATCGTGCTGCCGGCCAAGGACGTGCTGGCGGATCCCCAACGCGTCCCCGACACGCCGGGCGTTTACATTTTCCGTGACGCCAGCGGATATCTGTACATCGGCGAGTCAGAAAACCTGAGAGCCCGTGTGGCCAAACACCTGGACCACTCCGACCGCAAGTCGCTGGCCCGCTATTTGTGGCAAGAGGGGACCGACGGCGTGACCGTCGAACTGCACGCCTTCGACCCCGATTCGAACGCCCGCTACAAGGAGATGCGGCGGGCGTACGAATCGGAATTGATTCACAGCCGCCAGCCGCGCTTGAACATCGCACCGTAAGCGTCCGGACGGATCACCTTCCCACCCGCGTCCGCATGCCGTCGTGCCAGACTCGGGGCTGTGTCTGAGCGGCCGCCTGCCGCTGTTGCCACGAACTGCCGTACGCTTCGGCGTGGTTGAACCCCGGATAGCCGATCGGCCGATTGTTCGGCTGATACGTCGATTGCGGCATCCAAGGTTGCGTCTGGCCGTTATTAAGGTTGTACGTGTAAACGGGGCCGACGTTGGAGAAAAACGGATAAGCCGAGGGGCGGACGTAGCGGCCATCGGGCGAGATGGTGGCGCCGGCGCCGAACCACGTGCCCTCCGGCAGCCATGTGACGACGGGCATGTAGCCCACGCCGTAGCCCGCGTTCCGCCACCACAGTTCGTTCTCCAAGACTTGGCGAATGAACTGGGCCCGCGCCAACTCCTGGTTGGCCTGCTGCATTAGCTGCTGTTGCTGCTGATCGAACTGCTGCAGACCCTGCTGCAATTGCTGCTGCTGGTCGGCGGCCGGCAGTTGCTGGGCCAACACGGCCCGCGTGAGCACGTCCACTTGCTGCGGCGTCAGCTTGTCGACTTTGGCCTGCAACTGCTGCAACTGCCGCCGGTCCTTGACACCGTCGGCCAATTGGTTGCGGAGCCAGCGCCGTTTCTCGGCGACACTCCGCAATGCCGGCTGCCGGGCAGTCGCTTGTCCCGCTGTCGCGTCGACCACCGCTCCGCGCCCCACGACCTGCGTATCGCCGCTGTCCGTTTGCCCGACTACCTTGGGACCACTGCGAGCCGTCTTGCAGGACTGGCAGCCCGCTTCGCTCCCGCTGTCGTTGGGCCTCGGCGCGTCCGCTGCCCCGCTCCAAACGGGAATCAGTACCACGGCTATTGAAGCCAACACGGTCATGACGGTCATCCGGCGTCTCATTTTCTCGTCCCCTTCCGAAAATTCGCCCCCAAAGGCTTCGGGTGATTTCACTCCGGCAATTCGCCGTCCGCTTGACTGAACCAGCCGGTGCCCGCTCCGCGGCAATCGCTCGCCAACCCCCAACAGTCTCGCCGACGATAGCAGAGACTGCAAGCGGCGTACCCGCGGACCCCGTGCCCGGTAGAATCGTCACACTTGTTAGTATTCTATCGACTTCTGCCCCACTTGGCAAAAGTCTGGCTGATCCCTGCCGCGAAATTGTGCTGCGCTTTTGAGAACAGACGAGGCTGGTTTGACCACAGCACGCCGCGTCCGCCTTGCTGCTCTCTTCACAAGCCGGTACATTGGCAAACTGGTCAGTATTGGAGGTTTGACGAATCTGCTTCCGCGCTGGAGAACATGCCCCATGAGTCGGCCTCGCACGCTCGCCGCGCTGTGCGCTGCGATCCTGACAGTCGCGCTATTTGGATCGGGATGTCGCGAGCCGGGGCCGAGCCCTGGTCGGAACGGCCCTCAGGTCCAGGCCCCGGCAACGGCTAGCAAGCCATCGCCGATTCGATTGGCATACGTCACCAACGGCATTGCGTCGTTTTGGAATCCGGCGGCGGCGGGAGTCAAGGCGAGCGAACGGGAGTTCGATGTCCGCTGCGAGGTCGTGATGCCTCCCGGCGGCGTCGCCGACCAGAAACGCATGATCGAGGACCTGCTGGCACGGGGAATCGACGGCTTGGCGATAAGCCCCATCGACGCGGCAAACCAGACGCAGTTGATCAACGAGGCTTGCGAGCAGACGATCGTCATCACCCAGGATTGCGATGCTCCGGATACCAAGCGGTTGTGCTACGTGGGCACCGACAATTACATGGCCGGGCGGATGGCTGGTCAGTTGGTCAAGGAGGCTCTGCCGCACGGCGGCTCGGTGATCATCTTCGTCGGCCGCCTGGAGCAGGTGAACGCCCAGGTGCGGCGACAAGGAGTGATCGACGAACTGACGGGCCGGCCGCCGGATCCGGCCCGCCGCGACAAACTGGGCGAACCCGTCCGAGGCGACAAGTATGTGGTGCTGGACACTCGGACCGATCAATTCGATTTTGGCAAGGCGAAGGCACTGGCCGAAGACGCCATCGCCAAGTATCCCGACTTGGGGTGCATGGTGGGGCTGTTTGCCTACAACGCGCCCCAATGCCTGGCGGCCGTCGAAGAGGCGGGCAAGGTAGGGCAAATCCAGATCGTCGGGTTCGATGAAGAGGATGCCAATCTGCAGGGAATCGTGGACGGCAAGATCTACGGCACCGTAGTGCAGAACCCGTACGAGTACGGCCGCAAGTCGGTGGAAATCCTGGCCGCCTTGGCGCGAGGCGACCAGAGCGTTATTCCGCCAGGCAAGTACATCGACGTCCCGGCCAGACAAATTCGCCGTGACAACGTCCGCGAGTTCTGGGAGGATTTGAAAGCCAAGATGCAGGCGGCGAATGAGCCGGCGGAGAAGATGTAGGGGGCAGTAGTCATTGGTCAGTTGTCACTTGTCACTTGTGGCGTGGCGGAACGATGATTCGTGGCGGGACTTCGCGCATCCCGCATCCCGCGACGCGCATCCCGCAACTCGCAACTCGTAACCTAACTCCATGACAGCCTCTGACACGACTCCGCTGCTTGAAGCCCGCCGGATCTGCAAGAGCTTTCCCGGCGTTCGCGCGCTGCACAGCGTCGATTTGCGGGTCGGACGCGGCGAGGTGCTGGCGCTGCTGGGCGAGAACGGCGCCGGCAAGAGCACGTTGATGAAGATCCTGGCCGGGATCCTGCCTCCCGATTCCGGCGAACTGTTTCTGGACGCCCAGCCCGTGCAGCTGGATTCCGTGCGGACCGCCGTGGGACGCGGCATTGCGCTGATTCACCAGGAACTGAACTTGGCGGACAATCTGGACGTCGGCGCGAACATTTTTCTGGGACGCGAACCGCATCGGCTGGGCATCCTGGACCGCCGGACGATTTACCGCCAGTCCGCCACAGTACTGGGAATGGTGGGACTGGACGTGTCGCCGAAGACCATCGTCGCGACGTTGCCGATCGGCAAGCAGCAATTGGTCGAGATTGCGAAGGCGTTGTCGGTCAACGCCCGCTTGCTGATCATGGACGAACCCACGTCCAGCTTGTCTGCCAAGGAAACGGAGACGCTGTTTCGGGTCGTGCGCGAGCTTCGCGGCCGCGGGGTCAGCGTGATTTACATCTCGCACCGGCTGGGCGAAGTCCAACAACTGGCGGATCGAGTGGTGGTCCTGCGGGACGGCGAAAACGCGGGCGAATTGCAGCGCGGCGAAATAGACCACGACCGGATGGTGCGGCTGATGGTCGGGCGGGACATCTCGCAATTCTACGGCCGGCGGGCTCACGGGGCGGGGCCGCCCGTCTTGGAGGCCGTCGACGTGGAGACGCCCGCTCACGCCGGGCATCGCCTGAACTTCGCCATTCGCGCCGGCGAGTTGGTGGGGCTCGCGGGGTTGGTCGGCGCCGGACGCACCGAATTGCTGCGCGTCTTGTTCGGCGTCGATCCGGCCTTGGGGGGCGAGTTGCGGATCGCTGGCCGGCCGGTGGCGTTCCGCAGTCCGGCGGACGCGATTCGCGCGGGCGTGGCCCTCGTGCCTGAGGACCGTAAGCAAGCCGGCCTGATCGTCGACATGACCGTCCAGCAGAACATCAGCCTACCCTCCTTGCGCCGCCACAGCCGCCGACTGGGGATGCTCAGCCGCCGCTACGAGCGATCGGTCACGGGCGACATGATCCGGCAGCTGAACATCAAGACTCCGCACGCCGGGCAAGTGGTCCGCTACCTGTCCGGCGGGAACCAGCAGAAGGTCGTGCTGGGAAAATGGCTGTCGATGCGGCCCCGCGTCCTGCTGATGGACGAGCCCACGCGCGGGATCGACGTGGGGGCCAAGGAAGAGATCTACGAGTTGATGGAACAACTGGCTGCCAGCGGCGTGGCGATCCTGTTCGTGTCGAGCGAAATGGAGGAGATTCTGGGCATGTCCGACCGGGTGTTGGTGATGCACGAAGGCCGGTTGGGCGGAGAACTCCAACGGGCGGAACTGAACGAGGAAGCCATCATGCACCTGGCGACCGGCGGTGATTTCGTAGGCCGGAACAAGTCTTCGCAGTTCCGGCAATGAGGAAGCAACCAGGCACCTGGCGAGGGGCGAAGTTCGTAGGCCGGAACAAGTCTTCGCCGTTCCGGCAATGAGGAAGCAATCAGGCACCTGGCGACCGGCGACGGGGCAACCGGCGAAGGTGCGGCGAGGGGATCATGAAAAAGGCGTTGGGCATCTTCGCCCTGCTGGTTTTTGTTTACGCGCTGGCGTCGTTGCTGAATCCCGACTTCCTCAGCACGTACAACATCCAAAACACGCTGCGCCGCACCGCTCTGTTCGGAATCATCAGCATCGGCGCCGCGTTGGTGATCATCACGGGGGGCATCGACCTGTCGCTCGGCTCCCTCGTCGGGCTGATCGGCTGCCTGTTGCCGATGGGCTTGCACGCGATCGCCGAGGGCCCGCCCGGACGAGCCTTGGCTTGGACGCTGGTCGGGACCGGCTTGGGCGTGTGGTGCGCCGGCGCCGTTTGGCTGCATAGTATTCCTTTCCGCGAGAGCGTCCACCGCGGCCTGCAGGTGCTGCTGGTTCCGTTCTGCGTGGTGTACTTCGTTGTCGTGCGCTATCACGACTGCAAGCGGCCGGCATGGCTTTACGTGCTGGGCCTGGTGTCGGTTTTGGCCGGCTGGCTGCTGCCCGGCGTGCCGCTGCCGGCCTGGGCCGAAGTCGCGTTGGCGGTGTTCTGGATGCTGGAGATCTGCGTTGCCATTGGCCTGCTGCACGGCGTGCTGATCACGCGCGTCGGCCTGCAGCCCTTTGTGGTCACGCTGTGCGGCTTGTTGTTGTATCGCGGCGTGGCCCGCTGGCTGACGGACGATCAGACGCAAGGATTTGGCACCGGTTACGAGGGGCTGAAGTTGTTGGTCACGGCTCGGCCCTGCTCGCTGGCTTACCTGACGGCCGCAGCGGGGCTGTGTCTGGCCGGGTGGGGCCTGGTTCGTTGGCTTGGCCGGCGCGAAGACGACGAGGAAGATGCCGCGTTCGTCTCGCCCTGGTGCCTGGCGCTGGTGGGGCTGGCGTTGTCCGTGACCAGTGTTCTGTCGTGGGTGCCGGGTCTTTCGGAAGCGGCGCGGAATGTCCCCACCTGGACGCAACGGTCGATGTTCTGGCTCGGCTTGCTCGGTTCCGTCGGCGGCGTTGTGGGACTGAGCGTGCAAGCCCTGTTGCGCCGATCGTGGGGCGCGTTGTGGGGCGAGGCGTTGGCGTTGGTGGGCTTGCTGGTGCTGTGGCGGCTGGCCGCGTTGGGCTACGTCGGCTCGGGCGATCCCGACCTCGCGTGGTGGAAAATCGTGCTGGTCGGACTGGCCCTGATCGCGTTGATGTTTGGCGTGGCCCGTTTCTTGACAGCGAACTGGGCGTCGAACTGGACGTCCGGCCTGCGCCAGCGGTCGGCGACCTTCTTGACTGCGTCCGCACACGCGTTGCTGCTGCTGGGCCTGATTCCGCTGGACCGCGTCCAGGCTCCGGCGCCGTTGCTGGTGATGCTGGTCATCGCGGTCCTGGCCGGACTGTTCCTCAACCAGACCGTTTACGGCCGCTACCTGCTGGCGCTGGGCCGGAACGAGGAAGCGGCGCGGTACAGCGGCATCAACACGGCGGCCATGACCGTGCTGGCGTACGTCCTTTGTGCGCTGCTAGCGGGCGTCGCGGCGGTGCTATTCTCGCTGGACGTCAACGGCATCCAGCCGGCAGGGCACGGCAACTTCTATGAGTTGTATGCCATTTCCGCGGCCGTCTTGGGAGGCTGCAGTCTGCGGGGCGGCGAGGGCTCGATTCTGGGCGTGGTCATCGGCACGGCGGTGATGCGGGTCTTGTACAACGCGATCACCATGCTGGGAATCCCGGACAAGCTGGAGTTTGCGATCATCGGCGCCGTCTTGCTGGCGGGCGTGATGGCCGACGAACTCCTGCGGCGAGCGGCCCAGCAGCGCGAGCGGCGGTCGCAATCCTGAGGCGGGACGGGGGTCCGGTTCAACTTGCGGCGCGAATGAGCCGATTCAAACAACAGACCCAATCACGGCGATCCCGCCGGCGCGGGAAGGACACCGCGAAAGCGTGAGGCACTTCTCGTCCAGCGTGGTCGCGTCCCAACGCTGTTTCGACCCAAACGGCGGACACAACCCGTTCGCTCCCATTTCATGGCTTCCCGATCCCGCGATCTAGATAGCACCGCGCGGCCCACTGGCTTTGCGCCTTGGCTGCCGGCCGTCGGCAATTGGCAATTGGCCGAACTGCTGGGGGAAGGCCGCTGGTGCCAGGTGTACCGCGCGCGGCCCGCTTCCCGCGGCGCGGGCGAGCCGGCGGACTATGCGGTCAAGCTGGTCAAGCCGGCGGCGGAGCCCGACGCGCTCGGCATCCGATTGCTGCAGCGCGAGGCCACGGTGGCCAGCGAGGTGGCGCACCCCAACTTGACCTCCATCTTGTCGGCCCGGCTGCGTCGCGCCCCTTGCTATGTCGTGATGCCTTATTTGGAGGGCCAGCCGCTGGACGTCACGTTGGCCCGCAAGCAGCGTCTGCCGTCTGGCGACGCGATCCGGGTCGCGCGGCAGGCTGCCGAGGCGATGACGGCCCTGCACGCGGAGGGCTGGGTGCACTCGGACGTCAAACCCGACAACATCTTCGTGAGTTCGACGGGGCACGTCACGCTGCTCGATTTGGGACTGGCCCGGCGGATCGGACGGCCGGGGGGAGCGGAAGGGGCGGCATTGGCCGGCACGTTGGCGTACAGCGCGCCCGAATCGTTCACTTCCCTCGCCGAACTCGGCCCGGCGCTCGACGCGTACAGCCTGGGCGTGACGCTGTACCGCATGGTCACGGGCGTCCTGCCCTTTCCCCAGACCGACCCGGCCGCGTTGGCGGCCGCCCAACTGCACCACACCCCGCCCAATCCACGTCTGTTCAATTCCGCGGTGGACGACGCCGTCGTGCAGATCCTGGACGCGATGCTGGACAAACGCCCCGAGCGCCGTCCCGTACTGGGCGGACTGGTGGCCTGGCTGGACGAGTTGGACCAGCCGAAAACGGACGACCGGGGTCACCGGGTCGCAGCGTAGGCGAGCGCCAAGGAGCGCGTGTGCTTGTAGGATGGACATTCCTGCCCGTCACGGGCCGGGTGAGGGCAGACTGACGGGCAGGAATGCCCGTCCTACGTGGCGGAAACGATCCGGCCGATGGGCCAGCTGTCCACTCCGCACTCGGCCAGCATCCGCTGGATGCTCTCCGCGTAGTAGGGGCTGACCACCAGCACCAGCCCAATGCCCATGTTGAAGACGTGCGCCATTTCGGCGTCGTCGATGTCTGCCAGCCGCTGCAGCCACGGGAAGACGGGCGGAACGGGCCAGGAGGCTTCGTCGATTTCGGCCTGCGTGCCGGCGGGCAGAATCCGCTCCAAGTTGTCCCGCAGACCGCCGCCGGTGATGTGTGCCAAGCCGTGGACGACCGATTTGACCTTGTAGTGCCGCAGGATCTTGCGCACCGGCTGGGCGTAGATCCGCGTCGGCGTCAGCAACGCCTCGCCCACCGTCGTGCCCAGACAATCGACGCGGTCGTGGACGTCGAACCCGCCCAGCTCGAACACCACCTTGCGCACCAAGCTGTAACCGTTGGAGTGCAGCCCGCTGGAGGCCGCGCCCAGCAGCAGGTCGCCGGGCACGATCGCCTTGCCGTCGATCACCTGCTTCCGCTCCACCACGCCCACACAGAACCCGGCCAGGTCGTAGTCGCCGCGCTGGTACAGATCCGGCATGATCGCGGTCTCGCCGCCCAGCAGCGCGCAATCGGCTTGGATGCAGCCGTCGCTGACGCCCTTAACCAGCTGCTCCAGCACCGGCGGATCGTCGTGCGACATGGCCACGTAGTCCAAGAACAGCAGCGGCTCCGCCCCGCAGCAGAGGGCGTCGTTGACGCTCATCGCCACCAGATCGATGCCCACGGTGTCGTGTTTCCCGCAGCGTTGCGCGACCTTCAGCTTGGTCCCCACGCCGTCGGTGCAGGCGACCAGGACGGGGTCGTCGTAGTTGCGGGCGAACAGCCGATTGGAGAAATCGAGTTGAAACAGGCCGGCGAACCCGCCGTCCAGCTTCAGCACGCGCGGGGAGAAGGTCCGGTGCATCAGACGCGGCAGGCGCGTCATGGCCTCGTCGTACACTTCCAGGTCGACACCGGCGTCCTTGTAGGTGACTTTGCTCATGGAATATCAGATCACGTCAATAGCGTACCCGGCCTGGTTCAAGAATGGTTGCCAGACCTGGTAGCTGGGGTTAACAAGTTTGAGTTTCAGCATCGGGTTGTGTTTGGGCTTGGCCGGACGCACTTGGAGCCGCATCCCGGCTTCCAGGGGCGTGCGGTCGCCTTTCTGCGAGTTGCAGTTCAGGCAGCAGGTCACCACGTTTTCCCAACACGTCGCCCCGCCGCGGCTGCGGGGCGTCACGTGGTCGAGGCTCAACTGGCCGTGAGGATACGCTTTTCCGCAATATTGACAACGGTGGCCGTCGCGGGCAAAGAGCGTCCTGCGGTTCAAGCGGACTGTCTGCCGCGGCGTCTGATCGAACCGCAACAAGCGGATGATCCGCGGCGCCTGGATCCGGTAGCGGACGGCGCGAACCCAGTCGCCATGATCCGAGCCGGCAAGCATGGCGGGCTCCTCGCACCAACATTGACTCAATTCGCACCACGTCTGGAAATCATAATTGGCATAGGCGCCGTTCTCGACGTGAATCACCTCGGCCGAATCCCGATACAGCATCACAAAAGCCCGGCGGACATTGACGACGCGCACGGCGACGTACATGCGGTTCAGCACCAACACGCTGGACCCCAACACCGAACTGCCATCCGAGGTTTTCATCAAAACCTCCTCGCGCGGCCGTGCCGCAACCCGCCCCCTTCGCAGTCATCCTGCGACGCTGGCCGCCATACCGATCATGAAGACCAACATGAGAATGACCAAAACCACGAGCCAAAGCAAGCTGTAAACCATCCCCAAAACACGTCCGGCCTGAGTGATCCCGCTGCCGCCGGGGTCCATTCGCCCGCAATACATCTCCCGCAAGTCCGACGATCCCATCACCCAGGCCGCAACGCTGAAAACGGGGCAGATCAGGCACCAGCCCAGGATTCCCAAAGCCAGGACCAGTCCGCCGCGATGCGGAACGCCATGGCCCGCCGGGAACACCGCCGCCGACAGCGCCATCCGCATCCCATCCCCGGCAACGTCAGGCCGGACCCCAAACGGATTCCGGTCTGGCGCGGCCGAAGGTCCCACCGGCGTCTGACCTTCTGGTACGACGTAAATGGTGCTGCAAGCCGGACAGCGGGCTTGCCGCCCACGCTGTTCGTCGCCAACTCGCAGCCAACACCCACAACCGGGGCACTTCGTGTCGATTGGCATGACGAACTCCTCCACGTCGCCGCGTGCTCCGGGCTGAACGAGCAGGTGCGATCCACCCTGAATCCCCCGAAGTGTACAGAACACGCCGCTGGACTTCAACGCGCACACGCCGACAAAGGCAACTCCCGGCCAGCGGTGGGCGTTCGCCCACCGGTTTCCCTAGTGCGTCGTCAGGGCCTAATCTTGGCGTAGCGGAAGTCGTGAGACTTCCGTGATTTCCGAGCTCTCAGGAGTTCGGCTACCCACGTTTTGGCGCGACGACGCACTCGGCTTGGCCTGCCAGCATCGACGGAACCGATGGGCTGACACCCACCGTTCGCCCACCAGACGCCGATCCAGATCGTGAGGAAATAGACAAATTGGATAAGATCGTTCGGGCTGGCAAAAGTAGTTCACTTCTACGGCATTTGACGGTCGATCCTGTTATATGGCCTTCACTCCCAGGGGGATCGCTCCGTGCTTTGGTGGATCAAACCTATTCGATTCCTGGTGGCCGCTTTGCGGGATCTGAATTCGCCGCGGCGCATCGCCTGGGGTGTCGCTCTGGGAATGGTCGTTGGCTTGATACCCAAGGACAACCTGACCGCCGCCGCGCTGGGGATGCTGCTGCTGGCCGTCCGGATCAACCTGGCAGCAGGGACTGTCACGGCGCTGGTGTGCGCCTGCTTGGCCGCGTTCTGCGATCCATTCACGGATCGTCTGGGCCTTGCGTTGCTCACTTCGCCCTCGCTGACGCCGTTCTGGAACTGGCTCTTCCAATGGCCGGCGGCGGCCTGGACCGGCTTGAACAACACGATCGTGGTCGGCAACTTGGCCCTCGGGCTGTGGCTGTTCTACCCGGTCTATTTTCTGACCAGCCGCAGCGTGATTCGGCTCAAACAGCGCTACGGAGAAAGGCTGTCCGAACGTCTCAAGAAGTACCGGCTGTACCAAGTGCTCTTGGGCGCGGACCTATCGACCAGCTGGAGTTGGGGACGATGATCCGTTGGGGCTACCTGATTCCGCGTCTGATCCTGGTGGCCGCGCTGGCGGCCTTTCTGGGCTTTGGGCTCGCGCCGTTGCTGCGCTGGTCGATCGTCACGTACGGCTCGAAGGCGCTGGGAGCCAGGATCGACATCGAGACGCTGGGCCTGTCCCTGGCTCGCGCCGATCTGGAACTCGGCGGAGTCCAGGTCGCCAATCCAGCTTCACCGGCGAAGAACCTGTTCCGGGCCACACGGGTCCAGCTCGATCTGGATCGCGACGCTCTGCTGCAGAAAAGGCTGGTGGTGCGTGACGGCCGAATCAGCGGATTGCGGCTGGACGACGTGCGGTCCAGTTCCGGGGCACTCGCTGAGAGCGGCTCCGAGGACCTTTGGGAGGGTTTTGACGAAGCGGCGTTTCGCAAACAGTGGCTGACGCCGATCGCCGGACGGCTGCGGGAGGAGTTGGAAAGCGAACTGATGACCCCGGGCCTGTGCCGGGAACTGATGGACCACTGGCCCAACGAGTACCGCCGCATGGAAGCGGAAATCGACACCTTGAAGGACCGTGTGGCCGATCTTAAAGAGCTGGTCCGCGAGATCCGCGAGTCGAGGGCGATCCCCAACCCGGAACGGATCCAGCAGACCGCCGCCTAGATCGCCCAGACGCGCAGCGACTTGGAGCGAATGCCGGGCGACATGCGTCGCATGGGGGAGCAGGTCCAACAGGACGCGAAAGCCATGCAGGAGGCCAAAGACCACGATGTGGCTTATCTGCGCAGCAAGCTGACCCTCGAGTCGCTCAACGGCCAGACGCTAACGCACTACCTGCTCGGCCGCGAACAGGCCGCGCGCCTGCAGGAACTGTTGGCGTGGGTCCAGTGGAGCCGGCGTTGCATTCCCCACCGCCGCGAGTTCGCTCAGCCCGAGCGACTCCGCGGCCGCACGATCCGCTTCGGCGACGCGCGGCCGTCGCCGCAGGTGCTGTTCGAGCGTTTGGCCGTGGAGGGCGATTTTCTCGACGGCGGTCAATATCTGCCCTTCACGGGAACCGTCACGGATGTCACCACCCAGCCGGCTCTGCACGGACGGCCCGCCACGGTGGTGATCGAAGCACATGGAAAAACGCCGCTGCGCGTTTCTGCCGTCCTGGACCGCACCGGCACCACGCCGCACGATCGTCTGGTGGTGGACTTGCCAAGCTTGGACATGCCCGCGCGGAAGCTGGGCCGCGCGGAAGAACTGGCCCTGGCCGTGGCCCCCGGACGAGCGGCCGTCAAGCTGGAGATCGACCTCCGCGACGACTCGCTGGCCGGGCAACTCGTCTATGCCCAGAAAGACGTCCGCCTGGAGACGGTGCTGGCCGCCTCGTACGGCGGCGACGCGGTCCAGACCCGCGTCAATCAGGCGCTGCAACAGGTCCAACAGTTGTCAGTGACTTTGGATTTGGCCGGCACGCTGCGGCGTCCCAGCGCTCGACTGCACTCGGACTTGGGCCCGCAATTGGCCGAGGGCCTGAACACCGCCGTCCGTCAGGAACTGCAGACGCGCGTCGATCAACTGACCGGCCGCATCAACCGCGAGGTTACCGATCAGTTGGGCAAGCTCGACCAGCTAGTCAGCGCCAGGAGCAACGAACTCCTCGCTCGCCTGAACGTTCCCCGTGCGGAGTTGGAGAAACTGACCGCACCCGTGGCGGGCCAGTGGAACCTGGATCAAATCTCGAAGCTGCCCCCGACCGTCCGCACCGGCCAACTCCTCAAACTGCCTCAGTTGCCCGTCGGCGATCTGCTGGTGCGATAGCGTTCGGGGATCGGAAAAACAACGCAAAACGCCGATTTTCCACACCGGGCCGCGATCGGGCCGCCTCCGTTCCTGTTGACCCGTTACTGCGATCCAGCTTTCGTCGCGCCGCGGGTCTGGCTGCGACGGTTCGGCAGGTCACGGTGGAACATGAGGCGGTGCCCCTTCTGCGACCGATCACCGGTCACCGATCCTCGATCACCGGGCGACGAGGCGAATTTCGAACAGGTGGGGCCAGTTCTTGCCGGTGACGAACAGCCGGTCGTTCTCTGCGTCGTAGGCGATGCCGTTGGCCACCGAGTCGCGGTCGAGTCGCGGCGGGACGAGCGTTTGCAGGTCGATCCAGCCCAGCACTTCGCCGCTGGAGGGGGAAATACGGGCGATGTAGTTCTTGTACCAGATGTTGGCCAGGATCTCGCCTTGGACGTACTCCAGTTCGTTCAAGTTCGCGACGCGCCGCCCGCCGCTGCGGACCAGCAGTTGGCGGACCACGCGAAAGGTCTTGGGGTCCAGGAACCGCAACGTCGATGACCCGTCGCTCATGATCAGATGGATCCCGTCATGAGTCAGCCCCCAGCCTTCGCCGGCGTACCGGAATCGCCGGCGTTCCTCCAGCGTGGATTTGTCGTAGACGATGCCGAACTGGTTGCGCCACGTCAGTTGAATGACTTCGCCGCCCCAGACGGCAATGCCCTCGCCGAACGCGTCGCGGGACAGCTCGACCGTCTGCAGCGCGCGGCCCGTGGTCAGCTCTACGCGCCGCAGCGTCGACTCGCCGTACTTGCCAGTTCCCTCGTACAGCTCACCGCGATCGTACACCAGGCCTTGCGTATAAGCGCGCGTGTCGTGCGGATAGCTCTGCACGACCTCGACGTCCACGCGGGCCGAGGCTCGTTCGCGGGCCACGGCCCAGACGACGCCCGCGCCCGCACAGGTCAGCACGGCCAGCGCGAGGGCCCAGCGCCACCGGCGACCAGCCCCAGGCTGCAGGGGCGACGCCGGGGCGATCGCCTCCGGGCTCTTGGTTTTGGAAGGCCGTTTGGTCATGAGACCTCGCACAAGAGAGTCCTGCCCCCGTTTTGTGGAACCCTGTTTAGTCAGCATGTTGCTCGGCGAGTCGCCGAATCCGCTTGATCATCGAGTGCAGCCCATTGCTTCGCGAACGGCTCAAGTGCTTGCCGAGGTCCAGCCGGTCGAAAATGCTCTCCACGTCCAGCGACAGGATTTCGCGCGCGGTCTGGCCGGAACACAACATCAGCAGAATCGCGACCAGCCCGCGGACGATCTGCGAATCGCTGTCGGCGACAAAGTGGATTGTGGGCGGATCGCCCGGCTCGGTGCGGATCACCAGCCAGACATTGCTGACACAGCCCTGCACTCGGTTTTCCTCCGTTTTCAGGTCCGCGGGCATGTCTTCCAAGTCGTCGCCCAATTCAATAATGTATCGGTAGCGGTCTTCCCAAGCGTCCAGGAAGTCGAAGTCTTCAACTAGTTCGTCGATCGTGGCTGTCTTCACCGACCCATTCCTTTCCTGTCCGCTCCATTATAGGTTGTTTGACGGGCTTGCCAACGCCATGAGTATTGAACTGGGTTATTGCACGAACGTCCATGCGGGTGCGGATCTGGACCAGACTCGCGCCAATCTTCAGGAGCACGCGGTGGCCGTCAAGCGGATGGTCAGCCCCCAGACGCCGCTGGGCATCGGGTTGTGGCTGAGCGCCGCGGCGGCTGGTGCCTTGCGCCGCGGCGGCCAACTGGATGAATTCCGGGCCTGGTTGCAGGAAGCCGGTTTGGTTCCCTTCACGCTGAACGGTTTTCCCTACGGCGATTTTCACCAGAGGGTCGTCAAGCACCGCGTGTACCAGCCGACCTGGTGCGAGCGAGCCCGGCTCGATTACACGCTGGACCTGATCGCCATCCAGCATCAGCTGCTTCCGCCGGGAAGAGAAGGCAGCATTTCGACCTTGCCCCTGCAATGGGGCCGCCCGGCAGCCAGCAAGTCTGACCTGGCACGCTGTGCCGAGAATCTGGCCACGGTCACCGAGCATCTGGACCACTTGCAGCAAGAGACGGGTCGGTTGATCTACGTCTGCCTGGAGCCGGAACCGGGTTGCGCGCTGCAGCGCAGTTCGGACGTCGTACAGTTTTTCGAACGGTTCCTGCTGCCGGGCCGGGACGAACGGGGCATGCGGCGGCATGTTCGCGTCTGCCATGACGTGTGCCATGCAGCGGTCATGTTCGAGGACCAGGCGGACGCGGTCGCACGCTATGTCGCCGCCGGAATCGGGATTGGGAAAGTCCAAGTGTCGTCGGCCCTCGTGTTGAACCTGGACGATTTGGCGGCAGCGGACCGGCGGCCCGCGCTGGAGCAACTTCGCAGTTTTCACGAAGAGCGCTACTTGCACCAGACCTGTGTGCGGTCCACGGCTGGCAGCGAACCTTCGTTCTTCGACGACTTGCCGCAGGCGCTGCAGGGGGTGGAGGACGGCGACACGCTGCCAGGGGAGTGGCGAGTGCATTTCCACGTGCCGATTTACGTCGAACGTTGCGGATGGCTGTCCACCTCGCAGACCGACATTGCGGCCTGCCTAAGTGCGGTCCGCCGCTGCCCGGAGCTGCGCCACTTCGAAATCGAGACGTACGCTTGGACCGTGCTGCCCGAATCGCTGCGGCAAGCCAAGCTGGCGGAAGGCATTGCAGAGGAGATACGCTGGTTTCGGACGCTTCTCGGTGACCGTTGAGCAGGTCGCGGGCGCCTACTCGGAATCGCCGATCCATTCGCAAGCCACGCGCCGAGAATGCGCCAGCAGCTCCGCGTAGTCCGGATTCTCCATGTCCTCGCCAATCAGCTCGATGTCCAGGTCGCCCGCGTAGCCGTTGCGGACCAGGGCGGCCACGATCTCCCGCAACGGCAGCGTGCCCGTGCCCAGCCGGCAGCGGTTCTGCTCGCCGCGGGGCGGAACTCTGGCGTCGCCCAATTGGACCAGCGCGATCCAGGGTGACAACTCCGGCAAGCGTTCCGCGATGTTCGGTACGTGTCCCAGGTGATAGGCGTCGAACAGCAGTTTGACCTGCGGACTGTCGAAAGACTGGACCATCTCTAACGTTTCATCCAGATCGCTGAGAAAGGTCCACGCCGAAGCGCAGCCGGCGTGCATCGGCTCGACGGCCAACACCACGCCGCATTCCGCCGCGCAGGGAATGAGTTCCGCCAGGGCACTGCGGAACAGCCGCTTGGCATGATTGTGCGTATGCCCGGATCGGGAGCCGGTGTAGACGACCAGCGAGTGGGCCTTCAGGTCGCTCGCCAGCTGGACCGCTTCCAAGGCGTCCTCGACGCTCTCTTTGTGAGTCCGGCCATCGCTGCCGGTAAATCCGCCCGCCCACAGCAGCGTCGACACGGACAGCCGACTGTCCTCCAGCAGTTCGATCGCCTTCTCCTCGCCAAAGTCCGACAACTTCTGCCGCCACACCGCGATTGCGTCAAACCCGGCGGCAGCGTACTGGCGGACGTCTTCGTCGAACGGCCAGCGAAAAGTGGTCAACTCGTTCATCGACAGGCGAACCATCCGTGTGCTCCCTCTCTTCTCTTTGGCACTCTTCTCTCGTATCAGACCTCGGCCCAAAAATGTCCTTACCACCCCGGATACAGGTCGCATGACCGTCCGAAGATGGAGTAGTATGCCGTATGGTCGTGGTGCTGTAAAGCGTTAAGATGATGGGTGCGGCAAATGCCGTTGGGCCGGGCAGTTTAGCCCAAGAAATGCGCAGCGGAGATGCGTGAATTGAAATCCATCCCGCCGGCCAACGCGGAAGTTGCCCGCATTTAACGTACTTGAGCCCTTTGCCAGCAGCGTTTTTCGGGCTGGCACCGGCATTGGCACAGAGCTTGCAACCAAATTGGGCGGCGTTCGGAGTTGCGGGCCGGGGCGGTGAAAGCAACCGGGTTTGTCATCGCAACAGCATTAGACAGGATCGGAGACGATGAAAAAAATCGAGGCGATTGTCCGGCATCACAAGCTGGACGACATCAAGGCGGCGTTGGTCGAACAGGGCTTCCACGGGATGACCGTGACCGAAGTCCGCGGCTTCGGGCGGCAAAAGGGGCAACGCGAAACCTATCGTGGTGCCGAGTACACGATTGACTTCATCCCCAAGCTGAAAATCGAAGTGGCAGTCGATTCCGAGAACGCGGACAAAGTGATCGAGACGATTGTCAAGGCAGCCAAGACGGGCAGTATCGGCGATGGCAAGGTCTTCGTGTACGATTTGGACAATGCCGTCCGAATCAGAACGGGCGAGTGCGGCGGATCGGCGCTGTGAGCGCCTGTCCAGAAACAAGTCCGCGATCGGGTCAGTAGGATGGGCATTCCTGCCCGTCCATTGCCATGTGGCAGGAACGTCTAGCCTACGAAATTGCTCCCGCCCCGGTGCTCAGCACACGGGGCATGTGCTTATGGATTGCCCTTCTGCAGGTCTGGGCCGCTGCCCAAGACCTTCTCGTAGCCGTCACCCGTGTTGACGTACTTGGTGAACCCCAAACGCTCCAGCTTCTTGTCATCGGCCAAGGCCCGCTCCGTCCGCATCGGTGACGTCGTGCCGGCGATCCATGTGGGCAAGAACACGCGCCGCACTCGCTGGCCGGTCTCCGGGTGGTGAGTCAGCGGCGAGTCTGTCATCTTCTGAACCACTTCAAACCGCTCGCCAGCCGCTCCGTCTTCGCGGATCACTTCGTAGACATAGGTTGGCATGTTGGTCTCTCCTCTCGAATCGTCCTCCTGTTTTCCAGCCTAGCAACTCCGCGCCGCTCGACAAGGCCCGTTCTGAGCTGGGAGATGCCGGCTCGGCGGCCCGAACCGGGTTGCCGGGCGAGTACACCCAGCCTACCGGGAAGCAAGCCGGCCTAGGCTTCTCGACGGCGCCAGGAGTCGGTAACATCAGAGGGAACTTGGTTCGAGCGTCCCGCTGATTTACCTCAAGGCAAGGAGCTTCCCATGAGACGACTGAACATGGCATCGTTGGTTTCGTTCGCCGTCGCCGGTTTTCTGGCGATCGGCCTGGCAGGGGCTGCGGAAAAGAAGGCGGACTGGAAGCCGCTGATGGACGGCAAGACGCTGACCGGCTGGCATCCGATGGGTGACGGCAAATGGACGGTCGAGGACGGCGCTTTCGTCGGCCGGGCGAACAACGAAAAACTGTACGGGCTCTTGGTCAGCGACAAGAGCTTCCGCGACTTCACCGTGCGGTTCAAGTTCAAGTGCCTCTCGGGCGACAGCGGCTTCTACATCCGCACGATCGTCAAGGAGCCGGAGAAAGCGAACGGGCTGCAGGTGCAGGTGGGCCGGATCAAGAGCGGCGTCGGCGGCATCTACGAAAGCTATGGCCGCGCCTGGGTCAGCAAGCCGTCCGACGAGCTGGAAAAATCGTACACCAAGGACGACGAGTGGAACGAAATGGTCATCGACGCCCACGGCGGCAACGTGACCGTGACCGTCAACGGCGTCAAGAGCGCCGAACTGAAGGACGACCCCAGCCGCGCGGAAGGCCATTTCGCCCTGCAGATGCACGCCGGCTGCGTGATGGACGTCCGGTTCAAGGACATCGAAATCTGCGCAGCGGCGAAGTAAGCGGGTGACGAAGTCTTGGAGTGCGGCGCCTTGTCGCCGCTTTGGGCTGGTGCCAGCCCCGCCAGCGCGGAAGGGGTCCGGGCAAGCGCTCACCACGGCGCAAGATTCGATCACCGTAAGCAGCAGCATGGCCGACTGCGGTCCCAAAGCGGCGACAAGGCGCCGCACTCTCAAAGCGGCCTACGCGGGCTGCTGCTGGGTCAGACAGTGCAGCGTGCCGAAGCCGAGCACCAGATCGACGGCGTGGATGCCCACCACGGGCCGATCGGGGAACAGGTCCGCGAGGATCCCCAGCGCCTCGCGGTCCGCCGGATCGTTGAACGTCGGCACCAGGACCGCTGCGTTGGCAATGTAGAAATTGGCGTAGCTGGCCGGCAGCTGAACATCGCGCCAGTACAGCGGAGCCGGCATCGGCAGCGGCACGATCTCGATTTTCGATCCGTCTTCCAGCCGCAGGTCTTGGAGCCGCTCGCGGTTCTCCGCCAGCGGCCGGTAGTTTACGTCCTGCGGATCACGGCTCTGAATCAACACGACGGTCGTCGGATTGACGAACCGGCACAGATCGTCGACGTGCCCGTGCGTGTCGTCGCCCGCGATTCCGTGACCGAGCCAGAGGATGTGTCGCACGCCCAAGTAAGCGGACAGTGCGGTCTCGTAATCTTCGCGGCTCAAGCCCGGATTGCGGACCTGAGTGACAGGATCCAGATAGCATTCCTCGGTGGTCAGCAACGTGCCGCGCCCGTTGACTTCGATGCCGCCGCCTTCCAGCACGAACTCGCGTCCCCGGCACTGGGCGTCGAACAGCGGCAGGCCGAGTTGCCGACTGGCCCGCTCCGGCACCTTGCGGTCGTGGCGCCAGTTCCGGTAACGGGCCCAGGCATTGAAGTGAAAATGGACGATGGCCCGCTGGCGGCGGCCGCGGGCGTGGCGGCAGACGAAGATCGGCCCCGAGTCGCGCATCCAGCCGCGGTCCGTCGGCCAGCGGAAGAACTCGACCTGGCGTAGGTCCGCCCGGGCCGTCTCCAGGACGCGCCGAGCCCGCAATTCGACGGCAGGCGAATCGACCAGGATCCGCACCTTCTCGCCCGGCGCGATTTTGCGGATCATCTCGCCGTACACCCACTGGATCGCGTTCATCTTGCCGGGCCAGTCGCTCGCGTTCTGCGGCCAGCCGAGCCAGGTGGCCTCGTGCGGTTCCCATTCCGCCGGCATGGAATAGCCGAGTTGGGCTGGTGTCTTGGTCGTGCTCATGGTTCTGAGGGACTCCGCAACTGCAAAGGATGAATGATCGGGGCTTCTGAGGGAAAGGCAAAGTGTAAAGTGTAAAGTGAAAAGTGAAAAGTGAGAAGTGGCAGACGCGATTACTTTGCATCGTACACGTCTCTTTCGGCGAACGGTGGGCGTGAGCCCACCGGTTCCTCTGCTGCCAACAAACCAGGCTCGGCGGAAAACCGGTGGGCTAACGCCCACCGTTCGCCAAGCCCAGCCCATGCGGTTCTCGCCTGCCGGCGGCAGGGCGGTCCCGTGGCAGTGAAATCGTGGCTTTTCGCCAAGATTCCCGCGCCCGTGTCCGGAAGCCCCTTGCATCCGGGCCGGGTTCTGCCTACACATAGCACACAATCGCATTTTTTCTTGCCGGAAGTTGCCCACGATGTCTGTTACGCTCACTGCCAAAGAACGCCGGCTGCGCGACTTGGCGCGCAAGCACGGCACGCCGCTGATGTTGATCAGCCGCTCGGTGCTGCGCAGCCAACTGCAGCGCTTCCGCCAGGCCCTGCCGCGCGTCGAACCGTTCTTTGCCATCAAGGCCAACGCGCATCCGGAGATCATCAAGACCATGGTGGCCGGGCGGGCCAGCTTCGACGTGGCCTCGGTGGCCGAGATGAACCTGGTGCTGGCCGCCGGCGCGAAGCCCGCGCAGATCATTTTCGCCAACACGGTCAAACCCGAGCAGTCGATCGCGCTCGCGGCCAAGAAGGGCGTGACGCTGATGACGTTCGACAGCGAGTACGAACTGGCCAAAATCGCCGAATACGCCCCCGGCGCCCGGGTGCTGGTGCGGATCAAGGTTCCCAACGTCGGCTCGATCGTGGAACTGAGTCTGAAGTTCGGCGTCGATCCGGCCGACGCGACGAGCTTCATGATCAAAGCCTACAAGCTGGGCCTGCGTCCGGCGGGCGTCAGCTTCCACGTGGGCAGCCAGTGTACGCGGGTGGAAAACTACATCGAGGCCATGGAAATGGCGGCGATCATCGCCCGCGACGCTCGGCTGAAGCAGTTGCCCTTCGAGATCGTGGACATCGGCGGCGGGTTTCCGATCCGCCATTTCGACCACGAAGACGATCCGTTCGACCGTCTGGCGTCCGTGCTGGCCCGCGAGTTGGACCGGCTGTTCGACCCGGCCATTCGAGTCATCGCCGAACCCGGCCGGTTCATCGCCGGCCCGGCGGCGACGCTGCTGATGCGGGTGATCGGCAAAGCGATCCGCGAGAACAAGCTCTGGTACTACCTGGACGACGGCCTGTACGGCTCGCTGAGCGGGCAGGTGTTCGACCACTGCAAGTACCAGTTCAAGTACCTCCGCGGCGGGCACACGCAGCTGTCCACACTGGCCGGGCCGACCTGCGATAGCTTCGACATCATCGCCCGCGGCGAGGATATCCCGGAACTGCAAATCGGCGACGTGGTCTACGTGGAGAACATCGGGGCTTACAGCCTGGCCAGCGCCACGACGTTCAACGGCATGCCGATGGCCAAAGTGGTCATGACGCCCTAAGCCCCAGCTCGCGCAACCGCAACGCCGCCGCCGTGCGCGGCGGATGTTCGCTTAACTGTAAGGAGACGTATCCATGAAACGTACGCACCGCATCCGAGAAGATCATTCCGAGACGCCCGACTGGCTGCTGCAGAAGAAATGCCCGCACAAAGCCAAGTACTTGGCGGGAAAGCGGATCCTGCCCAAGGGCATCACGGGCAAGGAGAAGTTCAGCGACCTGATGCAGAACGCCTTCCTGGCCTACAACTCGGCCCGGCTCCGCGAGGGCTGCGAGCTGTACACGCAGAAGATGCTCGAGGACGACGTCACCATCGGCATGAGCCTGGCCGGTGCGCTCACGCCCGCCGGTTTGGGCTGCTCGGCCGTCGTCCCCCTGATCAAGGCCGGTTTCGTGGACTGGATCGTCGCCACCGGGGCGAACCTGTACCACGACCTGCACTTTGCCTTCAACTTTCCTGTCCACACCGGCAGCCATCTGCTGGACGACACCGACCTGCGCAAGAACGACATCGTCCGCATTTACGACGTCCTAATGGGCTATTCCGATTGCCTGATGGCCACCGACGATATCCTGCGCGAGATACTCGTACAGCCCGAATTCCAGAAGGAAATGGGGACGGCCGAGTTGCACAATCTGCTGGGCCGGTACGCAGCCGAGTGGGAGAAGAAGGCCGGCCTGAAAGACGTTTCCGTGCTGGCCGCCGCCTACCGTTGCGGAGTGCCCTGCTACACCTCGTCGCCGGGCGACTCGACGATCGGCATGAACGTGGCCGGCGTGGAGTTGCGGGGCAACAAGCTGCGGATCAATCCCGCGATCGACGTCAACGAGACCACCAGTTACGTGCTGGCGGCCAAGCGGTCCGGCGGCAAGACCGGCGTGATGCTGATGGGCGGCGGCAGCCCCAAGAACTTCATGCTGCAGACCGAGCCGCAAATCCAGGAAGTGCTGCGGATCAAGGAGGTGGGCCAGGACTACTTCTTCCAAGTCACCGACGCGCGCCCCGACACGGGCGGCTTGTCCGGCGCGACGCCGCACGAGGCGGTCAGCTGGGGCAAGGTCGATCCGACCCGATTGCCCGACGCGGTCGTCTGCTACACGGACACGACGATCGCCCTGCCCATTCTCACCCACTACGCGCTGGCCAATCACAAGCCGCGCAAGCTCCGGCGACTGTACGACCAGCGCCCGGCGATGATGGAAGCCCTGGTCCGCGAGTACTTTGCCCACAACAAATGAGGGGAGCAAGAACGCTCGTGGAACCGCGACCGCGCCGGCGCATCGAACGCGAGTTCGGAATCCCTTTTCCCGGCGAGATGCTCGCACCGGAGGCGTGGACGAACACCGCGCTCAAAAAGCTGCCCGAACGCGGGCCGTTGGACTGGGAAGCGTTGTTCGGCCGCCGCACGCCGGTCGTGCTGGATCTGGGCTGCGGCAACGGCCGCTATTTGATCGGCAGCGCCGTGTGGCGGCCACGGTACAACCACCTGGGCGTGGACATCCTGCCGCTGGTCATCCGCTATGCGACGAGGCGGGCGAACCAGCGGGGCCTGGCAAACATCCGCTTCGCCGTCATCGGCGGCCGGGAACTGCTGGCGGATTACGTCGCTCCGGCCAGCGTCGCGGAGATTCACTGTTACCATCCACAACCCTACTACGACCCGGCGGACGTCCCCAAACGGCTGATCACCCCGGAGTTTCTGCTGCTCGTCCGCCGCGCCCTGGCGCCGGACGGGCAGTTCTTCCTGCAAACGGACCATCCGGGCTACTGGCGCTACATGCGTCAAGTCGTGCCCGTGTTCTTCGATCTCGAAGAGCGGGCCGCCTGCTGGCCCGACGCCCCCAAGGGCCGCACGCGGCGCGAGATCATCGCCCTGCGGCGGGGCCTGAGTGTGTTCCGCGGCGTTGCCCGGCCGAAGTCCGGCATCTGTGAAGCCGAGGCCCTGCAACTGGCCCAGACGCTGCCTCTGCCCACGTTCGACGCTGATCGCCGGTTGCAGGAGTTGGACTCGCTGGAAGGAGGCTCATGATGAAAACCAGTTTCGGCGCCGATCATCCGTTCGTGCCTGCCAGCCACGAAAACCCGCTCGACCCCGGCGTCTGGAAGAAGGTGTTGTTTCCCCAAGCGGACCTGCAGTCCGGCGTCGTCCAGATGGTCAATTGGGCCCGCTTGCCCGCCGGCAAACGCTTTGCCGCGCACTACCACGAAGATATGCAGGAGATTTTCGTGATTCTGCAGGGCGAGGCGCACTTGCAGGTCGGCGCGGACCGCGTCGTCATGCGGCGCGGCGACGCAGTCCGCATCGATGCCCGCGAGGTGCATGCCATGTCGAATCCGGGAAGCGACGACGTGGAATACCTCGTGGTCGGGATCTCAGCCGGCGCGGGCGGTCGCACGGTGGTCGTCGAGCGCGAATCGCCATGATCGCGACCGTCTTGGGTATGGATGGGCGGGCCGGCAGTGAATACGCTGCCGATCACCGGCGCCGGCAGTTTCATCAGCGGATCGCCGGTTCACCACTTCCATGACGATGGTTCTTCCTCATGTTCGCGTTGGCTTCAGCGTCTCACGGACAGCACGATCGTCGGATCGAGCGTACGGAACCGTGTCCCGGTTGGCTCGGCCGGCCATGGTGATTCGGCCGTCGGATCACCAGGACCCGTTGCGAACCTGGGATCTGCCGGGCATGGATGAGGGACCGTGGCGAGTGCGAGTTGTTGCCGTAGAACTCGGTCTGCGCGGTCCCATCGGGGTTCATCACGAACAGCTTATGCACAGTCGCCCGGCACGGGGCAGACCGGCGCTTGGGCCCACGCCGTCGAAACGACCAACACCATTAGTCCCATCAACGGGCCCACTGCCAGTTCTCTCATATTGGCTTCTCCGACTCGGGAAAGGCAGGGCAGGGACTTCTTCCGTCCCCATTCTGCGGTGTCGATGATTCGACATGGACCGATCACGACCCAGGCGGTCTGGCCTCAGGGGCCCAGCAGGTACTTCGCCCAAATCAGGGCGGGTCGAAGGTTGATCGCTTGTTCAAAGCAACGGCGGGCTTCCCGCGAGCGGTTGTCCGCCAGCGCCGCCAATCCCTTCAGGTAGGCGGCCTCGGCTGCGCGAGAACCCAGGCGTTCGTTGGGCGTGTTTTCGCCGCCGAACTTGGCGTACGCGTCGATGGTCTCGGGACGTTCGAATGCGGCAATCGCCGCCTGGAGCCGCTGCTTCTGCTCCGCCGCGGCGTTCGCATCGCCCAGTTCTCGACAGGCCAACAGGCGGTAGTAGTTCATCTCGCCATCGGCGACACGCCCTTCCAATGCTTGGCGCAGTTCCGCGTCCGCTTGTCCGCTGTCGCCGAGCGCCCGATACGCCCGCGACGTGTAGTAGTGAATCTTCGGCCCCTGGCCTGCGTCGCCGGGACGCCCCGCTTGAAGGTTTTCGGGATAGGTGTTCGCGGTTTGGAAATCGCGCAGGGCGTCCGCCGACCGTCCCGCCGCCAGCTTCGCCAGCCCGCGCAACAGGCAGGCGTCGACAAACGGTTGGTGCAAAGCCGCCGCGCCTTCCCAGACGTGAAATCGTCGCGTGGTCAGGATGGCCAGCGATTTGTCGTACTGCCTGGTCTCGTTGTACAAGTAGGCCAGCCGCAGGACGGCCGGATCGCTTTTCTGGACCGTCGTCTGGTGAGATTCCAGGAACGCCAGACGCTCAGCGGCGCCGCGGTTCAGCTTCTCGAACAGCTTGTCCAACTCCAGCACGCAGGCCACGTTTTCCGAGTCGGCCTCGAGCGCCGCCTGATAGCGTTTCACCGCCAATTCGCGACGGTCCGGCATCCGGCTGTAGGCGAACCCCAGGTTGCGCAGCGCCAGGGGGAGCGATGGCTGGAGCGCAACGGCCTGTTCCCACGCCGCGACGCCCCGCGCGCGCTGGTCGAGGTAGTAACACAAGTTGCCGAGATAATACCACGTGTTGGCGTCCGCCGGACGCAGTTCGGCCGCGGCGGAAAGGATTTTCAGCTCTTCGTGCCGGAACGGGAAGCAATAGTCCGTCGGCATCGCGGCGGCCTGACCGAACAAAGTGCGGGCCTCCTCACTCTTGCCGATTTGGAGCTGGTAGTAACCCGCGTAGTACTTCACCAGCGGACTCGCGTAGGGCCCGCCCGCAGCCTCCGCCGACGAGAGAATGGCCAGCGCTTCGTCCACCGCGCCGAGGTTGCCGTAATCGGTGGTGGTCTCCAGAAGCTGCTGCAGTTTGTCGCCGCGATTGCGCTCCATCGTCGGCAGTGCGGCCTCCCCCCGGCCTTCGAGGAAGCACCGCTCGGCGGCCGACCAGACATCGAGCGGGTCGAGTTCGAGCGCTCTGTCGAGCGCGGCCGCCGCTTCCTCCTTCTGGCCGAGCTTGCGCAGCACGTACGCCTTCAACGTGTGCGCCTTGCTGGAACGCGCCGCCACGTCCAACGCGTTATGAACCATTTCCAACGCCCGCGGGTAATCCCGCTTCACACAGGCGATCTTCGCCAGTTCGAGGTAGGCCGCCCGCTGGAAGCTGTCGCGCCACACCGCCTTCCACAGTTCGTCCTCGGCCTCCTTCCACTGGCCCTGCTCGCGCAAGACGACGCCCAGATAATAGTGCGGCTCGGCATCCTTGGCGCGGGTGTAGTTGCGGGTCGTGCGCGCCTCGGCCCGGCGCAGGTGCTTCTCCGCCTCGGCGAACTTCGCCTGCTTCGCCAGCCGGATGCCCAGCACCGTGTTCACGCGCAGGTCGGACGGATCGCGCCGCAGGGCCTCTTCATAATACGGCAGGGGATCGACGATGCCGTTGTGAAACTGCTCCAATCGCAGACCGACCAGGTACAGCTCTTCCACCGTCTGGTACGCGGCGGGTGGCTTGGGGTTCTCCGCGGGCTCCGGCAGCGGCTGTTCCTCGACGGTGACCGGCGTGTAACGCACCAGTTCGCGGCCGTCCGGTGCGACGAGCCTGCCCGTGAGTTCCTGATCCTTGACGCCCGCGTCAATCGAGATCTCCTTGACGTAGGGCGTATTCGGGTCGATGTCGATGATTTCCGAGAACTCCTTTTGCCCGTAGTGCAGCAGGAGCTTTGCTCCTTCGACCTTGGCGGTGGTGTTGAATACCAGCC
>CAYUFW010000047.1:0-2308 GCA_964443915.1 uncultured Pirellulaceae bacterium
CGCGCCGATTGCTGCATGTCGCCGTGGATGCACTCGACCTTGGCCGTCAGCTTGCTCAACCGCTGGTACAGCCGCTCCGTGCCCCGCTTGGTGCGGCAGAAGACAATCGCTTGCCGCGGCCTGTCGCGGATCAGCAGCCGCACCAGCAGTTCGAATTTCCTCTCGTGCTCCACGGTAAAGTAGTACTGATCGATGGTTTCGACCGCCAGATTCTGCGGCGAGAAATCCAGCGACTGCGGATCGCGCATGTAGCGGCGGGCCAGGTGCAGGATGGCGGGCGGCACGGTGGCGCTCAGCAAGAACGTCTGCCGCTCCTTGGGGCAGCGGCGGAGGATCTTCTCGATGTCCGGACGGAAGCCGATGTCCAGCATGCGGTCGGCTTCGTCCAGCACGACGCACCACAGGTCGTCCCATTTCAGCGTGCCGCGCGACATGTGATCCAGGACGCGGCCCGGCGTGCCGACGATGATCTGGGCGCCGCGCTCCAGCTTTTCGATCTGGCCCCGAATCGGTTTCCCGCCGTAAATGGCCACACAATGCACCTTGCGGCCGTACGTCAACTTGTCGGCCTCGTCGCGGACCTGGACCGCCAGTTCGCGCGTCGGCGTCAGAACCAGCGCCTGGGGGCCGGACACTTCCCGGGCGGGCTTCAATCGCTCCAAAATCGGAATCAGAAAGGCCGCGGTCTTGCCGGTGCCAGTCCGGGCCTGACCGCTCACGTCGAGTCCCTTCAGCGCCAAGGGGATAAAGCCGGCCTGGATGGGAGTCGGCGTGTCGTAGCGGGCCTGCCGCAAGGAATCCAGCATCACTTGCGAGAGGCCGAGTTCTTCAAAGCTCGTGGCCAGGGGGGTGGGGGCAGCTTGCGTCAAGGTCGTCCTGACTCCGCAATCATACGAGACCATCGTGGGAGGGGAGGTAAACCAACGCTAAGACAGTAACACGGCGCGAGGTTTCCGTCAACTGACGCAGTGCCGCAAAATTGCCCATCTTCCCCCGTCTTTCGCTACATCGGGCATGTCTGGTCCGGCCGCCCGCCTGCTTTCCGCCAGCGCGGCGGGGCCAGCACGAACGTCGCCAAGACCGCCAAACCGAACAAGGTGTAGCACATCGTGAAGACCCAGGGTTCGGCGTCGAAAAACAACAGATCGTGAAGCCATTGTGCAATGAAATCGCCGCGATAGGCCGCCTGCCCGGCCAGCTTCCGCAATTCGCTTTCCCACGTCGTCAACGGGCAGATGACGCCCAGTAACGACTCGGCCACAACCAGCAAAATCGCCGCCAGATGCAGACTGCGAAACCAACCGTTTCGGATCCATGACCAGCGGGCCAGAATTCCGATCACCGTGAGCAAAAATCCCAGGATCACGAAGGCTACGTAGGAGACGTGGAACACGAGCACGGCATCGGCGGCGAGGCGATACGCGAGTTGCACAGCCGAGCCTCCATCTGCAGGGAAGGGAACGGCGTCCGGATCACGACGGGCGAACGGAGGACCTCCGCGGCAGCCCGCCGAGGCATCCTCGCCCTCTTCTATTATTTCCTCATGTCGCGACCGTGGCCAGCCGGCATGCAGGGCGGCGGCACCGTGGGGCTCGTTACAGCCGCTTGCCGGCGTTGCACTTTCAGCACCGTCTTTCGCACACCCGTCCGCGGTTCGGTTGTGAACCCGATGCGGGTCACATACAATGTCAGAAACAGGTAAGCGGAATGGCGCTAGCCACCGGTCCCCGATGGACCGTCGTACCGGCGGCTAATGCTATGCCCGTCACGTGACAGCGAACAGCGGTTTCTCGAACGCGGCTGAGGCAGAGCCAAGCGCGAATCGTTCGTTTCCTGGCAGGCGCAAAAGGGTTTGACCTTGACGCATGGCCTGACCGGGCGTTCCCTTCCTCTACGCCGATCGACAGGGAGTCGTCGTTCTCCATGAGCGAGTTGCACCACGAATGCGGGATCGTCGCCGTGTACCACTTGCCCGGCGAGCGGATCAGCCCGCTTTGTCCGGAACAGGGGCCTGAGCAGGTTTCGCGTCTGGTCCCGCGAATGTTGTTGGATATTCAGAATCGCGGCCAATTGGCGGCCGGGATGACTTCCTACAACCCGACTCGGGATCAACTGATCGACACGCACAAGGACGTGGGATCGGTGACCGAGGTCTTCCGTCTAGCGCACCGCACGGACTGCGAGGCCTTGATGCAGGAATACGCGGGCCGAGCCGCGATCGGGCACGTGCGCTACGCCACGTGCGGCGCGGACGACCGCGGCTACGCCCACAAGGGGCCACGCTACGTTCCTCAAGATCAGCGTGGCG
>CAYUFW010000047.1:2318-18987 GCA_964443915.1 uncultured Pirellulaceae bacterium
GCGGCTACGCCCAGCCGTTCGAGCGGCACCACTTGATCAAGTACAAATGGTTCAGCTTCGCCTTCAACGGGCAACTGGCGAACTACCAGGACTTGCGGGAGCGCTTGCTCAGCGATGCCGATCATCACTTGGCTCGCGAGACCGACACCGAGATCCTGATGCACGAATTGAGCCGCGAATTGTCCGGCGATCGTCGTCCCTCGCTGGCGGAGATGATGCAGAACGTCAGCCGCCGCTTTGACGGGGCCTACAGCCTGGTGTTCTTGAATGCTCAGGGCGACATGCTCGTCGCCCGTGACCCGTTGGGGATCAGGCCGCTGGTGTACGCAAAGGAAGGGCCGCTGTTCGCCGCCGCCAGCGAGAGCGTGGCCCTGCTGAACCTGGGATTCCAGCCGGAAAACATCCAGTCGCTGCTGCCCGGGCAGGCGATCACGATCACGGCCGACGGCCGGTTCGAGGTCGAGTGGTTCTCCAACAGCGGGCGGCGGGCCCACTGTTTCTTCGAGTGGGTCTACTTCGCCAACGTCGCCAGCACGCTCGACGACCGCAGCGTCTATGTGTCGCGGACCGCCTTGGGCGTAGAGTTGGCGCGGCTGGAGGAGAAGGACGGACGCGTGCCGCTGGACAAGGACACCATCGTGGTCCCGGTCCCGGACACGAGCAAGGCGGCGGCCGACTCGATGGCCTTCGAACTCGGCATCCAGTCCATGGAAGGCCTGATCCGCAACCGCTACGCCGGCCGCACGTTCATCGAGGGCGGCGAAGGGCGGCGAAAGAAAGCGGAGACGAAGTACACGCCGCTGCGCGAAGTCCTGCACGGCCGGCGCGTGTTCCTGGTCGAGGATTCGATCGTGCGTTCGACGACCATGCGCGTCCTGCTGGACCGCCTCCGCACCTTCGGCGGCGCCCGCGAAATCCACGTCCGCGTCGCTTGCCCGCCGATCATCGCCCCCTGCTTCTATGGAATCGACATGTCGACCATCGGCGAGTTGTTCGCTCCCAAGTACGCGCCCGACGGCCAGTTGACGGACGAAACGCTGCAGAAGATGGCCGCCGACCTGGGGGCTGATTCGTTGCGGTACTTACCGGTCGAGGCGGTCGCGCGGGCCATTGGTTTGGCCGGCGAGCAGCTTTGCCAAGCGTGCATTACGGGCCGGTATCCGACGCCCTGGGGCCAGCAACTGTACGGGCTCGCCGTCGAGAATTCGCGTCACGGCGCAGGCAACGGGCGGACGTACGAATCCCGCGGGGTGCAAGGCGGCTGCCGATGAGCGGCGGCCTCCACCAGAAGCGGGACGGATTGCCAATCCGTCCCACAAGAACGCTCGCACGAAAGGAAATACGGAATCCGCTCCGTTCGGATAAGCCCGGAACGGCATGAATTCCGTTCTCCGCTGCCCTACCGCGACCAGGCGATGCGGTTCTGTTCCAGCAGCCGCGCGTAGTCGGCCGCGATCGCGAGGACCTCGTTCATGTAGTAGTCGCGTGTGACCACTTCATCGCTCGCGATAGCCTGGTCCTCCAATTGTTTCTCGTCTTCCTTCTCCGCATCGAATTCGGCGCGCTCCGCGAAGAAGTCCTGTTCCTTCAGGGTGACGCGTTTCTTGGCCTTCTGCTCCATGTATCGGCCGATGCGACGCAGCAGCTTTTTGAACTCCTCGGACTGCGAAATGCGCGCTTGGGAGGCCGCCGTCAGGGTCTGCGTGATCTTCGGATCGGACATGTTGTAGACCTCGTACCGCGCCGGCTTCACCTGGTCGAACTCCAAGGCGTAGTCGAGATCGGCCTCGCTGACATCCATGTGGTCCGTGATCGACGGCAGGGGGATGTCGGCCAGCACACCCCGTTTCTGCGTGCTGTCCCCGTTGGGACGATAGAACTGCTGCATGGTGATCTTCAACGCGCCGAGATTGGGCGGGTTCGGGATGCGGAACAGCTGCGCACCCAGCTCGAGCAAGCTTTGGACGGTCCCTTTGCCATGCGTCGACGAGTCGCCGACGATGATTCCCCGGTGGTAATCCTGAATGGCGCCGGCCAGGATTTCGCTGGCGCTGGCGCTGAACTTGCTGGTCAGGACCACCAGCGGTCCCTTCCAAGCCGCACCCGGATCATCGTCCGGCAGGACTTGCACGTCACCGCTCGAATCCTTCACTTGCACCACCGGACCCTGGTCGATGAACAGGCCGGTCAAGTTGATGGCTTCGGGCAAGCTGCCGCCGCCGTTACGGCGCAGATCCAGCACCACCACGTCGACGCCCTTGGCCGTGAACTCGTCCAGGATCTTGCGCACGTCGCGGGTGGTGCTCTTGTAGCCGTCGTTCCCGTTTCTCGCGCCCTCCATGTCCATGTAGAAGCTGGGCAGGTCGATGACGCCGATTTGCAGCGGCGCCCCGTTGGCCTTCGTGCCCTCTTGGATAATCTCTCGCCGGGCCTCGCTGTCCTTCAACTCGATCGTGGCCCGCGTAATGCTGTAGACCTTGACCTCGTTGCTGCCGGTGGGAATCACGCCCAGTTTGACGACCGTCCCGGCCTTCCCGCGGATCATGTCGACCACGTCGTTCAACTTCATGTCCACCACGTCCACCATCTCGCCCGTCTTCTTGTCGCTGACGCTGACGATCCGGTCCTCGGGCTTCAGTTTGCCTTGCTTATCGGCGGCCCCGCCGGGAATGATCTTGGAAACGACGGTGTACCCGTCGACCATCTGCAGCGCCGCTCCGATGCCCTCCAGGTTCAGCCGCATCAGGATGCGGAAGTTCTCCACGGAGCTGGGCGACATGTACGACGTGTGCGGATCGTAGCTGGTGGTGATCGAGGTGAGGTACATCTCCAGCAGTTCATCCGCGTCGGTTTGGTGCATCCGCTTCGCGAAGCTCTGGTAGCGGCGGCGGAGCTTTTCCAGGGCCGCATCGCCTTCGGTCTTGTCGCCTTTCAGCACCAACAGATCGTACTTGACGCGGCGCCGCCAGCGATCTTGGATCTCCTGCCCGTCGCGGGCGTACTCCACCGCCTCCGGGTCGGTGACGAGCGATTCGTCGGCGGTAAAGTCGAACTTCTGGCTCAACAGCTCATTGACCAGTTTCACACGTTCGTCCACGCGAGTCAGGAAGCGTTCGAAGATCGTGTACGCGAAACTGATGTCCTTGTCCATCAGCATCTCGTCCAGATCGTCCTGCCGCCTCATGAACTCGTCCGCGTCGGACTGCAGGAAGTACATCTTCATCGGGTCCAACGCTTGCAGGAACGCCTTCAAACCACGCTCGGAGATCTCGTTGTCCAGCGGATGTTTCGAGAGATGCTCGCGGCGAATCAGTGTGGTGACGACGCTCGTAACGTGGCGGTCGTTCGGACGCGGCTTGACCAAATCCGCCGACAACACGGACCACACACCCAGCAGCAACGCCAATCCGGATGCGGAGGCGAGAATCGCGGGTCGTGGATACCAACGAGCAGGAAATCGTATGGACATCGGCTAGTAAACCCCTTGCAAATGCTGGTGACGACCGCACCCTGCGCAGGCCGTCGAAGTCGAGAAGCACAGAGATGTTAGACCGAATCTGCCGCTGGGGCAAGAGCGACAAGCTGCAACGCGCGACAGGCGAAACGGGGCTGCCGTCACCCCAGCGTGCCGCTAAATCACTTACTGGGAACAGTTTAGTGTCGCGACGGGAAGCGAAACCCGCTGCTGCGGGGTGCTAGCTTCCATGTTTTTCCATAAGGACTCGTCCAAGGACAATGTCGTCTTTCGCTCCGCGAAAGAACGCTCTTTCGCGGAGCGAAAGGCGACAAAACCGCGGAGCTGTCCCTGTCAGCTAGACCCGGTGTTTTTCCTTGAACATCGCGCTGATCGACTGGTCCTGGTGAATTCGTTTGATCGCCTCGGCCAACAGCGGAGCGACGGTGAGGATCGTGATTTTGTCCCCCAGTTGCTGGGGCGAAAGCGGAATGCTATCGCTCACCACGACGGTGGAAATCGGCGATGCCTGGATCTTCTCGATCGCCTTGCCGCAGAAAATCCCGTGCGAGGCGGCGACGAAGATCTCCCTGGCCCCGGCCTCCCGAACCAGCCGTGCGGCGCCGCAAATCGATCCGGCCGTGCTGATCAGGTCGTCGAAAATCAGAGCCACCCGGCCCGTGATCGGCCCGCCGATGATGTTCTCCTGCTTGGTTTCGGTCGCACTCGAACGCCTTTTGTCGATGATCGCCACCGCGCCGCCGAGGTACTTCGAGTGGCTGATCGCCCGCTTGATGCTGCCCTCGTCGGGGCTCACGACGACAATCTCATTTTGCGGGAGGTGCATATCCATAAAGTACTGGTTCAACACCGGGGCCGCGTTCAGATGGTCCACCGGCACGTCGAAGAACCCCTGAATTTGCGCCGCGTGCAGGTCCATCGTCAACACCCGATCGGCACCGGACCGGTCGATCAAGTTTGCCACCAACTTGGCGGTAATCGGCACGCGGCCTTCGTCCTTGCGATCCTGCCGGGCGTACCCAAAATAAGGGATCACGGCCGTCACCCGGGCTGCGCTGGCCCGCTTGCAGCTGTCAATCATGATCAACAGTTCGACCAGATTGTCGTTGACCGGCTGGCAGGTAGGCTGGACGAGGAACACGTCGCGGCCGCGGACGTCCTCTTCGATCTTGCAGGAGGTCTCCGTGTCGGGAAAGTCCGTGAGGGCGATTCGCCCCAAAGGGATGTTCAAATGGTCGCAGATCCCTTTGGCCAAGGCGGGGTGGGCTCGTCCGCTAAAAATCTTTAGTTCGTGCATGGGTATCCTGACTTTCGTGTTTTCGCTCCGACAACTCGCAAATCCTCAACGATCTTCCCCGAGAGCGCCTCGCAGGCCTGCGGTGCCGACCGCGCCGGAACCTGCTTGGCATTGGCTCTAAGGATACCAGGACAACCCGTCAAGGAGTATTCCCTCTACCGGTTGTCGCCTTTCAACGGGACACGGGCATGGGCGAACGGGGCGACGTTATGCTCCACGTGCAACAGCGTCTCCGATAGCAAGTCACGGCATGTCCGACGAAACCGCTCATCGAGCCTCTCTGCGATTCAGTCCAGCAATCCGCGCTGAACCATCTTGACATCCTCAGCCCAGGCCAGGGCGGTCTCCTTGGTGATCTTGCCTTCCTTGGCCACGCGGATCAGCGATTCCTCCATCAGCACCATGCCGTACTGCTTGCCGGTTTGCATCAAGCCGCGGATCTGATGGACCTTCTCCTCGCGGATCAGGTGCCCGATGGCTTGCGTGTTGACCAGGATTTCGGTGGCCAGCACCATCGAACGGCCGTCGGCGCCGGGCAGGAGCAGTTGCGAGACGATCCCGCGGAGCGACTCCGAGAGCATGGCGCGGATCTGCGGCTGTTCCTTGGGCGGGAACACGTCCAGCACGCGGCCGATCGTGCGGACGGCGTCCGGCGTGTGCAGCGTGGCCAGCACCAGGTGCCCCGTCTCGGCGGCCGTGATGGCCAAGGAGGTCGTCTCCAAGTCGCGCATCTCGCCGACCATGATCACGTCCGGCGCTTCGCGGAGCGCCGATCGCAGCGCGTTGCTGAACGACTTCGTGTGGATGCCCACCTGCCGCTGGTTGACGTGCCCCTTCTTGCACGGCTGCACGAACTCGATCGGGTCCTCGACCGTGATGATGTGCTCGGCGCGCGAGGAATTGATCATATCGACCATGGCCGCCAGCGTGGTCGTCTTGCCGCTGCCCTTGGGCCCGGTGACCAGCACGATGCCGACGCGGTACTCGGTGAACCGCTTGACCTGCGGCGGCAACTGCAGTTCGTCGAAACTGGGCACATGATCGGGAATCAAGCGGAAGATGGCGTTGATGCCGCGGTGTTCGTGGAGGTAGTTGGTGCGGAAGCGTCCCATGCCGGGGCCCCCGTCGTAGCAGAAGTCCAGGTCGCGGTCCTTGTCGAACTGCTCCCGCTGCTGGTCGTCGAGGAGCGCCAGCAGGGATTTTTCACAGGCGTCCGAGGCCACTTCGGGATGTGACAACTCCTTCAACTCGCCGTGGACGCGGACCGTGGGACGCATGCCGGCCTTGAGGTGCAAATCCGAGGCGCCCCGCTGGCGGGCTTCGCGCAACAGTTGGAGCACGAGGCCAGGGCCAGCTTTCGGCAGCGGTTTCGTTTCCGGCGGGACTTCGGCCGCCGCTTCCGTCTCCACTTCAAACTTCACCTCCGGCGGCGGTTCCTTCTTCGGCTCCTGCTTTGCCTCCGTCTTGAAGGCCGGCGACGGCGCGGGTTCCGGCGTGGCGGCGGGCTTCGCAGCCAACTCGTCCAGCGCCCCCAATTCCTCTAAAAACAGCTTGTCGACCTGCTTCTTGTAGACCGCCAGGAACTGTTCGGCCGCCTTGGCGCTGAGCGTATGGCGTTCGACCAGGCGCTGAATCGCGTGTTCCGGATCATCGACCTCGGCCAGCAGCGCGTCCACCTCCGGCTCGGCCAGCAGCTTGTTGTGCAGCGCAATCCGCTTGAAGATCTGATGCGTCGCCTTGGACATGAGACCCCTCTCGCCGTTGGTGACGTGGCCGACCGGCGACCCTGTCACAACGATACGCCGTCGGTGAGCGCCAGTCGTACCCTGATTCTACCCGACTGCCGGCGCGGTGCAACCGCGCAAGCTTTCCGTTCCGCCGCGAGCAGGACGCCCGAACGCGCGTGCTCGTCTTGGGCGGTTGCGCGCTGTTCGGCGCGAAAGACGCAGCGGTGCCGCTTGCGGCCCAGCAGGCCAGCATCGGGCAGCGTGAACGGGGGCCGTCGATGCCGAAGCCCTTCGATCCGGCGGCGGTTTGACAGGAGCTGTCCGGCGGCTTGACGGCCACCTACTGCATCGGCGAAGATCTGAGCGGCAACTCGGTGACGCGAGTCGCTTCCAAGGTCGATTTCGACTGGGGAAAGGGCTTGCCGGATCCGGCCGTTAAGCAGGGCCATTTCAGCGACAGTTCGACGGTCCAGATCCAGGCGGAGCACACGGAAGCGTACATCGTGCCGCATACGCGGTTGTATCCAAGTCGCTGATTTCAGGTACGTGTAGAAGGAGAGAGCGATCATGCTTCGATTGGTTCGATGTCTCGCGTGCGCGGTGCTGCCTTTGGTGATTTGCCTGCCCGCGGCTTGCTCGGGCCAGGGTGGCGGCGGGGAAGGGGGATACCGCACGTTCACGGACAGCCGGGGGCGGACCGTCCAGGCTCGCGTGCTGCAGGTCGACGGCGACCAGGTGACCATCCAGCGCCGCGACGGCAAGCAGTTCACCGTCCCCATCGCGACGTTTTCGTCCGCCGACCAAGAGTTTCTCCGCCGGCCGGCCAGTGCGAAGACGGACACGGAGACGACGGCGAACGCGAAGCCTGCCAAGGAAGAGCCGGCGGGGGCGGGCGGCCGGGATTGGAACCGGTTTCGCGGTCCCACCGGCATGGGCCTCGCGGATGCCACGGGCCTGCCGGTCGAGTGGAGCCAGGGCGACGGGCTGGTCTGGAAAACCGCGTTGCCCGGCGCCGGGGCGTCCAGTCCGATCACGTTCGGCGACCGCATCTACCTGACTTGTTATACCGGGTTCTTCGTCGCCGACGAACCGGGCGGCACTCCGGAACAACTGAAACGTCATCTGATCGCCCTGCGTCTGGACGACGGCCAAGAGGTGTGGAACAAGGCCGTGCCGGCCAAACTGCCGGAAGAAGAGCGAATCCGCGACCACGGTTTTGCGGCCAGTTCGGTCGCGGTGGACGACCAGCGGATCTATGTGTTCTTCGGCAAGACGGGGGTGTTCGCCTTCGATCACGACGGCAATCAGCTCTGGCAGGCTGACGTGGGCTCGAAGACCAACGGCTGGGGCAGCGCCGCTTCGCCCGTCTTATACAAGGATCTTGTCTTCATCAACGCCAGCGTGGAAAGCGCTTCGTTGGTGGCGCTGGACCGGAAAACCGGCGAACAGAAATGGCGCGCCGGCGGCATCCGGGAGTCCTGGAACACGCCGGTGGTGGTGACCGCCGCTTCCGGCCGCCAGGAACTGATCGTCCCGGTGCAAGGCAGCGTGTTGGCGTTCGATCCTGATTCGGGCGAACCGCTGTGGTCCTGCAAGACCGACATCGGCTGGTACATGGTTCCCAGCGTGGTCGCGGCTGACGGCGTGATCTATTGCCTGGGCGGGCGCTCCGGCACCGCCGCCTTGGCCGTCCGCGGCGGCGGCAGCGGCGACGTGACGGGGACGCATCGGCTGTGGACCAGCCTGAAAGGTTCGAACGTGTCGTCCCCCGTGTACCTGGACGGGCACCTGTACTGGACGCACGAGTCGCGCGAGATCGCTTACTGCGCCAAGGCCGACACCGGCGAGATCGTCTACGAACAGCGGCTCGAACGCGCCGGGCAATTCTACGCTTCGGCCTTGCTGGCCGACGGACGGCTGTACTACGTGTCCCGGTCCGGCAAGACGTTCGTGCTGGCCGCCAAGCCGCAATTCGAGCAATTGGCCGTGAACGACCTGTCGGATCGCGGCGTCTTCAATGCCAGTCCCGCCGTAGCCGGCAACCGTTTGCTGATCAGATCGGATAAGTTCCTGTACTGCGTGGGGGCGAAGTGAACAGAGAGGATTAAGGCATGTTGCGAAAGTTGAATGTTTCCCTGGCTGCGTTGCTCATGGTTCTTACGGCCTCGGCCGGTGCGCCGGCAGCGGACGGGGAGTTGCGGACCTGGACCGACTCCACCGGCCAGTACCGCGTACGGGCGGCGTTTGTGGAACTCAGAGACGAGCGGGTGTGGCTGAAGAAAGTGGACGGCTCCACGGTCGGCGTGCCCCTCGAGCGGCTGAGCGCGGCGGATCAGCGATGGGTCGCGAGGCAGACGGAGGCTCCGGCGCGAGGCACGGCTGCCGCGTCTGCGGAATGGCTCACCTTCCGCGGTCCGAACCGCGACGGCCGATCGCCCGACGAGGGGCTGTTGAAAGAATGGTCCGAGGGCGGTCCCAAGCTGCTCTGGAAAGTGACCGACATCGGCAAAGGCTGGTCGGGCGTGGCCGTGGCCGGCGGCACCGTGTACGTCACCGGGGACGTCGGCGACAAGCTGATGCTCTTCGCCTTCGATCTCGATGGCCAGCTCAAGTGGAAAGTCGACAACGGCGACAAGTGCGATCACGGCGGCTACTCCGGCGCGCGGGCCACCCCGACGCTCGACGGCTCGAACCTGTACCTGCTGTCCGGGAACGGCCGCTTGGGCTGTTTCGATGCCCGGACCGGCGAGCCTCGCTGGAGCAAGGACGCGCGGGAGTTCGGCGGCAACTGCGGCGGCTGGGGCTACGCCGAATCGGTCTTGATCTCCGGCGATTGGGCCATCTTCAAGCCGGGCGGCGAGAAGTGCATCGTGGCCCTGAACAAGCAGACCGGAGAACCGGCCTGGACCAGCCGCGATTTCTCGGCGGGACCCGAGTACAGTTCGTGCCTGGCGGTCAACCACGGCGGAATCCCGCAGATCATCACCGGCACGAACCAGGGGCTCGTCAGCGTGCGGGCCGGCAGCGGGGAAGTCCTCTGGAAGAACAGCTTCGCGGCCGGGAACACCGCCAACTGCCCCACGCCGGTCCACTCCGACGGCTACGTGTTCTGGGCCAACGGCTACGGCGCGACATGGATTGCCATCACGGCGGATACGTCATCGACAACGGCCACATCTACGGCAACGACGGCGGCGCGTGGAAGTGCCTGGACCTGAAGACGGGCGAGAAGAAGTGGTCGGAGCGGGCCGTCGGCAAGGGCTCCGTGTGCTGGGCCGACGGGATGCTGTATCTGTTCAGCGAAAACGACGGCCAAGCAGCCCTGGCGACCTGCTCGCCCGGGGGCCTGGAGATCAAAGGCAAAGTCAAAGTGGACGGCGAAGGACCCAGTTGGGCGCACCCGGTGGTCATCGGCGGCCGGCTGTATCTCCGCTACGACAAGAACCTGTACTGTTTCGATGTCAAGGCGCGTTAGCCTCCGACGCCAAGATGAGAGGAGACCCACATGTTCAAAATCCTCGCCCTGTGCGCCTGCCTCGGGCTCGCCACCGTCAGCCTTCCATCGCAGGCTCTGCCGGCCCAGGCCTTGCCGCCGGATGTGTTCTTCAGTGAGAGCTTCGAGGACGCCGATCTCGCCGGACGGGGCTGGTACGACGGGACGCAGTTCCGGATCGTCGGCGACGCCTTGGCCGGCAAGGGCTGCATCGAGTACGAATGGACCGACAGCCAAGCGCCGGTACGCGGCTCGTCAGCCGTGCGGCGGCTGTTCAAGCCGACCGACGAAGTGGCGATCCGGTTCTACCTCAAACTCTCGAAGGGCTGGGGTTGGAGCGGGCAGAACTACCACCCGCATCTGACGCACTTCATGACCACGGAGAACTCGAAGTGGCACGGCCCGGCGGCTAGCCATTTGACGCTGTACATCGAACCGGTGGACGGCAGGCTGCGGTTGGCGGCGCAGGACATCCAGAACGCCGACCAACCCCACGGTTTGACCCAGGGACCGCTCCGCGGCGGCTACAACGGCAAGTTCTACGACAGCCAGGAAGTTCTGTTCAAGGACGATCGCTGGCACTGCGTCGAAGCGTACTTCAAGCTCAACACACTGGCCTTGGCCGGCGACCGTCCCAACCGGGACGGGATCGTCCGCGGCTGGTTCGATGGGCGGCTGGTGATCGACCACACCGACGTGGTTCTCCGCTCGACGGACTTCCCCAAGATGAAGTTCAACCACTTCCTGATGGCCCCGTACTTCGGCCCCGGTCTGCTGCCGCACGCCCAGAAGCTGTGGATCGACGAATTGGCCGTGGGCCCCCAGCGTCTGGGACCGGTGGCTGGCAAAAGGTCTCGTGCGTCTTTTCGCGCCGCCGCCCCCGGGATTTGAACCTCGACATTCTCCCTCACGGATCGCAACTGGACCACATCGGCTTCCGCATCCCTGCCGATCATCTGCGAACCAGCCGCCTTTTCGGTGAGCCGGCGCCCGCCGTGCAAACCGCTGCGCTGATCGTGCTGGCTGGCAGCGGTGCATTTCAAGGCGCTCGGATCGCAACTTCAAAGGCGACAGGCCGGGGTTCTGAAGGCAGGTCCAGTGGAAATCGCCAAGGGCTGGTGGAGAACCGGCCAGCGGCTGGTCCTTGGCCGTCCGCAGGCGCCCCGTCGCGTGCCCGAAGAAGGACTGGATCCTACCAGTGATCCTGACGCTGTCCACGGACAAATTCTGGCACAGCGGTGCCAAGCCAAGATGCAGCAGCGGCCGAGATGGGACGGCTGGTCGCAGATCGTTGCCTGGCGGTGGCAACGGGCGGTGCGGAGACTCAGGGAGTGAGTGGAGTCAAGCCGCTGCCAGCAGATGAGTTACTTGTGGCTCCCAGGCCGACACGCCCTCGACGAAAAGTTCTAACCGTCTTCTGAACTCTCGGGCTTCTGGAGCGATGTGCGGGACAGTTTTGGCCCGTCTTCGGCAGTTCACTGCCGAAGATAGCCTTTCGCGACGGCATCCACGACGAACCGCCCGGCGTACTCCCATAACGACGGCGAACCTTCGGCCATGTGCTGATTGCGGGCGATGACCTGGGCGGCGGTGATTCCGTGTTCCCGCCAGGCTTTGCCCTGGGTCCGGTAGTTGTGCAGCATCGGCTGGAAGCGGTCCAGCGCGGCGGCGTACTTGGCTTCCGGCGTCTGGCGGGCCTCGAATTCCTCCCAGATGGCCCGCAGCTCGGCGGCTTGATCGGCCGGCAGCAGGCCGAAGACGCGGTCCGCGGCAGCCGTCTCCCGCTCCGCCTTGTCCACGGCACCGGCATCGTCGTACACAAACGTGTCGCCGGCGTCGATTTCCACCAGGTCATGAATCAGCACCATCTTCAGCACCCGCAGCAGATCGAGTTGCGGCTGCTGGGCGTGCTCCAACAGCAGAATCGCCATCACGCCCAGGTGCCACGAGTGTTCGGCGTCGTTCTCCCGGCGCGACTTGTCGGTGAGCCACGTGCGGCGGAGCACCTGCTTGAGCTTGTCAATCTCGACGATGAATTCCACCTGCTTGGCCAGTCGTGGTTCGTTCGTATCCATGCGGTTCCTCGGACCTTCGGCTACTATCTTCGCCAAGTTGGCTTGCGATGTCGTGCCCGAGGGTGCGAGGCGGGCGGAGGTTCGTCGGCCGCTCGTCCGCCCAGCAGTTTCTCGTCACACGGCTTCACCTGGGCCGCTCGCGGACGGTCGCGAGCCTCCGGAGTCCGGTCGAGTTCATAGGCCACCGCCTGCCCCTCTTTCAACTGGTCGAATGGCACCCCGGCCACCACGCTGCAATGAAAGAAAACATCCCCGCCGTGGTCGCAAGGCTTGATGAAGCCGATTTTCTTCTCGGAAATGATTTTGGAGATGATTCCGATGAGCATGTCCGCCGCCTCAGATGTCACGCTGCGATTTTGTCGTCGCTACATCATAACGCACCGGGCGTGGATGGGCCACGTGGACCGAGCGAGTGGGCGTTGTGGCCGATGAAATGGGGGCACTTGACAAGCACCGCCCGTGCCGCCATCGGACTAGTGCTTCTTCAATGCCTAATGTTGGGGTAGCAGAGGTGGCGTGAGCTTCCAGCTTGCGGTCGTTTGTCGCTGGCAAGCTGGAAGCTTACCCCACTTCTTAGAATTGAAGACGCACGAGGGGGCAACTGCGGTGGCCTCCCTTTCTGGTCTCCGCCGCAGAAACAGCGGAAGACAAGGGCGAGAAGCCAAAAAGACCGGTCCCCATCTGGACTTGCAGAGCGCCGCTCCGCTATCTTGTGCGAACCTCAAGGCAGCGCTGCGTTGTATCCCTCTGGGAGCGGCAGATCTGTCTCGGACTTTCCAAGATTTTCGCGCCGCGGAGGCGGCGGCGCGGGAGTTCCCTCTCAAGCCGCGAGGAACCTGGTATGGCCTATCGCCGGATCATCCCGTGCCTGGACGTCAAGAACGGCCGGCTGGTCAAAGGCATCAATTTCGTCAATCTGAAGGACGTCGGCGATCCGGCGGAAAACGGGGCCGCCTACAGCGATGCCGGGGCGGACGAGTTGGTTTTTCTGGACATCACGGCCAGTGTCGAGGACCGGCCGACCATGCTGGCGGCCGTGCGGCGGACCGTCGAACGGATCTCGATTCCCCTGACCGTGGGCGGCGGCATCCGCAACGTCGACGACATCCAGGCGCTGTTTGACGTGGGCGTGTCGAAGGTCTCGATCAACACGGCCGCCGTGCGGCGCCCGGAACTGATACGGGAAGCGGCGGACAAGTTCGGTTCCGAGCGGATTACCGTGGCCATCGATACGCGGCAGTCGAAGCCCCTGCCGTCCGGCTTCGAAGTCGTCGTCCGCGGCGGCACGGAGGGGGCTGGCCGGGACGCCGTCCAGTGGGCTCGCCGGGCCGAGGAGTTGGGCGCCGGGGCCATCCTGCCCACCAGTATGGACACCGACGGCAAGCAGACGGGCTATGACATCCCCATGACGCGGGCCATTGCGGACGCCGTCCGCGTGCCCGTGATCGCTTCGGGGGGCGCGGGGACTTTGGAACACCTGAAGGAAGCCATCGTCGACGGTCATGCCGACGCGGTCTTGGTGGCATCCATCGCCCATTTCGGCACGTTCACGATTCGGCAAATGAAAGAGTACCTGGCCTCGCAGGGCGTGCCTGTGCGGCTGTGATGGAACAAAAGGAGACGCGAGATGGATTGGAAAGTCTTTATCGACGAGCAAGTTGACTCGATCCGCCAGGCCGTCGGCGACGGATTGGCCATCAATGCCCTAAGCGGCGGCGTGGACAGTTCGGTGGTCACCGTGCTGGGGCATCGCGCCCTGGGCGATCGCCTGAAAACCGTGTTTATCGACAACGCCCTGATGCGGGACGGCGAGCCGGAGTTCGTCGTCCAGACGTTCGCCGAACTGGGCATTCCGGTCCAGCGCATCAATGCGCGGCAGGAGTTCCTCGGCGCCCTGGCCGGCCTGACGGACCCAGAAGACAAACGTCACGCGATCACCTCGACCTTCTATCGTCAGGTGTTCGGTCGCCTGGTCCGCGAGACGGGGGCCAGATTCCTGCTGCACGGCACGATCCTGACCGACATCGAAGAGACCATGGCGGGCATCAAGCGCCAGCACAATATCCTGGCTCAAATCGGGATCGACCCGGAGCAAGAGTACGGATACCAGGTGCTGGAGCCGCTGCAAACGCTGCGCAAAGACGGCGTCCGCGAGGTCGCCCGGCAATTGGGCTTGCCGCCGGGCATCACCGCGCGGATCCCGTTCCCCGGCCCCGCGCTGGCGACGCGGATCGTCGGCGAAGTCACGCCCGAGCGGCTGGCGACCGTGCGCGCGGCGACGGCCGTGGTCGAAGAGGAACTGGCCGGCACGAGGGCCTTCCAGTACATGGCCGTCCTGCTGCAGGACAAGGCCACCGGGATCCGCAACCATCGCCGGGAATTCGGGGACATCATCGTGGTCCGCTGTATCGACAGCCTTGACGCCCGTGAGGCCACGGCCGTCGAACTGCCTTGGCCCAAGCTGCGGCGGATTTGCCAGCGGATCACCGATTTGCCCGGCGTGAACCGTTGCCTGTACGACCTGACGCCCAAACCGCCCGCCACCATTGAATACGTGTGAGACCCGTAGAACGGAATTGACTCCGTTCCGAACAAATCCAGTTCCGTTCCGAACGGATCGAAATCCGTTCTCCTTTGGTTGCGGCCGCGGGCCGCGTTAAGCAAGAAGAAAGAAAAGGGCGCGACCGTGCCAAAGCGACCAGATATCCGCAAGGTGATGATCATTGGCTCCGGGCCGATTGTGATCGGTCAGGCCTGCGAATTCGACTATTCCGGGACCCAGGCCTGCAAGGCGCTCCGCCGGCTGGGCTACGAGATCGTGCTGGTCAACAGCAATCCGGCGACGATCATGACCGATCCCAGCATGGCGGACGTGACGTACGTCGAGCCGCTGAACGTGGAGCGGATGGCGGAGATCATCGAGAAGGAGCGGCCGGACGCACTGCTGCCCAACCTGGGCGGCCAAACGGGGCTGAACCTGTCCTCCGCGCTGGCTCGGCGGGGAGTGCTGGAAAAATACAACGTGCAAGTGATCGGCGTGCCGGTGGACGCCATCGAGCGGGGCGAGGACCGCCAGGTGTTCAAGGACACGATGAACCGGCTGGGCATCGAATTGCCGCGGAGCGAGATTGCAGCCAGCGTCGAGGAGGCGGAGCAGATCGTCCAGCGGATCGGGCTGCCGGCCGTGGTCCGCCCGGCCTACACGATGGGCGGCACCGGCGGCGGGCTGGTCTACAACCTGGAGGAATTGCGGCTGGTCACGGGCCGCGGGCTGGCGGCCAGCATGATCGGCCAGGTGCTGATCGAGGAGTCGGTCGAGGGCTGGGAAGAACTGGAATTGGAGGTCGTCCGGGACGCCAAGAACCAGATGATCACGGTCTGTTTCATCGAGAACGTGGATGCGATGGGCATCCACACAGGCGACTCGTACTGCGTGGCGCCGATGCTAACGATCTCACCGGAGTTGCAGCAGCGGCTGCAGAAGCACTCGTACGACATCGTCGAGTCCATCGGCGTGATCGGCGGCACAAACATCCAGTTCGCCCACGATCCGAAGACCGGCCGCGTGCTGGCGATCGAGATCAATCCGCGCACGTCGCGGTCCTCGGCGCTGGCCTCCAAGGCGACGGGGTTTCCCATCGCCTACGTGTCGTCGCTGCTGGCCGGCGGGCTGACCATGGACGAGATCCCGTACTGGCGGGACGGCACGCTGGAGAAGTACACGCCTTGGGACGATTACGTGGTGGTCAAGTTCTGCCGCTGGACGTTCGAGAAGTTCGCCGGCCTGCAGGACCGGCTGGGCACGCAGATGCTGGCGGTCGGCGAAGTGATGAGCATCGCCAAGACGTACAAAGAGGCCTTCCACAAGGCGATCCGCTCGGTGGAAATCGGCCGCCACGGACTGGGCGGCGCGAAGGATTTCCAGAAGAAGTCGCTGGACGAACTGTTGGGCATGCTGGCCCAGCCGACCAGCGAGCGCCAGTTCCAGGTGTACGAGGCGCTCCGCAAGGGCGCCGACGTCCAGACGCTCTCGGACAGGACGCACATCAAGCCTTGGTTCATCGAACAGATGCGGGAACTGGTCGAGTTGGAACAGGAGATCGTGGGCTGCCAAGGCCGGCGGCTGCCCGACGCGTTGCTGACGCGCGCCAAGAAAAACGGTTTCTCCGACCGCTACCTGGCGCGGCTGCTGGGTGTGAGCGAACGCGAGATTCGCGAGCAGCGGAAATCCTTGGGGCTGACACCGGGCTTCCATCCGGTACACGTCAGCGGCGTGGAAAACGCGGCCTATTACTACTCCAGCTACAACGCGCCCGACGAGACGACCGTCTCCGCTCGCCGCAAGGTGATGGTCCTGGGCGGCGGCCCCAACCGCATCGGCCAAGGGATCGAGTTCGACTACTGCTGCGTCCACGCCGCGTTTGCCATCCGCGACGAGGGGCTGGAATCGATCATGGTCAACTGCAACCCGGAGACGGTTTCGACCGATTACGACACGGCCGACAAACTGTACTTCGAGCCGCTGACCGTCGAGGACATCCTGGCGATCTACGAGAAGGAAAAGCCGGAAGGCGTGATCGTGCAGTTCGGCGGCCAGACGCC
>CAYUFW010000047.1:18997-24900 GCA_964443915.1 uncultured Pirellulaceae bacterium
GCACCTCGCCGGATGCCATCGACCTGGCCGAAGACCGCGACCGGTTCCGCCAGATGATGCGCAAGCTGGGGATCCCGGAGCCGGAATCGGGCATGGCCAGCACGCTGGACGAGGCCTTGGCCATCGCCCACCAGATCGGCTATCCGTTGATCGTCCGCCCGTCGTTCGTCCTGGGCGGGCGGGCAATGGAGATCGTCTACGACCAGGAGATGCTGGAACGCTACGTCGCCGCCGCCGTGGACGTCGCGCCGGAGCGGCCGATCCTGATCGAGAAGTTCCTGGAGAACGCCATCGAAGCGGAGGCCGACGCAATCTGCGACGGCAGCGATGCGTTCGTGCCGGCGGTGATGGAGCACATCGAATTGGCGGGGATCCATTCGGGCGATTCCGCCTGCGTGATTCCGCCCGTCAGCATTCCGCCGAAGCACCTGCAGACGATCAACGACTACACGCGCCGCATCGCCCTGGAACTGAACGTCGTCGGCCTGATCAACATCCAGTACGCCATTCACAAGGACACGGTCTACATCCTGGAAGCCAATCCCCGCGCCTCGCGCACCGTGCCGCTGGTGTCCAAGGTCTGCAACATCCCGATGGCTCGCATCGCCACGCAATTGATGCTCGGCAAGAAGCTCGGCGAGTTGGGCCTGCGGCACGGTCACATCCCGCATTTCGGGGTCAAGGAGGCCGTGTTCCCGTTCAATATGTACCACGGCGTCGACCCCCTGCTGGGCCCGGAGATGCGTTCGACGGGCGAAGTGCTGGGCATGGCGGATTCCTTCGGCCTGGCGTTCTTCAAAGCCGAGGAGGCCGCCCAGCCGCCGCTGCCGCTGGAGGGCACGGTCTTGATCACCGTGGCGGACCGGGACAAGTCCGACGTGCTGGCCGTCGCCCGCCGCTTTGCCGAATTGGGCTTCCGCATCAAGGCCACCCAGGGCACGCACGCGCTGTTGACGGAAAACGGCGTGGTCTCCGAGTGCATCCTGAAGATGCGCGAAGGCCGCCCGAACATCGTCGATGCCCTGGTGAACGGCGAGATCCAGCTGGTGATCAACACGCCGCGGGGCAAGATCGGGCAGGCCGACGATGCCTACATCCGCACCACGGCCATCAAGCGCAAGGTGCCCTACATCACGACTCTGGCCGCCGCTCACGCCGCTGCCAAGGGCATCGCCGCCTACCGCGCCGGCCGCGGTCACGTCAAAAGCCTGCAAGCCTACCACGCGGGGATTGAGTAGCTAGGACGGGGGAGGCGGCGGAGACGAGAGATCCGCCAGCGGGACATCTTCTGCCGGTCTTGCTCGAGTCGGCGACGGCAATTATATTGGGGTCCATTCACTTGATTTTCCCGTTTTTGCCTGCTTGCCGGCTTCCCTCCTTCCTTCTTCCTCTGAGTGGAGACTTGCCATGATGTGCCGTTTCGAGCCGTCCTCATTCCCTGTCCGGGTTGATTCCGGCAGGCGACCGTCCCGAGGCTTTACGCTGGTCGAACTCCTGGTGGTGATCGCGATCATCGGCATTCTGGTGGCCCTCTTGTTGCCCGCCATCCAGGCGGCCCGCGAAGCCGCCCGCCGCAGCCAGTGTACCAATAACCTGAAGCAACTCGGCGTCGCGATGCACAACTTCCACGACACTTACAAGAAGTTCCCGCGGAACTATCTGCAAATCGGCAACAACGCCTGGGAAGCCGTCAGTGTCAACTACCATCTGCTGCCGTTCATGGAGCAGGCCCCTATCTACGAGCAAGCCAAGACCTACGAGAGCACCGCGAATTCCACTTCCGCGGAACGCAGCACGAACTGGAGTTGGTTCTACAATACCCTGCTGAATACCGACGTTCCCACCTTCCATTGCCCCTCGGCCCAGGCGGCCCCCAGGCGAGGAAGCCATGCGAACGGCTGGGACGGTCCGGGCACCAACTACGCCTGGTCCACGGGGAGTTCGGTGTACACGAATTGGGCGGGAAACGCCTTCAACGGAATCATCGCCTACCAATATGACCGCTACATGGCCGACGTGATTGACGGGCTTTCGAATGTGCTGATGGCCTCGGAAATCCTGTCCGGTTCGGGGCTCACGGGCAGCACGGCCAAATTTCCTTACGATATTTTCTACACGAACGACGGGTTGTTCACCTCGGTGGCCAACAAGGATTTCCCGACCGCGGCGGAATTGGGTGCCATCGGCAACGCGGCCCGGACGGCGCCGAGCGGATCGCGGTCGAACAACGGTACGATGTGGGGCTGGTACGCCGCCGCCCAGTCGACGTTGACGACGGCCGCCCCGCCCAATTGGGCCTATCCCAGCGCCGGGGGCGGCTGTTGCCCCGGCGGCGCCCACGACTGGGGCAACGGGATTATTCCGCCCCGCAGCATGCATCCCGGCGGCGTGAACGCGGTGTTGGGCGACGCGTCGGTCCGGTTTATCAGCAGCGACGTCAACGTGCTCACCTTCCAGCGTCTTGGCAACCGCTTGGACGGCGAGCCGCTCGGGACGTACTGAGCTGTGCCGAGTCGATGCTGCGCACCGGCCTTTCCTGTCCGCTGCGGCGGATCTCGGTCCTGCCTCCGCGCCGTCGGCGCGGGAAGGATTCTGCGTTAGAGTGCCATTCACTACTTGATCGGAGAGACGACCATGATTCGGAGCTGCCTGGTCCTTGTCGCGTTGTTGGGCGGCGTAGCCGTGTTTGGCTGCGGAGGTGCCGTGAAGGAAGAAGTGATCGAGATCAAGGTGGCGACGGATCCGCTGACCTTGCCCAAATCGGTCCTGCAGAACTACGCCGGCGGTCAGCCTCTGGGCAGCGAAGCGACGTCCTTCGCCAAGATGGTCGAGGACCTGCGCAAGGCCGATCCAGCCAAGGCCGGCATCCTGGAGAAAGGGCTGCAGGAACTCGAACAGGCGGCGCCTGAGGCCCGCGCGGGGATCGCCAAGGGGCTCCTCGAGAAACTCTGACCCTGGCTGAACTGACGGCCGTGACTAGTCGTACCGCTGCGAAAGCCCCGGAGGTTCCGCGGTTCCAGGTGGATACCGCGGTGTTCCTCGTCCTGTTCTATCTGTACGTTTGGCGGGTCGTCGATCCTCGTCTGGTCCATCACAGCCTTGGCATCCAGAGCTTCTATCAGCGGTTTTCCTTCCACACGGACTGGGCGTTCCTGCAGGAACACCTGAGCCGCGTCGGCGGACCGGTCGAGTATCTGGCACGTCTGTTGTCGCAGTGTTGCGCCTGCAGTTGGCTGGGCGCCCTGACCGTCACGGCGCTTGCCTGGGGGACGGTTCTTTGTGCCGATTCCGTTGTCCGTCGCGGCGGTCGGAGCCGAGACGTCGTGTTGCGGTACGTCCCGGCGGCGATCGTTCTGGTCATGTACAGCGGCTATAATCATCCCGTCCATGCCATGCTGTCGCTGCTCGCGGCCTTGGCAGCCCATGCCGTCTACGTCCGCTTGGCTCCGCCGTCTCCGGCACGGCAACTGCCGGCATTGCTGCTCACGTTCCTGGCGCTCTACTGGCTGGCGGGGGCTGGGAGCTTGCTGTTTCCAATCCTGGTGGCCGTGGACGAACTCGTGCGCGGAGGCCGAAAGCCGATTGCTGCCGCGGCCGTGCTGGGGGCCGCCGCCGTGCCCTGGGGGGCGGCCCTGTGGTCCGGTCTTCCGCTGGCGACTGCCTACGGCGGCGGCTGGTTGGCGGACCCTGGCGTTCCGCCGGGAAGATGGTCGCTGACGCTGGCGCTCTACCTGTTCTTTCCCACCGTGCTCGCCGGGACCGTCTTGTGGGGCGCTGCCCGGCTGCGCACGGCGGCTCCCGTGGGCCGGCGCCGTTCAGCGCCGGCGGCCATGCCGGGGGGGCCAGAACCGCGGTCTTTCCCGCTTTCCCGCGGTTCGGTCCGCGCGGCGGCGGTGGCGACATTCTTTCTGGCCCTTGGCACGGCCGCCTGGATCTCCCAGGACGCACTGACCCGAAGCGTGCTGGAGATCGATTGGGATTCGCAACAAGGCCGATGGACGGAGGTCCTGCGCGCCGTCGACCGTTTGCCGGCCGGATTCTACACCGTCCGCTGCCATCGCAACACGATGCTGGCGCTGTATCATACGGGGCGACTGGGCGACGAAATGTTCTCGTATCCTCAGCGGCCGGGCGTCGATCTGTACTACACGCCGAAGCCCCAGCGGGATCGGGGAAGCGCCTACCAGGAGAGCCGGCTGTTTCTGGAGTTGGGGCAGGTCAACCACGCGGAGCGCTGTGCGTATGAGGCGTTGGCGGCCTCGGGGGAGCACCCCGCCGTCCTGGAGCAGTTAGCGGTGATCAATGCCGTCAAAGGCCGGTCGGAGACGGCCGCCATTTTCCTGAAGGCGTTGGAAAAGCATCTCTTCCACCGCCGGTCGGCGCGGGACATGCTCAGAATGCTGCAGGCGGATCCTCGACTGGAAAGCGACCCGCGGGTGTCGCGGATCCGCAAGAACATGAGCGAGCGGAACCTCGTCCTCTCCGAGGCAACCGTGGAGGACTGCTTGCAGGCCCTGCTCGACAAGAACCCGGAGAACAGAATGGCTTTCGAGCTGCTCATGGCCCATTATCTGTCGGCGGCGCGTCCGGACAAGATCGCGGAGCACCTGCCGCGCCTGCAGGAACTTGGCTACCGCCGAGTTCCCCGGCACTATCAGGAGGCGTTGGTGATGCACGGCGGAGTCGCCGGACAGGTGGCGGGCCCCGGCGGGCAGCTGGATCCGGAGGTCCTCCGCCGGGCTCGGGAATTCCGGCGGATTTGTGCGGCTGCGGCGGACCCGCGCGAGGCGAGCAAGGCCGCACTGGCGGCCGGGTTGAGCGATTCCTTCTTCTTTTTTGCCACGTACGGCGTGTCGGGGCGGTGACAGGATGCGCGGAAGATTGGGCTGCTCCGGCTGGCTGGCCGTCGTGCTCGCGGTGACCGTCGCGGGCGCCGTCTGGACGCTGCGGCCCGTCCGTCGGGCGGTGGAAACATCCGAGACCGTGCCACGGCGGCCGCGAATCTCTCCAGACTATACGGGGATTGTCCTGCCCCCGAATATCGCGCCCTTGAACTTCGCCATCCGCGAGGACGGCCGGCGGTTCGTGGTGAGTCTGCGGGGCACGGCGGGAACGGCGGTGGAAGTTGTCAGTCGGTCGCCCACGATCCGGATCCCGCCGGGACCGTGGCGGCGACTCGTGGACGCTAACCGGGGCCAAGTCCTGCGTTGGGAAATCTCTGCCGAGGCTGACGGACACTGGCGGCGCTACGAGGCCATTGTCAACCGCGTGGCCCCGGAGGAGATCGACAGCCATCTCGTGTACCGCCTGCTCCCGCCCGTGTACAACCAATGGCACGAGGTTTCCATCCGACAGCGCTGTCTGGCCACGTTCGACGAATCCCCGGTCCTGGAAGGTACGTCGCTGGACGTGGCCTGCCTCAATTGCCACAGTTTCTCCGCCCACGCCCCGCACCGGATGGCCCTTGGGCTGCGCAGCAGACGCTACGGCTCGGCGACGCTCCTGGCTGCCGACGGAACCGTGACCAAGCTGGACGCCGCCTTCGGCTACACCGCCTGGCATCCAAGTGGGCGATTGATCGCTTACTCGACGAACCAGGTCCGCCAGTTTTTTCACGGGGCACGCGACGAGGTTCGCGACGTGCTCGATCTGGAGTCAGCGTTGGCGTACCACCGGCTGGACGGCCACGTCTCGAAACGGGTGCCCGGCGCGTCCGACAGCCGGCAACTGGCGACCTATCCGGCGTGGTCGCCGGATGGACGCTGGCTGTACTACTGCCGCGCCGGGCGTCTCTGGTCGGACAGCGGCGACGTGCCGCCGGAACGATACGCCGAGGTCCAGTACGATCTGATGCGAGTCGCCTACGACCTCCGCAGCGACCGATGGGGCACTCCCGAAACCGT
>CAYUFW010000047.1:24910-33404 GCA_964443915.1 uncultured Pirellulaceae bacterium
GGGCCTCAGCATCCTCTTGCCGCGGATTTCGCCCGACGGCCGGTTCGTCCTGTTCTGCATGTGCCCCTATGGGTGCTTTCCCGCGTTTCAGCCAAGCAGCGATCTGTACCTGCTGGACCTGGCGACCGGCGCCTACGGCAAACCGCCGATCAACAGCGAGTTCTCCGAGTCGTGGCATTCCTGGTCGAGCAACTCCCGCTGGATCGCCTTCAGCAGCAAACGTCAGGGGGGGACCTTCACCCGATGCTACCTGAGCTATGTCGACACGGCCGGCCGGGCCCACAAGCCGTTCGTGGTCCCGCAGCGCAACCCGGAGTTCTACGATTCGTTCTTGAAGACGTTCAGCGTCCCGGAACTGATCGCCGGGCCGGTCGCTGTCAGCCCGGCGGCCCTGGCGAACACGGCGCGATCCGAGAAGGCAACAGCGACAACCCTTCCCGACGGCGAACAACCCCCGCTGGACAACGCTGAGCCTTACCCGCAGACGGGCCCGTGAGCCGTGCTGCCGTCGCGGAGGGAGGGCAGTTGGGCCACGAGGCGCAGAGTCCTGCCCGGCCTACTCCACCGTCACCCACTTGCGCTCGCGGGCCGACTTGTACAGGGCCTCCATCACGGTGACGCGCGCCGCCGCCTCGCGCACCGCGACCAGGGGCAAGTCCTTCTGGCCGGCGACGGCGCTGACGAACTGCAGCAGGGGGTGGTCCAGCGGAGGCGCGAGTTTCATCCACGGGCGGGCACCGTCGGCGCCCTCGACCTTCTTGGTGCGGAGATACAGCCGGTCGTTTAACACCACCGCATGGCCTTCGGTGCCGGAGACCAGCAAGCTGACCGGATTCTCCGGCTCGATCCAGCTCCCGGAAATGGTGCCCGTGATCCCGTCGGCGAACCGCAGCAGGCCCTGTCCGATCTCGTCGCAGTTCGGGTAACGGTTGGTGACGGACCGAATGTCCGCCGAAACGGCTTCCACATCGCCTACCAGCCACATCAGCAGATCCAGCGCGTGCGTGCCGATATCCGCAAAACCACCCAGGGCGCCCCACTGCGGATCGACCGTCCATTTCAGGTCCTGGTCGAAAGCCCCTTGCAGGACGCAGTCGTTGCAGAACGACGCGTGGACGCGGACGATCTTGCCGAAGTTGCCCTGCTGGATGTTCTGCTTGACGAACACGTTCCGCGAAGCGGCGCGCAGGTGGTAGCCGGTATTGAACAGCACCCCCGCCTTTTCCACGGCGGCGGCGATCTCGAAGGCGTCCTTAGCGCCGACGCCCAGCGGCTTCTCGACGAAGATGTGTTTTTTCGCGCCGGCGGCGGCGATCGCCAACTCGGCGTGCTTGCCGGTCTCCGAGAGAACCAGCACGCCCGCCACGCGGGAGTCGCCCAGCACGTCGGCCACCGTCTTCGCAGCCTTGGCTCCGCACGCGGCGGCGTGTTTCTCGGCCCGCGCCGCGTCGTGATCCCAGACGTGCGCGATCTTCACATCTTCGCGTGTCTGCAGCATTTGCAGGAACATCGGCGTGTGCATGTGCGCGGCGCCTAGCAAGGCCAGCGTCACGCCCGTGTCTTCCCCTGCCCGTGCGGCGCCGCCCGCCAGCACTGCGGCACCCGCCGCCCCGGCCGTCTTGACGAAATCCCTGCGCGAAAGTGAAACCTGATTGGGCATGGTCGGCACTCCTGAACTCTCTAGGATCGTAAAGCGAAGCGTTACCGAGCGGGATTCGCTCGTCCGACCTCGCTGACGCTTTGGGTTACCGTCGCATCGCAGATGGCAAGATTGTTGTCACTCTGGGGCGTCCCCGCAAGCACGCGGGGGCGTTTTGCCGCGCACGGAAAGCGGGCCGTCGCACGTGGACATCGGCGAGGGGCCCTGCTAAATGGCCTGGCGTGAATCTGGGACGGATGTTCGATGTTCGGCGCAGGGCTCCCGGCCTCGCCGAAACCGCCGACCGCAGATCTCCCCGCAGCTAGGATTTGCCCCCTTCAATGTTGTAACCCTAACTGGCATGGTACAATTAACCGAGCGGTCGTGCAAAATCGGCCGCACAATTAGAAGTTCTGTCCCCAAGTCAGCGTCCATTGTCGAGCAATGATTCACCGTAGCATCAGTATTTCGCCCAAGTTGCGGGATGCGTTTCTGAACGTCATGGCGTCCCATGGCTACACGACAGTGATCGTCGATCCAACGCCGGTACGTGTCAATGAAGTCTCGACGCAACAGAGATTCATATGCGGATACAGGATAAACGCTGTCGTGGTTACAATCTGTGAGAGCGAACGCACTCCGAACATGCCGTCCGTAACAATCAGCTCTGATTTCTGGTTGCTCATTCGGCATGGGAAGCTGACGTTCGATCACATCATCGTTGACGAAATCACGGCTGCTGTGGGGGCATCTCGGTGGATGTTCGAGAATGCAGAGACACCGTCTGAACGGGAAGCAGTTGATCGAATGGTCAGCGGGAAGAGGCAGGCTCGAGCGGATCGCGGCGCAGCGCAGAGGGAGGGGTGACAGAACTACGCGTTGGACCAGAGCCGCGATCTGGTCTGGGAGAATGGTGACGTTGACTCGTCGCGGCCTGGTCAACGCGGTCGTTCTGCCGCGCTATTTGAAAGCCTTGGTCATGGCCCGGATTTACCTCGAAACAACGGTCATCAGCTTCTACCACAATGTCCGTACGGAGCCGGAAATGGTAGCCCGGCAGAACTGGACTCGCCGGTGGCTTGACGCTGAATTGAGCGGATCCGACGAACTGGTTTCAAGCCTTGCCGTTCAGGCTGAGCTTGAGGCCGGAGAGTTTCCGAAGCAAAGGGACATGTTGGAATTGCCGTCACATCGCGAACGCGAACAAGTTTGGGCACATCCGTCGTGTGAATGGTATACTGGGGCTGGGCAATCCCGCATTGGTAACACCCCTTGAGCTACTCGGCGAGGAGACAATAAATGGACAGCTACAATGAGGTTCGGCGCGTTCGACACCAGATGTCAGAAGCCGCTGGGCACGATATCCGAAAACTAATTGCCACCATCAACGAGCGTCGTGATCGTGTCGCATCGCGGATCATCGATCCGGGGACCAAGGCAGAACAAACGGATGGGCCAGAGCGGAGGGTACAGTCCAGGGTGAGGGCAGGGTGATCGGCCACCGCCTGGTCATCCGTATCGTTCCGTCACTGGCCATTGCCTGACGCGGAGTGGATTGCCGAAGCCCAGCAGCGGTCGGCCGAGTATGACGCGGGGCGCATGTCGGCGGCGGCTTGGCCCGAAGTACAGGTACGGGCTTGACGGAGGACCGGGCTCGATGGATAACGTCTGCCGACGACAAGCATGACCATCTCGATACGCCGCAACGCTGGCGGCAGGGACAGGGTGGCAACATGGATCGAGACCGTACCATTTGGCGAATCCTCGGCGTCATCGCGCTGGTGGTGGGCGGCTGCACCGGCTGGTCGCCGGGTGCCACCGAGGACACACCGATCCGGGTCCTTGCCAATGACGCCCCGGCTCTGCGTTCGCTCGCTGGCCGCAATGTCACCGTGTACGGGCGAGTGACCGGCACGGCTGTCTCGGACAGCAGCGGACACCATTTCTTGAACTTCGCCAACCGTGAGTTCTCGGTCATTTGTTTTGCCGCAGACTTGGGCAACTTCCCGGAGGGCAAACCGGCGGAGGTCTACCAGGGGCGGGACGTCGAAATCGCGGGCCGGCTCGAACGCTATCGGGACAAACTGCAGATCCGGTTGCGCGATCCGGCACAGATCAAGATCGTCAGCGCGACGGACGCCAAGCCTGCCTCTCCTGCTGCCGAACCAGCACCTGCCGGCGTCAAGCCTGTCCCGTCCTCCGGGCCGCCCCAGGTCGAGCTGAAAAAGATCGGGCCGGTCAAGTGGCTCAGCCCGGCGGGTCTGACGTATCAAGGCCGCGACCCGGAGGGCCGCACGCGGGTCGAACACGTGCTCCGCCACGCCCGCGACATCCCGGACCGCGACGGCTCGCACGGCGTGTTTGACGGCGGGCCGGATGTTGTCTTCGGCGTGATCGACGAAGCCTGGCGGAACATCGAGAAAAAGAAAATCCGCCCGGCGATCGAAGGCGACCGCAGCTTGTACACGGTGCCGATGGGCCGCCGAGTCGGCTACCTGGGCGGGCGCGCGGGAGCCGCCCGCGGCCACCCGCCGCTGACCCGCGTCTTCCTGGTGATCGAGACCGGGACCACGAACGTCATCACCGCTTTTCCAAGGTGAAGCCCGATGCCAGAACAAGACCTTCCCTACCTTCGTTCGTGTCCCGTCTGTGGCGACGGCCTGCTGTGCCTGTATCGATGCGGCCGGTGTGACGCGGTGGTCGCGATGTGCGACGAATGCGAACTGATCTGGAGCGACCTGGCCCGAGTGCGGCGCACCGCCAAGCCCAAGTCCGCTGCCGCCTTCCCCGCCTGCCCCGCGTGCGAGGCGAAACGCGTCAAGTGGTTCCGCCTGCGTCGGGAGGAGATCCGCGACGCCGGCCTGGAGCGATATCTGACAGACGGAGAAAGCTGACGCGAGACGATCGCCCGTCGCTCGGTTATGCCGCGACTGGCGTGCAGGCCGTTCTTGTTGCGGCAATGGCTGCGGAGTCGTGCCCGCGACCTCCGGCGCAGGATCGGTTCTACGATTCAGGCGTAAGCGGCCCCGCGCCGGCGGCCTACTTGCCAGCGGTCTCCGGCCAGGCTGCTTCCAGCCGGCCCAGGGTCACCGCCACTTGTCGTTTGCCGGTGCCGTCGGGTCCGAGCACGCCGACCGAAAGCGTTTCGCCGGGTTTCTTGCTCCGGACGATCCGCAGCAACTCGTCGGGCAACCGCACCGCTTGGCCTTCGGCTTCCACGATCAAGTCCCATTGTTTCAGCCCGGCGCGCGCAGCCGGGCCGTCGGCTTGCAGGACCTTGACAACCAATCCTTCGGTGCGCGGCGGGAAGCGGTCCAAGAAATCCCGTTGCTGTTGCCAGGTCTCCTCGATGGCCAGTCCCGCGTTGGGCGTGGCGGCACTCTGCCGCGTTTCCAGGAGCCGCCGAACCGCGGCGACCGGACCGGCAAAGGCGACTCCGACGGGCGTTCCATTGTTCGACATCACGCCGCTTTGCACGCCGACGAGCGCTCCCTGGCGGTCGACCCAGGGCCCGCCGGAAGTCCCGGACGGAACGTTGGCTGCCACCGTCAAGACCAGGACGTAACCCGCGTTGAGGTACTCGAAGGTGGGCTCGTCGCGGGCCATCATGGCCCGGAACATGACGGCGTGACGGAAGACGGGCGTGCCCACCAGAAAGAGATCCGCGCCGGCCGGCGGCAACCGCTCCGCCAACGCCAGGAAAGGGTAGCCGCCTTCACGCGGTTCGAGGCGGAGCAGCGCCAGGTCATGGCCCAGATCCACCGCCGCCACCTCCGCCCGCCGCCGGCCCGCCACGGGCGACAACACTTCGACGCGGTTTCCCGGCCGGCCGATCACGTGCGCCGCGGTAATCGCCAATCCGCTGGCATCGATCAAGCTGCCGCTGCCGTTCAAGTGATCGTCGACCAGGATTTCCAGCGAAGCCTGCTTGACGCGCGCATACAACTCGCCGCTGGCGGCAGCGTTCTCGCCGGCTTCGGCCGCCCGAAGCCCGCTGATCGGCAACGCCCAGAGAAAGATCACGGCCAGACAAAGGCGGACGGCCAATTCCGGCCGCCGGGAACGATCCGCAGCCGGCCGGGATACGCCTGGGTGCATAAATCGGGGGAAGTTCATCACGGAGCGGTTCCTTTCCAGAATCCTCGGGTCCAGTGCAGCCATCGCTGCTGGGCAGCATTGTACAGCAAGAAGCGGGCGTTGCGTTGCCTGGCCGCGTACTCGTGCCAGTTGTAAGATACCCGGCTTTTTCCGAAAAGGCGGCCTTCGGGACCAGCCAGCCAACAACGAATTCGCACGTTAACCGCCCCTGGACAACGCCGTCTCTTGGTGTATCTTCATTGCTAATTCTACCGTAACCCGGTTACGTTCAGATTCTCGAAAGGAGGAGCTTGTGAAGGTTACCGTTGATGAAACGCTGTGCTCCGGCTGCGGCGTTTGTGAAGAAGTGGCCCCGGACGTCTTTGCCATGAACGATGCGGGCGTCGTCGAGGTCAAGATCAACCCGGTCCCGGCGGACTTGGAGCAGGCAACCCAGGAAGCCGCCGATGGCTGCCCGTCGGGCGCGATCAGCGTCGAAGCCTGACCAACCATTGCCTCGCCGCCGTCGTTCAACCAGTAGACGGCTCGTCACCATTGGCGTGGCGAGCCGTTTTTTCTTCCCATCGCAACGCTTTTGGAGAACCCATCCATGACAAGAATTCACCCCATCTGGCAGGTCGTGGCGACAGCGGTCGTCGCCCTTGGCCAAGCCGCCGCAGGTCTGGCGGCCGAACCCGCCTCCCGCGCGTGGCTGGAAAACTGGCAGAAGAACAACCCCACGTGGCGAGCCCTGCACTTGATCGGACCGCAACCGCAGCGGATGGATGTGACCAAGGAACTGCTCACCACGCTGATGGTGCCCGCCCGCATGAACGTGCTCGTCTTGGAAGTCAATTACGGATTCCGCTTCCAGTCGCACCCGGAATTGGAGTGCCGCGGGCTGGACAAGGCTCAGGCCCGCGAGTTCGCGGCCCTGTGCCGCCAACACGGAATCCGCCTGATTCCGCTGTTCAACTGCCTGGGCCACCAATCGTGGGCCGGCCACACGGGGGCGCTGCTCGCCAAGTATCCCCAATTCGACGAAACGCCGCACGTCCCGGCGGACAACAAGGGCATCTACTGCCGGGAGTGGTGCCCGTCGCTGCCCGAGGTCGACCAGGTGGTCTTCGATCTGCTCGACGAACTGATCGATGCCTTCGATGCCGACGCCATCCATGTCGGCATGGACGAGGTGTTCCTGATCGGCGACGACAAGTGTCCGCGCTGCCGCGGCAAGGACAAGGGCGAGCTGTTTGCCGGCGTGGTCAACCGGCTGCACCGGCATCTGGTCAAGGAGAAGGGCGTCGAGATGGCGATGTGGGGCGACCGGCTGCTGGATGCCTCGGTGTTCAAGTACGGCTCCTGGGAAGCGAGCGAGACGGGTTCGCACCGGGCCCTCGACCGCATCCCCAAGGACATCATCCTGTGCGATTGGCATTACGAACTGCGGGAGGATTACCCGTCGGTGCGGTTCTTCCAGCAGCAAGGATTCCGCGTGCTGCCGGCGCCGTGGAAGAACCCCGACGCGGCGGTCGCCTTGATTCGCTGCCCGCAAAGACGCCACCGAAAAAATGCTGGGCGTCCTCTTCACCGGCTGGTCCGCTGGCGGCAACGGCGAACACTTGTTGGCCGCCTGGAAGTCCGCAGGAACCCCCGCCGCCGACCCGGCCACCGCCAAACGCCAGGAAACCGGCCGCCAAATCGCCGCCACCATCCGCGCGGGACTGAAGGAGCTGGATGCCAAGAGGGACGTCGAAGCGGGAAAACGCTGAGATCTCGCTGGGGATCATACCCTCTGTCATCCGTGCCCCGGCTTTGCCATCCGTGCTCCGCTGCCTTCTGGTCCATTTGCACGGATGGCAATGCCGAGGCACGGATGACGAGGTGCAGTGGGATGCGGAAAAAACGAGGCGGGAACGCTACGGGCCCGGGAGGGGTTGCCCCTTGTCGTGTCGCGTCGCCGAAGCGATCAAGGTCTCCGGCGGGATCAATGGTCTGGCGGCTGGCGAACGGTCATCGGCCGCGCCGGCACAGCGGGAGCACGATCCGCAGCCGGCGACGCGCCGGCCCGACAGCCGTCTCCAAACGCGGCCGACGAGATAGCCGATGGCGGCAAGGACGATGGCCAGTGTCAACAGCTGCTGCGCGTCTGGCATGGTCTATCCGGTAAACAACATCCCCACTTGATACGTCACCAGCGCGCCCACATAGGCCAGCGCCGTCATGTAGACAAAGGTGAACACCGGCCAGCGCCAGCTGTTCGTCTCGCGGCGGATCACGGCCAGCGTCGCGGCGCACTGGGCGCAGAGGGCGAAGAAGACCATGATCGACAGGGCCACGGGCACGTTGAACACGTGCTGCGCGGACCCCGGCCACGTCGCAGTGCGCAGCGTCTGGCGCAGCGACGGCGAAGCCGCATCCTCCTCGCCTCCCAACTGGTAGATCACGCCCAACGTGCTGATCACGACTTCGCGGGCCGGGAAGGAGGCGATCACGGCGCAGCCGATCCGCCAGTCCCAGCCCAGCGGCCGGACCAGCGGCGCGACGAGCTTGCCGGCCCGCCCCAGGAAGCTCTGCTCCATGTACGCCGCCGCGACCTCGTTGTCAATCCGCCGCTCCAAGGCGTCCTTCTCCGCTCGCCCATCGGCGGACGTGCGGTCGTCGAATTGCTGGATCTGCTCCGCGTACCGCCCGCGCACCTCCTGCTCCACCCGCGGATTGTGCGGAAAATAGGCCGCCGCCCAGACCACGACGGCAACCGCCACGATCAGCGTGCCG
>CAYUFW010000047.1:33515-34957 GCA_964443915.1 uncultured Pirellulaceae bacterium
CGACGGCAGCCTGTAACTGGGCAGCTCCATGACGAACGACGGCGTTTCGCCCCGCAGCACCGTACACCGCAACACCAGCGCGACGAGGACCGCCACGACGATGCCGATCAGGTACATGGCCAGCAACGTGATCCCCTGCAGCCGCACCCAGCCGCCCAGATAGCGTTCGTCCGGAATGAACGCCGCGATCAGCAGCGAGTACACCTGCAGCCGCGCGCTGCAGCTCATCAGCGGCGCGATCAGGATCGTGACCAGTCGGTCGCGGCGGTCTTCGATGGCCCGCGTGGCCATCACGCCGGGCACCGCACAGGCGAACGAGGACAGCAGCGGGATGAACGACTTGCCGCTCAGGCCGATCCGCGACATGAGTCCGTCCATCAGGTACGCCGCACGGGCCATGTAGCCGCACTCTTCCAGCACCGCAATGAAGCCGAACAAGATCAAGATCTGCGGCAGAAAGACCAGCACGCCGCCCACGCCGGCGACCACGCCGTCGACGATCAGGGACCGCAGTACGCCCTCCGGCATGACCGCGGTAAGGCGGCCGCTGAGCGTCCCCATGGCGACGTCCAGGGCGTCCATCAGCGGCGTGGCCCAGACGAAGATCGACTGAAAGACCAGCAGCATCACCAGGACGAAGATCAACGTGCCCCAGAGCTTGTGCGTCAACACCATGTCCACGCGGTCGCTGACCGTCACTCGCGACTGGCCGGATCGGCTCACCGTGCCGTCCAAGACGTTGGCGACCCAATCGTAGCGGGCGATGGCCTCCACGGCCGGCGCCGGGCAGCCCGCCTGTGCCAGCCGTTGGCGGGCGTCCTGAACCAACTCCAAGAGCCCGGCGTCGGCGATCGGCGGTTGGGCCTGTTCCAGATAGCCCCCGATGTCCAACAACAGGCGCTCGATCAGGTAGCGTGGCGGCGGTGCCTTTCCGCCTCGGCCAGCCTCCCGCGCCAACAAAGCGACTTGCTCGCCAAAAACGTCCGGAAACGGAGCGCTGGCCGGAGGGGATTCACTGCCAACGGCCTGGTTCAGTTCGCGTTTCAGTTCCGCCAGTCCGATGCCCTGGTGGGCCTGCAGCGGGACGACCGGAATGCGCAAGCGATCGCGCAACAGGCCGAGATTCAGAGCGAGGCCGGCGTCGGCCGCCAAATCCATCTTGTTCAGTGCCAGGACGACGGGCCTGCCCAATTCCAACGCTTGGCTCAGCAAGTACAGGCCTCGCTCCAGCGTGCTGGCATCGGCGATGCACAAGATCACGTCCGGAGCAGCGGCCTCGTCGCCGCGCCCCAGCAGAACATCGACGGCGACCATTTCGTCCGGCGAGCGCGGAGCCAGACTGTAGGTGCCGGGCAAGTCGATCAATTCGAAAGGCTGGCCGTCAATGTCCAGGCTGCCGGTTTTCTTTTCGACCGTCACGCCGGGATAGTTGCCGATCCTCT
>CAYUFW010000048.1:0-2416 GCA_964443915.1 uncultured Pirellulaceae bacterium
CAGCCGGACTCGACAAGCGTCGGCGTCGGCGCGGCTTGACCTGACGGGGAGCGGTGGTGTAGACGCCGGTGGCCAGCGCCAGCAGGATCGAGACGCCCACGAACATCGTCGGATAGCCCGGCCAGCCCAATGCCTGTCCACAATGCACCAGCAGCCCTGCCGTCGGCGCTCCGATGAGCAACCCGACGTCATAGGTGGCCAGCATCAGCGACGTCCCCAAGCCGCGATAGCGGGGCGGAAACGTGCAGCAGCCCTCGGCAAAGCCCGCCGGGAACAGGATCGCGTGCCCGATGCCGTACGTGACGCTGGGAATCATCAACGCCCACTCGCTGTGGACCAGCAGGAACAGGAACTGGCTCGCCATCACGAGGCCCAAACCGGTCAAGACCACGGGACGCAAGCCATACCGCTCCGGCAATCGCCGCGCCACCACGCGCGTCACGATGGCAGTGACAGCATAGACCGTGAAGAACCATCCGATGCGCGGGATGTGCAACTCGGCCGCGTACGTCCGCACGAACGTGGAGGGCAGTCCCAGTCCGAAGCCCATCGCCACGCCCATGACCATGATTCGGCCCGGATGATAGCGCCGGATCAAGCCCCACAGCGGCGGGCGGCGCCGCGGAACAGGATGGACGTATCCGCTGGTGGCCCAATACGCTGATGCAAACGCGGCCAGCGACAGGCAACCCGCCGCCAAAAACATCCGCTCAATGGCCGTCGTCGAATGCGCCATGCCGCTCAGCAACGAGTCGCTCAGCCAGACCCCTGCGATCACGCCGAAAAACCCGGAAGTCCCCAGCATGCCCAGCAACTCGGCCATCCGGATCACCGGCACTCGGCTGGAGATGAAGATCATCGACGAGGCATAAATGCCCGCGATCGCGCACCACATGGCGATCCGCAGAACGGTGCAGTAGGCCGCCACCGCCGGCTGCTGGATCCGGGCGTCCGGAAAACGGACCACGACCAGATGCCCGAAACAGACACAGGCCAACAAGACCAGCGCGCACAGCCACACCAATCGCGGTCCATAACGGTCGATCCAGGAACCAACGAACAGCCGGATCGACAAACTGCCCAACATGCCGATGCCGACGATCCAGCCCAGGTGCAGCTCCGTGCCGCCCAGCAGCGTGACGAAATCCGCGTACCGGTACAGCACGGCCACACCGACCGTGATTAACGAATTGGCCAAGAACGCCTTCCAAAAGGAGGCGTCATAAAGAGTCTCGGCACGCCCGGAGGGCGCGGGTGACGCGGCGGCAGGCACCTCCGGGGAAGGTGGGGATCGGCGGGCAGACGAACGGGTCATAAACGAATGAAAGGCCGGGCTCGCGGGGTCATCAGCTGTTATCTTATGTTGCGGCCGCGAAAACTGCCAGCCCATTTGGCCGCTTGGCATCGTTCGAGGGACAAGTGGCGTAAGCTTCCAGCTTGCGATGCCAGTATCTGCCGCAAGCGGGAAGCTTACGCCACGGAAGACCGGACAGATTCTTCTCGAACGATGGTTAGTGATGTCCGGCGGCCTCCACAAAGGCCCGCAACACGTCGGTCATCGAAATGATGCCCAAGATGCGGTGCTCGCCGTCGAGCACCGGCAGCCGATGGACGCGGGCGTCGAGCATCGTGCGGGCGGCGTGGACGAGGAGATCGTCCGCAGACACCGAGATCACTTCCTCGGTCATCAGGTCCATGACGCTCTGGTCGCCGATGTTCTCGCTCAAATTGCGGATGAACGCGCCCCACCAAACCTCGCTCTCGTGGGACGCCTCGTGGAAATCCTCGTCCAAGTCGTGCGTCATGTCCACGAAATCACGTCCGGAAAGGATGCCGACGCAGTGCCCGAGATGATCGACCACCGGCAGGGCGGAAACCTTGTTCTCCAACATCAACTCCAGGGCATCGTGAACCGTGTCTTGCGCGTTGACGGTCACCACGTGTTTCCGCATCACGTCCTGGACCCGCCGATGGAAAATCTGGTTGGCCATGATCGTGTTCCTTGTGTTGGCGACGAGATGCAATGAGAAGACGGATCGAGCCGCGACCGGGCTCGGCCGCGAATCAGCCGGACGCCGATCCGGGCTCTTTCAAATGCTTGGCAAACCATTCCCGCGTTCGCCGCCACATCTCGGGCGAGAGCACGTGCCCCGCTCCTTCTTCGATGTAGTGGCTGAAGTTCTCGGCCGCGCCGGCCTCCTGGTACGCCCGCGCGATCCGCTGCACGCCTTCCCGGACTTCCTGAATCGGGCTGCCGCCGTCCAGTTCCCCGAAGTTCAGGTGCAACGCGCGGGGAGCGATCAGGGCTGCGATGTCCGGCGTGTCGCCGTACTGGAACAACCCCGGTATGAAGTTCGGGAAGCAGTGCAACAGGTGCGTGCGGTGAATCGCGGCGTAGGTCGGCAAGCAGCAGTTG
>CAYUFW010000048.1:2436-5728 GCA_964443915.1 uncultured Pirellulaceae bacterium
CCGACCAGGCATTTCAGCCGCGGTTCCCACGGGCCGACCAGCCACGTGTGCGTCGAACCCATCGAATGGCCGTAGCAGCCGAGCCGGTTCTTGTCTACTTCCGGCCGCTGGCAGAGGTAGTCGACGGCCCGCCGCATGTCGAGGATGTTCTTCCAGGCCATGCACTTGCCCGCCACGACGTACCGCAGGAACTCGAACCGCTCGAAGTTCCCACCCTTCAGTTCCGGACTCTGCCGCTCCTCGAAACACAATGCGTCGGGGCACAGCACGACATAGCCCTCGCGCACCAGGGCTACGCCCGTGTGGTGCATCGGGTTGCCCGCCAAGCCGGCCGGCTCGGTCTTGCCCAAGTGCCATTCGCCGTTGTGCTGGTGCCAGATCGCCACCGCCGGCGCGGGATGGCTCGCATCGACTCCGTCGGGCACCAGCAGCATGGCCGGCACGCGATCGCCCGGCTCGACTTCGTAGAACACGGACTCGATGCGATAGCCGTCTTGGCGGATCGTCTCCCGCAGCACGGGCTTTAATTCGCACGGCTGCGGCCAGGGCCCGCCCAGGCACTGCAGCACCTTCTCGCGGAACTCCTCGGCGGACATCGGTTCCCTCACTTTCCGGCTCTCGCTTTCCCGCGCGTCTTCGCCTGCGGCACAATCCGCTGATGCGCTCGCCAAGATCAGCGCCGCACCGGCCGCCGACTGAACGAGGAACTCGCGGCGTTTCACCTCCCACGAATTCGGCTCCTTGGCACGCATCAAAGCACCTCCCTTTGTCTCCAAGTCTCATTGTACCGAGCTTGCGTCGCGTGCCGCAACAGGAAGCCGCGTGACAATCGCAAAGCCGACGAACCGAATTGCCAAACCGAATTGCCGGGCGTGTTTCCTGGTCGGCGAAAAACCGTTATAGTGATGTCCGCCCGCCAGCCCGCGCAAGGGCCCTGTCTGCAAGGCCAAAGGGCTCTTGCGGTCCTGCCCTCAACATTGCCCTCACGACGCATCAGGAGCATGCCATGACGTTTCCGCGACTGACCGTTCTTCTTCCTGCATTCCCCTTCGCCGTCGTGCTGCTGGCCGGCTTGAGTTGCCACGCGTCGGCCAACGAACTGCCCAATCCGTATCCGCGAGCCGTGTTTGTCCGCGAACAACTGCTGCGCTGGGATTTCGCGGCGGGCACCGAGGGCTGGCGGGCCGTCAATCAATGCGAACTGGCCGCGCAGGACGGATTCTTGACGGTCCGCTCGTCGGGCACCGATCCATATCTCGCGGTGTCGGCGGCCGCGGAGGGCAACGAGTTCATCGTGCGGCTGAGGATCAAGTCCCAAACCGATGGGGCGGGGCAGATCTTCTGGTCCAGCACGAAACACCCGGGCGCCGTTGCGGAGCGCGTCGCCACGTTCAGCATGACGCACGACGGCCAATGGCACGAGTACGACGTACACATGGTGATCGACGGCGACTTGACCGCTTTGCGGCTGGATCCGGGTTCGGCGGCGGGCGAAGTGCAAATCGACTGGATCGCCGTGCATCGCGGCGGCACGCACCCGCTGGAAATCGTGGCCGTCGAGCAGACGGCGGGCGGGGTGAACGTGCGTCTGAAGAACCATGGCGACCAGGAGATCGAAGCGACCGTCAACGGCGAGTCCCACTCCCCAGCGGCCCGCAGCGAGCGGAACGTGGTGCTCCCGCTTGGCGGCCAGCGCTCGTTGGCCGTGGTGGCCGTTCGGGTCGATTCGCCGGGCCTGCCGGCGATCGCACGCACGGTGTGGGTACACCGGGTCGAGACGCCGATCGACGCCGTCACGCGAACCATTGGCAGGCTGACGGTCGAGGCGGCTCGCGACGGCAGCGAAGTCCGGCTCCGCCGCAACGGGCAGTTGGTCGCCGCCTTCGCGCCGCTGGTACACGTCGGCGAGACGCTGCCCCGGCTGAAGCTGGCCCAGGATGCTTGGCCGCTGCAGTATGCGGGCGACGGCTTGTCCGTCAGCCTGGACGCGACCGGCGACGGCGATTTATCCGTGAAGATTGTCTCCGCCCAGCCCGCGGAAGGCCCCGTGGTCCGGTCCTACGGGGCCCTGGAACAGGGCCTGTTCGCAGGCGTCGAGTACCTGGGCCAAGGCGAGCATTCCAGTTCGACGCTGGACATCGAGACGCCCGAACACCTGCGGTTCGAGCCGGATCCGATGAAGGTCACCATGCCGCTGATGGCCACCGTGACCGACCGCGCGTCGGTGGCGGTCGCCTGGGACGACATGACGCTGCAGCCGGTCTTTGCCGTGCCGGATTTCCTGGACGGCACGGCGAGCCACCGCATGGCGCTCAAAGCGAAAGGGGAAGGGACCGCGAAGAGCATTCAAGCCGCGATCCGGATCGGCGACGGCTGGGGCGCCGGTGGCCGGCTGGAACCGCTCATCCTGTGGGCCGTCCAACGTCGCGGCTTGCCGCCGTTGCCCGCGCCGCCGCGCTCGTTCGACGAACAGATGAAGCTCTCGCTGGCGGCGTACAGCGGCATGGTCTACGACGCCCAGACCGGCGGCTACTACCACGCCGTCGTGCCCGGCCGGCGCGAGATCCGCGGCGGCTACTTCGCCGATCACGCCTCGGCCATCTGGCGGATCACGGGCCGGGTGCCCGATCTGCCGCAACTGCAATTCGGCGGCGCTCACGTGGCGAACCACGCCAGTTACTTCGTCAGCGGCCGTGCGGCCGACTGGCTGCGCACGCTCAACGGCATGGCCGACGGCCTGATCCGCGCCCAGCAGCCGGACGGTTCGTACCGCTACGACGGCACCTATCGCCGCGGGCATTTCGAGGACACGGCCAGCGGCATCTGCTCGCGGCCGGCGTACCAACTCCTTGAGCAGGCCTACTACACCGGCGGCCAGGAGTCCCTGGCCGCGGCCCTCAAGACGCTCGAATTCATGAAACGCTTCCGCACCCCGCGCGGGGCGCAAACGTGGGAAGTCCCCTTGCACACGCCGGACATTCTCGCTTCGGGACAGGCGGTCTGGGCGTATGTTCGAGCCTATCAACTGACCGGCGACCGCACCCATCTGGCCGAAGCCCGCCGCTGGGCCGTCACCGGCTTGCCGTTTGTCTACCAGTGGTCCAATCAACCGATCATGCTGTACGCCACCACGCCCGTGTACGGTGCGACGCACTGGAAACGCCCCAACTGGATCGGCTTGCCCGTGCAGTGGTGCGGCACGGTGTACGCCTACGGCCTGCTGCTGCTCGCGCCGTACGACGACACGCTCGACTGGAAGCAAGTTGCCGAGGGCATTTTGATTTGCGGCGAG
>CAYUFW010000048.1:5738-34711 GCA_964443915.1 uncultured Pirellulaceae bacterium
TGCAGTACCCCGACGGCACGTCCGTCGGCTGCCTGCCGGACGTATTCGAGCTGAAGAGCCAGAGCCGCCGTCCCGCCGACATCAACCCCGGCGCCCTGGTCAGTCTGCGTCTGCTGATCGCAGGAAAACTGGACAACCTGTCCGTGGCCGCCGACGGCCAACACCGCGTCGTGGCCCCGTTCCCCGTCACCCTCCGCGACGGCGCAATGCACATCGACGGTCAACCCGGCGTCAAATACCAAGTCCTGATCGATGGCGCCCGCATCGTCGACGTCACGTCGCAAGGCCGGGATACGATTCGGCTGGACGCGGGAACGCCTCGACGGTGAAGCAACGCGCCGAGCACCGACTCGCTGTGGAGTGCGGTGATTCATCACCGGTTTCTTTTCTGTTCCAAGCCTGCGTGCGGAGACGATGCCAACGGAAAGAGAAAGCGGTGACAAATCACCGCACTCCAAAGGTCCCTGGACGCCTTCCGTCTGAATCGGTGCGAGCACCGACGAACTATCCTCGGCCGGCACTATGGGGCGCCGCGGGCGAAAGAGACCCGGCTGTCGCCGTCGGCTGCCGGAGTCTTCCCTCGGCTACTCCCCTTCGCGATAGCGGCGGAAGTACTCGCGGGTGTGCTCGCGTTCTTTTTTGGGCAGGCGGAGGTCGGTGAGCGGATCGGCGTCCTGGCTGAAGTTGCTCTGGAGTTGGTCCTTGACGTCTTGCAGCGTGTTGCCGGCCTGGTTGGGGCCGCCCGCGGAGCCGGTGCGGACGGCTTCGCCGGGCTGGACGTTGCCCTTGACGCGGGATTCGTAGACGCTGGTGTCCGTCTTGGCTTCCGGACGCTCGCCCTTTCCGCGGCCCTCTCCCAGGCCCATCCCCGGTTCGCCTTCATCGTTCTTGCCGTTCATCCCGAACTGGCCCAGGCAGGCTTCACAGCCCTCGCCATTGCACTGCTGGCAGCCCATCGCCTCTTTGGCCATGGCGATCTCGTCGAGCATCTGGTCGAGCGTCTCGAGTTGGTCCCTCTGCGCCTGCAGGTCTTTCAGTCCCTGGGCCATCTGATCCAATTGTGCGGCCGCAGCCTTGCCGTCGCCGTTCTTCAGGCACTCGCGGCATTGGTTCATTCGCTCGGCCAGCTTCTGCAGCGCGTCCATCTGGTCGTTCATGCGATTCAGTTGATCCAGCTGCTGCTGGAGCTTGCCCGCGCCCTCCAGGTCGCCGGCTGCTTGACGCTTGCGGATCTCTTGTTCCAGATCGCGTTTCGCCTGCTCGTGGCTCTCCTTCAGATCCTGCAACCGGTTCTGAATCTGTTCCAGCTGCTTGACCAGCTGCTGTTTCTCTTCCTCGGTCAGCTGGCCGTTCTTCAGCTTTTCCTGCAGGTTCTTGAGTTCGTCGATCGCCTTCTGGAAGTCTCCTTGCTTCATCGCTTCGGCGATCTTGTCGGCCGGGCCGCCTTCGATGTCCTTGAGCCGGTTCAGTTGCTCGCGCATCTTGTCCACGCCGCCCAGCTGTTCCCGGCGATCTTGCAGCGTCTTGGCCAGGTCGTTCATCTTGACCAGGGCCTTCTTGCGATCGACGTCGGCTTTGTTGGCCAGTTCGTCGACGCCCCTCTGCAATTGCCTGAACAGGACGTCCGCGTCCTCCAAGCCCTTTTCCTCGGCCTTCTTCTTGGCTCGCTCCAGTTGCTCTTGCAGCTTCTGGGCGCTGCGGTTGACCTGCTTGGCCTGCTGGTTCTGCGAGTTGGCGGCGACGGCCTGCTGCTCGGGCACGGCATTGGGGACGAAGTAGACGAGCGCGAAGATCGCGGCCGCAGGCAACAGGGGCAGCAAGACCCGCCGTTGCGGCCGGACCGCGAAGCTGTCGCGCACGTCGATACGTTCCACGCGGTAGATCGTGTCTTGAATCAAAGCCCGGCCGGCGTCGGTATCCACTTCGTCGGCTGTCAACGACAACGCGCTGGACACGCGTTCTTTCAACTGGCAACGGCGGTCGATCTCGATCGCGGCGTCGAGGCCCGACCGCCGCACGCAGAAGGTCCAGACGGTGGCGACCAGCAATCCGGCGGCAAGCCCGCCGCCCAGCCAGGACCAGGTCCATGCTGCGGCATCCACCGGCAGAACCCAGAGCTTGGGCACGGCCAAGCCAATCGCGGTCACGACCAGCGTCGCAAACAGCGACCACGCGATGATGCCCAGGAACTGCTGAGCGATCATGCGGCGACGCGCCACGGCGACTTGTTGTTGGATCTTGTCCACGGCAATAGCCTCCCACGTTCTTCAGTTTCCACGTAGAACGGGATTCACTTCGTTCGGAACGGGATAGACCGCGTTCGGAACGGAGTGAATTCCGTTCTACCTTAACGCAGCCCCGCTTCGCGCGACAGGGCATCGGCCCAGCGCGCGTCGGCCTCGCCCAGACGCGGGACAGGCTCCCGGCGGTACCCCAACATTAAGGCTTGAAGCCGCACTGGTGCCTTCATTATACGTTCTGCCATCGGCGTTTCTGGGGGCGAGAAACCTGGCTCCTCCAAAAAGCCGGGCTTCTTTTGCCTGGCGTGTTTCGGCGGCGGGATGGAGCAACGGATTGCTATTTGCCCAATTTGAGCAATCTGGGATACTCCCTCCCGACTCTCGCGAAAGGATGCACAAGCATGAAGATCTTCTTTTCCGTGGGCGAGCCCAGCGGGGATTTGCACGGCGCCAATCTGATCAAGGAGTTGCGCCGCCAGAATCCGGGCATCGAGTGCGTAGGCTACGGCGGGCCGAAAATGGCAGCTGCTGGGTGTCAATTGCACGCGGATTTGACCCAGCTGGCCGTGATGTGGTTCCTCCGCGTGCTGCTGAACCTGCACCATTTCTGGCGGCTGTACCGCCGAGCTGAAGGCTACTTCCGCGACGAGCGTCCGGACGCCGTGGTGCTGATCGACTATCCCGGCTTCAACTGGTGGATCGCCCGCGCGGCCAAGAAATACGGCATCCCGGTGTTTTACTACGGCGTGCCGCAGATGTGGGCTTGGGCTCCGTGGCGAGTCCGCAAGATGCGGCGGCTGGTGGACCACGTGCTGTGCAAACTGCCTTTCGAGGCGGATTGGTACAAGTCGCGACAGTGCCACGCGACCTATGTCGGACACCCGTACTTTGACGAAGTCCAGCGGCAGCAACTGGACCAAGCGTTTCTGGACGAGCAATCGCAGCGTCCGGGAATGCTGGTCACGATTCTGCCCGGATCGCGGACTCAGGAAGTCGCCAAGAACCTGGCGTCGTTCCTGAAGGCCGCCTGCGAGATTCGCCGCCGCGTTACGGATGTCCGCTTTGCGATCGCCAGTTTCAACGAGAAGCAGGCGGCGATGGCCAGACAACAAGTCGCCGAACTTCACTTGCCCGTCGACGTCTTCGCGGGACGCACGCCAGAACTGATCCGACTGGGCAGGTGCTGCCTGGCTTGCTCCGGCTCCGTCTCACTGGAACTGCTGTACCACACCAAACCCACCGTCATCCTGTATCGCGTCGGCTGGTTTCCGTACACCGTGGCCCGCAACCTGTTCATCAAGGTCAAGTTCATCACCTTGGTCAATCTGTTGGCGACCGACGATCCGTTCTTGGGCCGTGGCGCCAGGTACGATCCGCAAGCCGCCGCCGGTGAAGGCGTCTTGTTTCCGGAGCATCTAACGTACGGGGACCGCACACAGCAGATGGCCGATCAGATCGCGGAGTGGCTGAGCGACGAGTCGCGATACGAGCGTCGCGTGCGCCAATTGCAGGAACTGAAACAACAGCACGCCCGAGGCGGCGCTTCGAGTCGTGCGGCCACTTACATTCTGCGGCACCTCGGCGCCGACGCGCCGCCGCTGTCCGGACCACACTTTGATCTAACCAAGATGCACAAAGCAGACAAGCGGCGCGAAGAAACTGAAAAGTCGGCTTGACGGAAGGCGCGCGGTTTTGCTTCAATGGGCAAAGCTGGGTGAACCGAGCAGGTAGACGACCCGAAGAGAGCTTGGCAAGGGAGCCAAGTTGGGTCCTTTGCCGGTGCAGCCCATGATGAGTGTGACCGTCCTCGTCGAGGGCGTTGCGAGGTGCCGGTCGCGACCCAACACGGACGCCCGTCAGAAGGAGCCGAAGGATATGGCAACGACGAAGAAACCCGCCGCGAAGAAACCCGCCGCGAAGAAGGCCGCGTGCAAGACGAGCTGCAAGGCCAAGCCTGCTGCGAAGCCCGCCAAGAAGACCGCCAAGAAGAAGTAGACCGTCGGTCGGCGCGGCGGCGGTAACCGCCCGCCCCGACGGCCCGTTCTCTCGATTACAGCGAGACAGGCCGGATGCGGCCCTGCGGAAAACGCGGCCGCACCGGCCTATTGTTTTGCGCGCATCACAGTTGCTGCTACAATGAACGGGAAGGAAGCTGGGCACATAACATTGGTCCGTCTCTACCTGGACAGGTTGGACAAGGCGGGTTTCTACCTCCGGGCGGACGTTCGCGAATCGGTCCTTCTTCTCTCGGGAGAAACGTCGTAGCCCGCGTTTACCGGTTTACCACGTTGACGGGCTGACCGGCGAGGAACGCGCGGACGTTGTCGACCGTCGTCCGGATCAGCCGCGATCGTGCCGCCCGGGTGGCCCAGGCGATGTGCGGCGTGACGAGGCAGTTCTTGGCCGTCAGCAGCGGGTTGTCCCGCAGCGGCGGTTCGACGGACAGCACGTCCAGTCCTGCCCCGGCCAAGCGGCCCTCGTTCAAGGCTTGGGCGAGGTCGGCGTCGTTGACCAAGCCGCCTCGGGCGGTGTTCACGAGATACGCAGTCGGCTTCATGAGTGCCAACCGCGCCGCGTCGATCAGCTCGCGGTTGCCGGCGGTCAGCGGGCAGTGCAGCGTGACCACGTCACTGTTCCGGAACAAGGTGTCAAGGTCGACCAGACGCACGCCGTCGGAGACGGTCGCGGGCGGAAACTGGTCGAACGCCAGTACCTCCATGCCGAAAGCCACAGCGATCTTCGCTACGGCTTGGCCAATCCGCCCCAGGCCCACGATGCCCATCGTCAACCCCGCCAGTTCGACCTGGGGAAAGTCCCAGTAGCAGAAATCCGGCGAGTCGCACCAGCGGCCCTCGCGGACGGTTTGTGCGTGGTGGCCGACGCGGTTGGTCAACTCCAGCAGCAGAGCGAACGTGGCCTGGGCCACATTCGGCGTGCCGTATTCGGGGACGTTGCAGACCGGAATCCCGCGCTCCCGCGCCGCCTGGACGTCTACGATGTTGTACCCTGTGGCCAGCACGCCGATGTAGCGCAGCTTGGGCAAGGCGACGATGGCCGCGCGGTCGACGATCGTCTTGTTGGTGAGCACCAGTTCCGCATCGCGGGCGCGAACGGCGACCTGATCCGGCGGCGTCCGATCGTAGACGTCGCATTCCACCAACGCCCCCAGTTCGTCCCAGCTGAGGTCGCCGGGATTGGCGGTGTAGGCATCCAGGATGACGAGTTTCATGGGACTTGGGTCCTCTCAGGACCGGGCGGCCGCCGGCGGACCTCAGCCCTGCGCCTTGGCCAACATGGCGTCGAACATGGCCTTCTGTTCGGCCAGCGCCGTGACGCGGTCCTCGACCTTGGTCCCCGCCTCCAACAGCACCCAGCCTGGATAATCCATCTTGACCAGCAGCGAAATCAGGTCCTGCCACGGGTAGTCGCGACTGGTAAAGGTGCGGACGTGGACCGTGGCGCCGAAGCGGTCCTTGACCAGGTTGAAGTTGTACTCCAAACCGGGCTCCTGCAGATCGGCCGTGTTCGAGTTCCAGCAGACGCCCACGTTCGGATGCGTGGCGATGTCCATGATTTGCCTGATGACCGGCAGCCGCGAGCAGCCGCCGTGGACTTCCAAGCGGATCTGCTGGCCGTAATCGGCGGCGAAGGCTCCGACGACGTTCAGCGCCTTGCCGATCTGTTCGATCGTTTTCTCCGGGGGCACGCCCTTGGGGAGGTCGTTGGGCCGGACCTTGACGCCGCTGCTGCCCACGTCGCGGCTCAGCACCACGAACGCCTTGGTCGTCTCGATGGCCTTCTCGACGGCCCCTGGTTCGGGCCGATGATAGTCCACGGCGCTGCCCAGACCCACGAGCGTGACCGGGCTGTCCGCGAAACGCTTTTTGACGTCGCGCCGCTGCTGGTCGTTCAGGCTCGGTTCGACGCCGTGAGCGTGCGTCGTGCGGAGTTCCACGCCCAACACGTTGGTCTTCGTGCAATTGGCGATCAGCGTGGGCAGGTCCCAGTCGGCGCCCCACTGGTAGGTGACCAAGCCGAACCGCATCCCGCTGCCCGGCTTGCCGTCTGCCGCGAAAACGGGCCACGGACCGGCCGCCAGCGCGGCAGCGCCCACACCCAGGCCCAGCGATTGCTTCAAGAAACCACGGCGGGAAGTTGTACTCATCGTTGACGCACCTTTGCTGCAAACGGAAAGAAGAAAGGTCCCGGTTGTCGGGCCGTATTGTAGCCGAAGCCCCGCCGACGCTGAAGATAGGGCCTCGGAAGCCCGGCGGACACCTGCCTGGTCTGTCACGCTAGGGCGCAGGCGAAGCGGGTGTCTCGGCCCCAGCGGGCGTGAGCCGCTTGATCGCGATGTTGCGGAACATCACCGGATCGCGATGCCCGGCGAAGCCGAAGTGGCCGCTGGTCCTGTCTTTTCCGGGATGCGGCCAGTTGTCCTTGAATTCGGTGACCTGGCTGAGGTCCGCGTTCAGGATGACCGTGCCATTCAGTTCGACGATGATGGTCGAACCTTGCACGGTCACTTGCTGGTAATTCCACTGGCCGACGGGTCGCAGGTAGCCGCGCTGGGCGGGCACCATGGCGTAGGCCGAACCGTGAAACTGCCGCGGATCGAGCTTCGCGTATTGCTCGGCGGTATCGTCGATCACCTGCAATTCGGTCATGCCGTCATACGCGGCCCGCCCCGTGCCGGGATAGCGGATCGCCAGACCGTTATTGCCGCCCGGGGGCAATTGGAACTCGAGCCGCACGAGAAAATCGTCGTATTGATCCCCGGTGAACAACACGCCGCCCTTTCCCTCCCGGCAGACAATGGCCCCGTCGCGGACTTCGTAGTTGTCGACCGCTCCGGCCCAACCGCTCAAGTCGCGGCCGTTGAAAATCGGCTGGAAGCCTTGCGCCGCGTCGTCGCCGCGCAGCCGTCGATTCGCCTCGTCAGCCGGGATGTCCCGCACGAAGATGTTCCGCCAGCGGATCTCGCCTCCGTGGGTCTGCAGGTGAATCGGGCCGCGCGGCGGAAGCGGCGTCAAGCGATCTTTGTCCCAGTAGTTTTCCATGATCGCGTTGTCGACCACCAATTTGTCATTCAGCACGACGGTCGTGCGGCTGCCGAGCTGCGTGATGCGGAATTGATTCCACTGGCCGAACGGTTTGTCGGCCAGAACCAAGGGCAGCCGGCCGAGCGCATCGGGGCGGTTGTTGTACAGCCCGCCGGAGCCTTTGTCGGCGCCGCGGTCCCACTTGCCGCCGGCTTCGGTATAGTCCCAGATCTGGACCTGAGGCGTGCCGCGCAGGTAGATCCCGCTGTCCGCCTTGGGCACGGTCTGGTACTCGATCAGTAGTTCGACGTCCCCGAACTCCTCGCGCGTCGTCGCATAAGGACCGTTTCCGTCGTTGACGAGTTCACCGTTGTCCACGCGCCAGTGCGCCAGAAAGTCCTCTTGCTGGGCCGCGACGGCCTGTTCCCGTTCCTCCGCGGCCACCCGCGCGGTCTGGTGCGGATTGTGGCCGTACCACCCCTCCAAGTTCCGGCCGTTGAACAAGGCTCGAAAGCCCTCCGGCGGATTGGGTTCGGCCGCTCTGGAAACGCTCGCCAAAACGAAAACGCCGAAGACGATCAGCGTGGTGGGAACAGCCGGTTTGCCATGCAAGGAGAATCTCATGTCGTGTACCTCTTGTAAGAGTCCAGGCCGTGGGCCAGGAGTCAATGCCGCGCGAGCACGCCCTATCGGCCCCGCTCAACTTCAGCGGTGTGCATTCTAAGCCCGGCGGGACCCGCGCACAAGGACGACGTACCTGGGCCAGTGCTCTCCCCGTAATCGGCTTGTCACGGCGGAGACCACGCGATAGCTTGGACGATCGGCCGAGAGCGGGAGGAACAGGTCCAGCAACCTGTGCGCCGGCAATGGCGACGGTGGCCTGGCCGTGGTCGGCCGGAACACCCAAGTCTCCGCCCACCTGGGCGCCGTGGTGACGCGAGGCGAGAGGAAGCCGTGAAAGTTCCAGCACGCTTTTAGGAGTCGTTCTGTTGGACGAGATTCTTCCACCCTGAGGATCGACGAATCAGTAACTGCCGGAATGTCGCCTTTCGCGCCGCGAAAAGGCGTTCTTTCGCGAAGCGAAAGACGACACTTGCTTCTGCGCCGATCCCAAGAGAGCCGAGCCACGATGATGCAGCGCCGCGAATTGGTCCGCCGTGCGATCGAGTTTCAGCAACCGCAGCGTCTGCCGTTCTGGCAGCACTGGAACCACAAGCTGCCGGAGTTTCCGGACGACGTGTGCAACATCTGGGAGATGGACCGGGCCCAGGCCGGCTGGTTCTTCGACCACCCCGGTCCCGACGACTGGGGCTGCGGCTGGAGCACGACCGAGTTGAAGAACATCGGCCAGGTGACGGAGTGCCCCTTGGCGGACTGGTCCGCTCTGGACCGCTACCGGCCGCCGAATCCCCGGAATCCGTTCTACTACGAACGTCTGGGGCCGCTGTTGGACGAGGCCGATGATCGCTACGTGGCGCTGACCGCCCATTCGTTGTTGTTCTCGCGGCTGCACAAGCTGCGCGGCTTCACGGAAACGTTGGAGGACTTCTACCTCGAACCGGAAAAGGTCGGCCGCGTCCTGGACATGATCGTCGAGTTCAAAGTCCAGCAGTGCGCCGAGTTGCACCGCCGCTTCGGCGAGCGGATCGACGCCCTGTTCGTGGCCGACGACTGGGGCACCCAGGAACGGACCTTCGTAGGTCCGAACATCCTCCGGGACTTCTTCGCGCCGCGCTACAAGACCATCTTCGACGCGATTCACGCTTGCGGCTGGCACGTGATTCTGCACAGTTGCGGCCGCATCAACACCTTCGTGCCGACCTTCATCGAACTCGGCGTGGACGTGCTCAACATGCAGCAGTCGCGGAGTTACGGTCTGGTCGAGTTCGGCGAACAATTCCGGGGCCAGGTCTGTTTCCTGGCCACGGTCGACATCCAATCGACGCTGCCGCGGGGCGACGAGCAGGAGATCCGCGACGAGGCACGGCTGCTGGTCCGCCACTGGAGCACCTCGGCCGGCGGGATGATCGCCTTCGACTACGGCGCGTGGGACGCCGTCGGAGTCAAGCCGGAAGCCCCGCGCATCATGTTCGACGAATTTGCCCGGCTGAGCCAGTTCTGGCAGGAGAATGGGGCCAGAGAAATGGGAAGTTAGGCCCGTTCGAGATGACTGTTCGGACTCTCCGTGGCATGAGCTTTCAGCTTGCGGTCGATCGTGGCCTCGCAAGCTGGAAGCTTGCCTCGCCGATAAAAACGGTGGCTTCCTGCTTGCCGGCGTCGGCCAGCAGGACGGCGCAGCGGTCTGCTGGCAGGACGTCCTTGGGGTCCACGACGCGCACGACGTCGTGCCAGCGCTCGGCCTGGGGCACGGCGTCCAGGAGCCGATTGGGCGACTCCAGAAAGAACCGCTCGTTCAACTCGTTCTGTTGTTGCTGAGGGAACAGTGCCAGGTACAGCACGTTCATCTCGATCAACTCGTTCAGAAAGTGAGTGCCCAGCGAGACGTCCGGCACCAGGTTCTCGCGCATGGTCACGATTTCGCACAACACGGCGGCGCGATTGATCTCGGCGAAATGCACGGGCACACCCAGATCCGGACTTTCCGTGCCCCAGCGGCCGGGGCCCAGCAGCATCACGGTTTCGCCGTCCTGCCGCACGGTCTGATTGACGCGGCCGAGCAGGCGGGCGACTTCGTAGCGCTGGGTCCAGGGGAGTTCGGCATAGCGCGCGGGGACGACATAAATGAAGCGGCCGATGGGCACAATCCGGCTGGGGCCGATCACGGCACCCCGCGCCTGCAACAGCCGGTCCTCGCTGCGGATCTGCACCTCCGGCAACCGGAAGCCTTCCGCTCCTTGCACCTGCAACGGTCGGCATTGCAGCAGGTGAATCCGGTAACCGCGGTCGGCCCGCATATTGGCCGCGAACTCGATGTCCACCGGATTCTGGTACGCATCCTCCATCGCCCGCAGGATCTCGCGCATGTCCTGGACCAACGGCGTGTCCGCCAGCAGCCCGTCAAAAGTCAGAGCAAAGTGAGTCCCGGCCGAGGACGATGCGGCGGCGCTGTGCGGACTGGCCACGAAGTCCCAAGGCAGGTCCAAACCCTCCTGGGCCAGATCCAGGAAATGGCCGGACGTCAGGCGGTTGGCGGTCAGGTCCAGGTAGTCCACCCGGCGCTGCGAGTACTCGCAGACTTCGTCGAAATTGCTCTCCGGCCGCCGCGTCGGGGCATTCAACGCGACCAGCCGCGTGTAGTCGTCGTCGATCCGGTCGACCGCCCGCGTGCCCAAGCCGAAGACCAGCCGGACGACGCCGGCGCGGGGATCGATGTCCTGGTGCCAGACGTAGGGATTGAAGGAAAAGCCGACGCCCGCAAAGTGCGGGAAGAACTTGTCGCCGCACTGCGACCCGGAGACCCGCATCACCAGCAGCGCCATCTGCTCGTTCGAACACCTCGCGCTCGCATTCCGGCCCGCAGCGGCCGGCCCGCACGTCGTCGTACGTTTGCTGGGCTTCGTGGAAGATCCGCCGCCAGAATCCGACCAGCGTGTCGGCGCGCAGGCCGGGCCAACCGCTAAAGGCCATCAACTCGGCCAGTTCCGCGCTGTCGGTCAAAGGCCGGAACTCCTGGCCGTTCCAACGATGGATCGTACAGCTGGAAGCGGGCGAACGGTGCTGGACTTTGATCGGACGCACGTAGCGCTGCCCCTCGTGCCGGAACACGTCCAGCAGGAACTCGGCGGTCTCGGTCACCGGGTGCATCGCAAACGAGGCGTGGTAGTTCCGTTGCAAGCCGAGATACGAGACGCTACCGGACTCGTGCAAGCGGGGGCAGGTGAGCAAGAAGAAGTTGCCCAGCATTTGGTCGGCCGACCAGATGGAAGCCAGTTGCGACAAGCAGTCGAAGACGTAGGCTCCGTGCCGGCCCGTCGCGTCGATGGCCCGGTGGACTTGGATCACGAAGCCTTCAAAGCCGGCTGCCGGATTGGGCCTGACGATCTGCGCGCCGCAGTCCTCCGGCAGCAAGGCGTCGTGGGAGGCAAAGCGGAAATAGACCAGCGGGCGGCCCGCCTGGAGCGCCGCACGGGCAAAAGGGCCTACCAGCGTCTGGTAATCGTCGATCGCATCGACTTGCCAGACGATGTTGTCGCCCAGATGGACGCCGTCCAGCAGCCGGTCCAGCGCGGGCATGCCCGTCGTCCAGTCCGCAGGTCCCGGATCGGGACCGGGTGTGGTTGCCGCGCCTTGCACGTACGTTCCGGATCCGCCGCGACCGATGTTCATGACACGATTCTACGCGCCGAGTTCCAGAACGCCAAGAAGCCCGGCTCTTTCGGAAAAGCCGGGCTTCTGCAGATGCGGCTCAAACCGCCCCACGCCGTCTGCGAAGGCTTGACCGCGGTAGCCTCACGCGGCCTGGCGCCCGCAACCCATTTGGCGAACGGGGTGGCGTGAGCCCCCCGGTTCTGCACGGAACGACTTGTTGGGAACCGGGGGGCTCACGCCACCCCGTTCGCCCCGCCAGGATGCGCGCACGGCGCGCACACTCTGCGGCGTGAGACCCTTGATGGGCTTAATTGGCTTCCGGACCCGCAGGCTGCGCGCCAGCGGTCGGAGCGGCTTCGGACGCCGGCGCCGCGCCCCTCGCCCGTCCCGCAGACGCCGCGTCGCCGGCCGGGGCTGCCGCCGCTACCGCCGGACGGGCCGCCGCGTGGACGGCGTCCGGATCTTGCAGCGGCACCAACGAGGCGGTTGCCGTCGCGTCCGCGATGCGGTCTTCCGCCGCCGGGTCGACGATCAGCCATTTCTTGCGGGTTTCCTCCGGCACCGAATCACGCCAGATCGCCAGGATTGTATCGACCTTGATGTGCGGGTTTCCGCGTTCGTGACCCGGCTGGCCCGACGGCTTGGGAAGCACGGGGACCCAGAGCATGTCGATCCGCGAGCTGTCGCCGTAGTACGTTCCGCCGACGATCTCGCCCGCCGCATTCAAGTCCAGGCGGTAGTGAAAGTACTTGGTCCGTGCGTACCGCGGGCTCCGTTGGTACTCGCCTTGGCTCTCGTGCGCGTAGGTCAGTTTCAGTGTCACGTCCACCTGCCGCTCGGACAGCTTGCGCGCGGTGCAATTAAACGCATAAGCCGGATAGTTCCACTTCTCCCGTCCCGGATCCGCCTCCATGCCCAGCGGATGCGAGCCGCGGCCGATCCAGTTGGCAACCACCGCGTGAAACAGCCCCGCTTGGATGTTCGCAGCGGAGCCCGACAGGTCGGCGATGTCGTTGTAGATGTACAAGTCCGCCAGCAGGGCCTTGATGTCCGCCGGCGAGAACACCACGCCGTTGCGGGTCACGCTCTGTTGCGGCTCCGCATGGCGGATGGCGGCTGCCGCCCAGCCGTTGCAGTGGCCGTGCCAGTTGGGCGTGCCCATCCTTGTCACTTGCCGCATGCCAAACAGCCCCCCGCGCTGCATCACGGGCTCCTGGAAGGCCGAGGTGTCCCATTGCTCCCACCCCGTGGCCAACATCCGCCCGCCGTGAAACGCCCGGTCGTACTTGCGCATCGCCGACACCGTCCCGCCGTACTTGTCGAGGTAGATGGCCCCGGAGTAAGGCACCCGTTCGCCTTCCACTCCGCCCTTGACCGGCAAGTCGTCGAACTTCCAAACGAAGTCCGTGCCCCAAAAGCGCTGAAACGTCTTGTTCTGTTCCTGAATGTCTGCTTGGGGGATCGGAGCGCCCAAGCTCGTCACGCTCATCCACAACGCCATCAACACGGTGGTTCCCATGTCTCGCTCCGTACGAAAAGTCTCTTTCTGTTCGCCAATGACACCGTCTCGCTCGCGCCCCGCATCCCGCAACCCGCATCCCGCCCCTACAAGTTGAACGCGCCCGCGCGCTCCGGTTGAAACAGGACTTCATCCACCCGCAACCTGCGGACGCCGGACGGCACTCGCCAGCGGATCACGTCGCCGACGTGGTAGCCCAGGATCGCCGTGCCCACGGGAGCTAACACCGAGAGCCGGTTCCGGGCGATGTCGGCATGATTGGGATAGACCAGGGTATAGGTCTCCACCTCGTCCGTCTCCAAATCGCGCAGGACCACTGTCGAGTTCATCGTCACGACGTCGTCGGGAACTTCGTCCGAGGCCACGATTTCCGCGCGTTGCAGTTCGGCGATCAATTCGGCCAGGTGCCGGTTTGAGCCGCAGTCCAGGGCGAGTTCCGTGGACACGACGTTGCACAGACGGCGCAGGTCGGATGCGGTGATGTAGATTCTGCGGCGGGACACGGTAGTTCCTCCCTTTCCGTTGCTGCGGTTCAACCGAAAGGCGCTGTCGCTCGGTCGCTTCCAGGGCGTCTGCCCGGGCAGCCTCGCGAGACGGTGGACGGGACAGCAAGTTCCGGGCCGGAGACGCAGGCTCGACCGCAACCGAGTTTGAGAGTGCGGTGCCTTGGTTTTGGATCGCGGTGCCTTGTCGCCGCTTTTTTCTGAACCAGTACTACGAAGGAAAGAAAGCGGTGACGAGTCACGCGGACTCCAAAAGTGTCCACGCCGTGCGACACCGTCGTCTCGTGTTGTCAGTCCCGAGGCGGCTCGCGATAGTCGCCGGACACGATGCCGTGCTTCTTCAGCAACCGGTGCAGCCCTTGACGGGACAAGCCAGCCTGCCTGGCCGAGCGGCTCACGTTACCCCGGTTGCCGGCCAGCAGCGAGATCAAGTACTCGCGCTCGGCCTCGTCCAGGGCCTGGCCGCGCGACGCGAGACCCGAATCTGCCGGTTGCGCCGTTTGACCGGCCAAGGCGTCCGGTTGCAGCGCCGCCGGCAAGTCGGAGGTGTCAATCCACGTCCGGCGTGCCAGGGCCAGGGCCCGCTCGACGACGTTCCGCAGTTCCCGGATGTTGCCGGGCCAGCGGTAGCGGCGGAAACATTCCAAGGCCCCGTCGGAGAACGCCGTGACTTGGGGATTCGTGCCGCGCAGTTCGGCCAGGAAGTGTTCGGCCAACCGCAGGACATCTTCACCCCGCTGGCGGAGCGGTGGAAGTCCGATGTGCAGCACGGCCAGACGGTAGAACAGATCGCGGCGAAATCGTCCGGCGTTGACTTCCATTTCCAGGTCGCGGTTGGTGGCGCAGATGAACCGCGCGTCGAGCCGCACCGGTTCGTGTTTGCCGACCGGCGTGAACGTCTGGTCCTGCACCACGCGGAGCAGTTTCGCCTGGAGCCAGAGAGGCAGTTCGCCGATCTCGTCGAAAAAGGCTGTCCCGCCGTTGACTTGCCGCAATAGACCGGGTTCGTCGCGGATCGCGCCCGTGAAGGCTCCCTGAGCGTGGCCGAACAGGACGGACTCGAACAAGTCCTCGGGGATCGTCGTGCAGTCCACGACCAGAAACGGCTGTCCGGCGCGGCGGCTGTGGCGGTGAATCGTGCGGGCCACGATCTCCTTGCCCGTTCCGCTTTCCCCCGTGATCAGGATGTTCGTGTCGGTCCGCGCGACCCGGTCGATGATGTCGAACAATTCCAGCATCCGCGGACTGTCGCCGACGATCTCCGGAAAGCGCCGCCCCAGTTCCCGCCGCTGGTCGTCGCTCCGCGGCTCGCGGGCGGACTGCTCGCCACGGGTTCCCAGCGTCCGGCGGATGCTGGACAACAGATCGCGGTAACTGACCGGCTTGAGCAGATAATCCGCGATGCCCAGCCGCAGGCTTTCGATGGCCGTCGGCAAGGAAGGCACTCCCGTGATCACGATCAGCGGCACCGCCGGCCACTGCGCCCGGCCCTCCCGCAGCAGTTCCAGCTGGGCGTTGCCCGGCATGTTCAGATCGGAGAGCACCAAGTCGAAGGATTGCCGTGCCAGGGCCTCCAGCGCCGCGCCGGCGTCCGCCACACAGACACACTCGTAGCCGGCCTTGGTCAGCAACTCGCCGGTGGTTTTCAGGAACAGCGGCTCGTCGTCAGCGATCAGGATTCTCGCGATCGGGCTCGGTGTCGGCATCGACTGTCTCGTGTGGGGAGGCCTCGGCGGAAGTGGGGAAAATGGCGGTGAACGTACTGCCTCGCGCCGGGCGGCTGTCCACCTCGATCCGGCCGCCCAACGCTTCGATCACGCTCCGCGAGACCGACAGCCCCAGGCCCATGCCGGCATGCACGTCGTCCGTCTTGGTGCTGAAGAACGGATCGAAAATCCGCGGCAGCACGTCGTCCGGGATGCCGGGCCCCCGGTCCGCGACGATGACCGCGATTTCGTCACCATCCCCGGCGATGCGGATCCGGACCGCCTGGCCTGCCGGCGAAGCCTGGACGGCGTTCTGGATCAGATTGTACAGGACCTGCTTGACCTCGCCCTCCGGCAACCGCACGGGCGGCAGATTTTCGGCCGTCTCCCGCTGCAGCGACACGCCCCGCTTACGCGCCCCGCGGCTCAGCAGATCGACCACATCCCGCACCGCGTGCGCCAAATCGAACTTCGTGGCCCGCTGCGGTGCGCGGCCGTACAACTGATACGTCTGATGGACGATCGCTCCGATCCGTTCGATCTCCCGGTCGATCAACTCCAGTAGTTCAAAGTGCGGGTGCTGCGGCTTGAGGTCCGCCTTGATGAGTTCGAAGGCGTTCCGTAAGCCCGCCAGCGGATTGTTGATTTCGTGCGCCACGCCGGCGGCCAACTGTCCCAGGGCCGCCAGTTTTTCGATCTTCCGCCGGTGCCGCTCCAACTGCTGGATGCGGGCGGTCCGCTCCTGGACGAGTTGCTCCAGATGCTCCGCGTGCAGCCGCAGCTGTTCCCGCAGCCGGCGGCGTTCCGTCGTGTCGCGGACGCTGGTCCGGAAACCGAGTTGGCCTTCCTGCGGCATCGACATGGGCTGCCAGGAGATGGCCGCCCACTTCATCGAACCGTCCCGGTGCTGGATGCGAAACTCCGCGTCGTTGCCGCTGGAACCCTCGCGGGCGGCGGCCAAGATGGCGGCAATCGCGCCGCGATCTTCCGGCAACACCATCGCCAAGGGGTAATCGTCCATCGCGTGGCACTCGGCGACCGAATAGCCGGTCAGGCGTTCCACGGCGGGGTTCACCCAAATCAGCCTCCCGTCCGTTCCGTGCCAGCTTTCCCAGTCGTAGGTACAGTCCGCCACGGCGCGAAAGTGCGCTTCGGAGATGGCATCGGTCTGGCGGCGTTGGAGCGGGGAAGCATGTGTGGGCATAAGATGTCGAGTCGCCGGGGTCCGTCGTAGGGTGATCGGCCGTCCTGTTGATCCGCCTGTCTCCTCGGCGAACGGTGGGCGTGAGCCCACCGGTGTCTTGGATGCGAGCCAGCCCGAGGGAAAACCGGTGGGCTCACGCCCAGGGGTCGCCTGGATGCGAGCATGCCAACCCGAAGCAGAACCGGTGGGCTCACGCCCACCGTTCGCCTGGATGCGATTGCGCCGAAGGTGGACGGTCGAATCAGTTACCTATTGTGTCCGGTCGACCTCGATCGGGCAATCCGGCAAGCGGCCGCATTCAGGCTGCCGCGCGTCCGTTGCCGTCGCCGCTACTCCTGATGTATGATGGCCGCTCGAATCAGGAGGCGGTGGAGAAGCCGCGATTCTGGACGATCCGAACCCCTTGCTCAGAAAGCTCGCAGCCGATGGACTACGCGGCGGTCATGTTCGATCTGGACGGCACCCTGCTCGATACGCTGGACGATATCGGCGAGGCGGCTAACCGCGTCTTGATCCGGCTTGGCTTTGCCCCGCATCCGCCGGATTCCTACCGCTATTTCGTCGGCGAGGGCGTCCGCGTGTTGTTCGAGCGGTCGCTGCCCCCCGAAGCGTGCTGCGACGAGTTGCTGGCCGCCTGTGCCGAGGACTTTCGCCAGGCGTACGCGGAGTGCTGGAACGTGCGGACCCGTCCCTACGATGGAATCGAGGACATCTTGTCGGCGCTGGTAGCGCGAGGCGTGCGGCTGGCGGTGCTGTCCAATAAGCCCCACGCGTTCACGAAGTCCTGTGTCCAGGAGTACCTGGCCCGGTTTCCGTTCGAATCGGTGCTGGGACAGCGCGACGGGACGCCTCGCAAGCCGGACCCCGCGGCCGCGCTGGAAATCGCCGCCGCGATGGATCTGGCGCCGGACCGTTTTCTGTACCTGGGCGATACGGCCGTGGACATGCAAACCGCGCTGGCCGCGGGCATGTTTCCGGTGGGGGCGCTGTGGGGATTCCGGCCTCTGTCGGAACTGCAGTCCGGCGGCGCCCGAGCGGTGATCGAGCGTCCGGGCGAACTGCTGCAGTGGTTTGGCACAACCGACACGCTGTAACCAGCCGCACCATTCCGCAGGACCGCTGTCTCCCATGCGCCCGCGCCGCGCTCCGCATCCCCTCACGCGGCGCGGCCGGTTTTTCTCCCGGATTTCCCGGCGGTGCGTCGAAGTAACTAACGGTGCGTCAGGGGAGGTCGTACAGCGGGTCTTGAAAAGAGTGACAGCGGGGGGGGGCAGGAGCATGTCGGTGACGATGTTATCGATTGTGCTCGTGGTGTCGACTGTGAGCACCATGAGCCCGTCGACGCTGATGGACGCCAGGCACCGGTCCGCAGCCACGCGGATGGGGGCGGATCCTGAGTGCACCGCCGACGGCGAAGCGCCCGCCGAAGATGCACTCCCGGCCCAGGCTGCCGAAGGCGAGACCCGGTCGGTGCTGCGAAGTCTGCGGCGGATCGGCGAGCAGCCGGCTTCACGGCCTGCGTCTGTGCCGCAGCGGGATCGCGTCGTGATCGAGCCACGTCTCTTGCCCGTCGCCCCCGCGCTGCAACCTTTCCGGTCGGTCCCCGCACCCATTTGGCCCAGCGCACGATTTCTGAGCCGCCCGGCGCCCGTCGAATCCGTCATCCATTCCTCCCCGGAGGTCCGTTCCGCGACTCACGCCGGCCGTCCCCAGCTGACGCTCTCGTGCCAAGCGCCGGAGGCCGTGGATCTGGGAGCCCAAGTGCGCTACCGGCTGGTCATCCGTAACACGGGCGACGGCGTCGCAGAAGAAGTCGTCGTGGAACCACAGATCCTGACGGGACGTGCCAGCCGGGCGTCCGCCGTCAAGCGTTTCCCCGTGGGGGACGTACCGCCGGGCGAGTCGCGTGAGGTTGTCCTTCGCGACCTTGCCCGCCGCGCGGAATCACTGCACGTCCGCTTTTTTGCCACGGATCTCAGCGGCGCCGAAGCAGCGGCGGAAGCCCGCGTGGCGGTGCGCCGGCCGGCCATCGAAATCTCCTTGCACGGTCCCAGCCAACTTCAATTGGGAGATCGAGCGGTGTTCGAGATTCACGCTTCCAACACCGGCTCCGGCGCGGCGGAACCCGTGCGCGTGGTGTGCTCGGTGGGCGACGGCCTGCGGCTGACGGTGCTGGATCAGCAAGTGCAATTCGCCACGCAACGAGGCCAAATGACCTGGGCCATCGGCCGCTTGGCCGCGGGCGAAACCAAAGTCCTCCGGCTCAGGGCGCGCCCGGCCACAGCGGGTGAACATGTGATCCGCGTCGCCATCGAGAGCGAGTCGGACAACGTTGGCAGACTGGCCCGCCCCGCAGCCGCGGAGAAGACGGTCACCGTCCGCGACGGCGCACACGGCCGCACCGCCGGATGGCTGCCGGATCGCGTTCTGGCCTCACGCGGCTGAAGCGGAACGGGCCCTTGTCCGGCTCCCTGACGTTCCTCTTTTCATCCGTGCTCCGGCTATGCCATCCGTGCTATTGACGGCGGTGACGAGCGCGGATCGCAGAGCCGTCCCAAGCGGTGCGTCCCAGTCTTGACGCCGTCAACACTCCGCCCAGCCCTGCGGCTGACGGTGCGACCAACAACGCCAGGGACAACATCCACGTCGGCGGGTCAGAGGGCAACATGCTCTGGTCGATCAGCAGGCACCAGGCGGCGGCGACGCCCGCCCAGCAGAAAGCCGCGGACCGCCTCAGCCGCGGCAGTGACGCCGCCGGATTGCGGGCGGTCAACAATCCCTGCAGATACCCCAGGAACGCGCCGCTCAACGCTCCCAGCAGTGCGCCAAACGCCGCCAACGCGACGTAGTATGTGATCCATTCATCGACGCGACTGTAAAGCGAGTGGGAGCCAGGCTCCGTTACAAGCTGGACCAGCCCATGGATCACACCCAGGCTCGATGTAATCGCCGCCCCCGTCGCAGCGCCGTAACTGGTCCCCAAGAACAGCCCAACCAAAGCCAGGTCACGAGACCGTTTCCGTTGGCTTGGCGGCGCGCTCCCGCCGCCCTCGTCCGCGGGGGCGGGACTGCGATAGGGGTTCTGAGAAGGATCCAGGCCGGCGTTCATGGTCGTCGGGGGAGGGGAAACAATTCGGAGTATGGCGTTCACGGCGTTGAAATTCCGCCGACGGAGTCGAACAGCAGCAGCGCTTGCCGCACCGGCAGCACGTCGTGGACCCGGATGACCTGGACGCCTTGCCGAGCCAGGGCCAGGGCCACGCCGACGGTGCCCGCCGTACGGTCCGCCTGTTTGTCGCCCAGGATATGTCCGATAAAGCCTTTGCGCGAGTGCCCGACCAGCAGCGGACAGCCCAGTTCGTGGTATCGGCCGCAGTTGGCCAGCAGCGTCAAGTTGTGCTGGTGCGTCTTGCCAAAGCCGATGCCCGGATCGAGGCCGATCCGCGCGGGGTCCAGTCCGCCGGCGATCAGAGCGTCGCGCCGGTGCCGCAAGTAGTCGAAGATGTCTTCGACGACATCGCGATACGTGGGATTGTCTTGCATGGTCTGCGGGGTGCCTTGCATGTGCATGACGCAAACGCCCGCGCCGGTGTCGGCGGCGACTTGCCGCATGTCGGGATCGCCTTCCAGGCCCGTCACATCGTTGATGATTTCCGCGCCGGCCCCGATCGCCTCCGCCGCCACCTGGGCCTTGGACGTGTCGATCGACACGGGCACCGTCGTCCGCTCGCACAACTCCCGCACGACGGGCAAAACCCGGCGGAGTTCCTCCTGAGCCTCGACCGGCGTCGAGTAGGGCCGTGTGCTTTCGCCGCCTACGTCCAACAGGTCCGCTCCCTGTTCTACCAATTGCAGCCCGCGTTCGACTGCCGAAACCGGCCCGTGGAATCGTCCGCCGTCCGAGAAACTGTCCGGCGTGACGTTAATGATGCCCATCAGCAACGGTTGTTGGCGGAAACGCAGAGAACGCGTGCGCAGACGCCAGGAAATCGCCCGTCGGGGGTAGCGGGCAGCGATGGAACTCAGGGATTCCGCCGGGTTCAGAGGGGTGAGCATGGGGACAGTGTACCAGATTTCTTGTGCTCGGCAGGCCAAAAGAGACGTTGCACAGACGGGCTTCTTGGTAATAATAATGTGCGGGTACGAAGGTATCCCGCCTGTGGCGGTCGGCCCGCCTTACGAGTTAAATCGCCCGCCTCGAAATTCATAACCTCGCATCCAGGAGACGCTGCTCTTGAACTCGTCATTTCGACTTGGAACCCTTGCCATCCTGTCAATTGTGGCCCTGCGCTTGGCCATCGGCTGGCACTTTTTTCGCGAAGGCGCTGACAAGCTGGTGAGCGGAACCTTCACCTCGGTCGGCTTTATGAAGGTGTCCAAAGGGCCGCTGACTCCGCTTTTCCACTGGTTCATCTGGGACGAAGACGGCCGTGCGCGGCTGGACCGGGAAGGCACACTGCAGGCCTGGAGCCAATACGGCGAGCAAGTCGCCGCCCACTACGGCTTTGAGGGCAAGCAAGCCGCCAAGGCAAAAGAGTTGCTGGCGTTGCGCGAACAGCAGTTCACCTCGCTGCTCGATGAAAACGCGGATGACATCGACGAGTATTTCAAAGGCCTGGACCGTCGTGACCGATACCGGCAGGATGATTCGCGGATGGAAGTCGCGTCGCTGCGGGGACAGGTGGAGACGATCGAGAAGGAACTCGCCCAGAAACTGGGCGGCTGGCTGACGAAGATCGACGCGATGTGGAAAGGGCTGGAGAACGATTTGAACGCTTTGGCCACACCGGAACAGGCCGGTCGAGGGCATCTGGCGCTGGGCAAGCCGGGGCGGAAGCCGATGGACACGGTCTTTATCGACCAGATCATTCCCACCTTCGACTTGCTGGTCGGGATTCTTCTGATCGTGGGACTGTTTACCCGCATCACCTCGCTGGCCGGAGCCGGTTTCCTGGCGATGATCGTGGCTACGCAGTGGCCGGGGGCTCCCGGAGCGATCCCGGCGCATTACCAAATCATCGAAATGTTCGGTTGCCTTGTGTTGGCGGCCGTGGGAGCCGGGCAATTTGCCGGCCTCGATTTCCTAGTCAAATGTCTGCTGCGGCGCTGCTGCCCGCCCAAAACGGAGAAGAAGTAACCATGATGAGCCTTACGCCTGAAGAACGCGAAGTTGGACGAGACAATTATTGGGAAGCCATCGGTGTTTCCCGGCGGGATTTCCTGAAGGGAGTCATCGCCGCGGGGGCCGTCACCGGCGGCGGCCTGGGCGCGATGTACTTCGGCTACGACAAGATCACCAACCCCGTGCGGGTGGGCGTGATCGGCACCGGCGACGAGGGCAATGTGTTGATCGGGGCCGTCAATCCCGACTATGTCCAGGTCACGGCGATTGCCGACATCCGGCCGTATAACATCCATCGGGCCTTTCACGGCGATTGGTCCACTCCGGCGGCGCTGGCGGTCCGCAAGGGGTTGATGTCCGTCTATGGCTGGAAGTCCGAGGACGAGGCCCGCAAGCACGTCAAGGTCTACGACGCCAAGAACGGCGGCTACAAGGAACTGCTCAAAGACCCGAACATCGAGGCCGTCATCATCGGCTTGCCGCTGCACCTGCACGCCCCGGTGGCGTGCGAAGCGATGAAAGCGGGCAAGCACGTGCTGACGGAAAAGCTGATGGCTCACAACGTGGCCCAGTGCAAGGTCATGGGCCGTGTGGCCAACGAACTGGGGCTGTACCTCGCGGTCGGCCACCAACGGCACTACAACGTCCTGTACGACAACGCCGTGAATCTGCTCCGCTGGGGCCTGCTGGGCCAGTTGCACCACATCCGCGCCCAATGGCACCGCGGCAATCTGCCTGGCCGCGACAGTTGGCAGCAGCCGCTGCCTGGCGGGGAAGTCGTGCTGGGGGGCGGCAAGAAGGTCGACAAGATTCTCAGGGAGCTGCAGGCCAAGGAGGCGGAACTCAAGGTGGAAAAGGACCCCGCCCGCACGGAATTGCTGGCCAAGCAAGTCGCCCAGTGGCGAGCCTGGAATGCCGACCGCGAGTTGAACGCGGAAGAACACGGCTATCTCTCCACGACGCTGGAGAACGGCCGGCCGCGCCCGGCGATGGAAGAGCTGTGCCGCTGGCGTCTCTGGGACCGCACCGGCGGCGGCCTGATGGCGGAACTCGGCAGCCATCAACTGGACGCCGCGGGCATTTTTGTCAGTGCGCTGCGGGCGGACGGCAAGAAAGCCCACCCGCTGACCGTCCACGCGGTCGGTGGCCGGCACATGTTCCCCTTGGACCGCGACGCCGAGGACCACGTGTACTGCATCTTCGAATTCGCGAGCCCGGAATACGACCCGAAATTCGACGTGGGCTACCGCGATCCGACCATCAATTTCCCGGACCCCGACAAAGGCGTTCCGGGCTATGCGACGGACAAAAACCGCAAGATCGGTGTCTGCTACTCGACGATCAACGGCAACGGTTTCGGCGGGTACGGCGAGGTGGTGATGGGCACCAAGGGCACGTTGGTGCTGGACAAAGAGCAGGAGGTGATGCTTTACAAAGAGTCGGACACGTCCTCGCGCGTCTCCGTGAAGGAAGGAAAAGCCGGCCCGACGATGGATACCCAGGCGAGCGGCGGTCAGGCAGCGGCCGCGAAAACGGTCGAAAGCATGGGGCCGGTCAGCCGCGGCTACACGGAGGAAATCGAACACTTTGCCTGGTGCATCCGCAACAAGGCCCCGGAGAACCAGCCCCGGTGCAAGCCGGAGGTCGCCCTGGGCGACTCCGTGATCGCCCTGGGAACGAATGTGGCGATCGCCAAGAACAAGAGCGGCGAACCCGGCTTCCTGAAGTTCGACGACGGCTGGTACGACCTGAACCATGACGCCACGCCGGACGGCAGCAACTGCGAAAAGGAACGGAAGAGCCTCATGGGCTAGCGTCGTTTGCGGCCAGACGACTCCCCATAACGGGATGCTCAGGACTCCAAGAAGCCCGGCTTTTCCGAAGAGCCGGGCTTCTTTCGTTGCCGCCGGGAAGCCCGCCGCCGCGCACCGTTTCACGCCAACGACGTCATGCGTAGCACGGCTCTCCGCAGCTGTCCGGGACGGGTCGGGAGCCCCATCCTACGAGTAATTCGGACGTGTCTGGAGACCCGTCCGACGTGAGAACCTGCCCAATCTGCCCAATCGGAAGCTCTTGGGGCATGATTGGCCGGGGCCGCGGGCAGTAAAGGGAGGCCGCCAGCGGAATCACCCGCTATTCTTACGTGGGTTGTCGGCTTGGCATCGCTCGCACGACCCGACTCGGATCTTGTCAATTTCCTGTGCCGGGCCGGCGCAGACTATTCTCACGTGGAACCGACTCTGTTAACATTGTGTAACCAGCGGGCCTGCCGTAAGGTCGGTTCGCGGGTAAGGTTCAGAGTTTCAAGTAAACGTAACGTACCGCGTCCCCGGGGCAGTCCGGGAGCGACGGGCGTTTGGCGGCAAGTGATTCGGTGCAGCTCGCCGGCGTCACTGTCCGGCAAGCGATTTCAGCCAGCCGTTGACTGGTGGACGGTTCGACTCATGTACCTGGTCCTGATGATCCTGCGACTTCTTTGGGGTCTGGCTCCTGACTCGGTTCTGGGGCTGCAACTCGCGCCCGTTCGTTCCTCCGTTGGGCATGCACGTCGCGACGGGCGAGAACGGCAGGCGCATTGCTTCTGGATCCCGGCACTGGGTTGGCTGGTTGAGGACCCTGAACCTCGGCGAAATGAAATTGTACTTCAGCGATTAGCGGCAATTCACGTGAGCGATTACTTCTGGCCGGGTGTGGGGGGCTCCCCGCCTCGTTGCGGCCGTCGACGATGAACTGCGTGTACGCTCGACTTGTTTGCTGAGCCTCTCGCCGAGGCTGGGGCCCTGGGCCGAAGCTGGATCGCCCGGCGCTCACGCGTCTCGTCCTGCCTGCGGACGCTCCTGACTTATGATCCAAGGAGCGGACCGTGACCGAAGCCATTATTGCCATCGTCGCGGCCTTGATTGCCGCGGGGCTGACTTTTGCCCTGCTTCGCACTATCGACCGGCTGCGCCGCAAAGACGCCGAGACCGAAGCCCAGCGCATTCTCTCCCAAGCCAACCAGGATGCCGCCAATCGGCTGAGAACCGCGGAGTTGGAGATCAAGGAGAAGGCCCTTCAACAGAAGGCGGAAACCGAGAAGGAGTTGGGCAAGCTCCGCGACGAACTGCGGGAGCGAGAGCGGATTCTGGACAAACGCGAAGAGACGCTCACCCAACAAGCCGACGACGTGCAGAAGCAAGAGCGGATCGTCGAAGCCACCCAGCGCCGGCTGACCGAGAAAACGGAAGCCTGCAACCGCCGCAACGAAGAACTGACCAAGGTGCTGGAAATGCACCGGCAGACGCTGCACGAGATCGCCGGACTGAGCCGCGAGGAGGCCACGCAGCGCCTGCTCACGACCCTGAACGAAGAACTGGCCCAGGAGACCGGCCAGATCATTCTCCGCCACGAACGGCAGATCGCCGAGCGCTGCGAGTCGTTGTCGCGGGAAATGCTGCTGACCGCCCTGCACCGCTACGCGGCAGCCCACACGGCGGAGAGCACCACCAGCACCGTCGATATCCCCAGCGACGACATGAAGGGGCGGATCATCGGCCGGGAGGGCCGCAACATCCGCGCTTTCGAGAAACGGACGGGCGTGGATGTGATCATCGACGATACCCCGGGCGTGGTGATCGTCAGCGGCTTCGACCCGGTGCGCCGCGAGGTCGCCCGCCAGGCACTGGAGAAGCTGATCGTCGACGGCCGGATCCACCCTTCGCGCATCGAGGAGATCGTCGCCGACACGGAGAAAGAAATCGAGAAGTCCATCCGCCGCAAGGGCGAAGAGGCGGCCCATGAGGTCAACGTGCAGAACTTGCACGAGCGGTTGGTCTATATGCTGGGCCGGCTGCACTTCCGTACCAGTTACAGCCAGAACGTGCTGCGGCACTCGGTCGAAGTTGCTTTTCTGGCGGGCATGATGGCGGAAATGATCGGCTTGAACGGCGACGTGGCCCGGCGCTGTGGCCTGCTGCACGATATCGGCAAGGCGGCCGATCACGAACTCGAAGGCGGTCATCCCAAAATCGGTTCGGACCTGCTCAAGCGGCACGGCGAGAGCAAAGAGGTCGTCCACGCGGCGCTCGGACACCACGACGAGATCATCACCGAGTACCCCTACACCATGCTGGTGGCGACGGGGGACGCGTGCAGCGCCTCACGCCCCGGCGCGCGGCGGGAATCCCTGGAACGCTACATCAAGCGCATGGAAGAGCTGGAGTCGATCGCCGCCGGCTTCCCCGGCGTGGAACAGGCTTTCGCCATTCAGGCCGGGCGCGAGTTGCGCGTGCTGGTCAGCGCCAAGGACACCGACGACGTCCGCGCCGCCAGGATCTGCCGCGACATCGCCAAGGCGTTCGAGGAGCAACTGACCTATCCCGGCGAGATCAAGGTCACCGTGGTCCGCGAGTCCCGCTTCACGGAGATCGCGCGGTAGGGGCCTCCGCGTCGTTCGAGAAACAAGTGGCGTAAACTTCCAGCTTGCGATGCCACCATCTGCCGCAAGCTGGAAGCTTACGCCACCAGACGACCGCACGTCATTTGTCGAACGATGCTTACTCGCCTTGGTGCACCACGCGGCCGTCGACGACGGTCAACACCACGCGCGTGCTGCCGATTCCCGCCGGGGGGACGGAGAAGATGTCCTGCGACAGCAGCACGAAATCGGCCAGCATGTCCGGGGCCAGCCGGCCTTTTTCCCGTTCGGCGAATTCCGCGTAGGCCGAGCCCGCGGTGTAGGCTCGCACCGCTTCCTCGACGGTGATCTTCTGCTCCGGCACCCAGCCGTCCGGGTGCTTGCCGTCCAGCGTGCGCCGTGTGACGGCCGCGGCGATGCCTTGCAGGGGGTCCAGCGGCGCCACGTTCCAGTCGGTGCCGAACGCCAGCACGGCGCCGGCATCCAGCAGCGAGCGGAACGCGTAGGTGCCCCGCGCCCGTTCCGCGCCGATCCGTTTCTCGGCCCAGCGGCCGTCGTCGGCGCAGTGATAGGGCTGCATCGAGGCGATCACGCCGCTGCGGGCAAACCGCGGAATGTCCTCCCTGCGCAGGTGCTGGGCGTGCTCGATGCGGAAGCGGCGGTCGCGCGGGCCGTTCTCGCGGGCGGCTTGCGCGAAGATCGACAGCATCCGGTCGTTCGCCCGGTCGCCGATGGCATGAACCATGACCTGCAGCCCGGCCCGGTCGGCGCCGCGGACCCGTTCCAACATCGCGTCTTCGGGGAACATCTCGTCGCTGGGCAGGCCGCAGGTGTCCGGCGAGTCCAGGTACGGCGCGAAGAACCAAGCGGTTGTCGAGCCCAGGCTGCCGTCGGCAAAACCTTTCAAGCCGCCGCGCCGCAACCACGCGTCACCCGCGCCGGCCTTCCAGCCGGCCTCAGCGGCACGCCGCCACTGCGGCAGCGGCGACACGGCGTAGATCCGGGTCTTGAGTTCGCCGCGCTGCCGCAACGCTTCGTAGACCGCGATCGCGCCACCGCCCGACATGTCCTGGACGCTGGTCACGCCCAGCCGCGCCGCGTGCTCCGTCGCCGCGCGGGCGTGAGCCAGCCGCTCGTCCGCCGTCGGCCCGGGGATCTGGCCGGACACCAGGGACATGGCGGCGTCCTTCAAAATGCCGGTCGGCTCGCGTGTCCGCACGTCGCGCACAATCAGCCCGCCAGCCGGATCGGGCGTGTCACGCGTCACGCCGCCCAATCGCAAGGCCGCACTGTTGGCCAGCGCCATGTGCCCGTCCAGCCGGCGGACGAAAACAGGGCGATCGGGCGTCACCGGATCGATCAACTCCTTGGTGGGCAACGGCGCCCCGGGCCAGTTTTCGTGGTCCCAGTCGCCGCCGGTGATCCAGCGTCCGGGCGGCAGTGCGGCGGCGAATTGCTTCAGACGCTGCGCCAGTTCCTGCGGCGATTGGGCGGTGCGCAGATCCACACTCGCCAACTGCTGCCCGCCGCTCAAGAAGTGTACGTGGGCGTCGTTGAAGCCGGGCAGCAGCAGTCGGCCGCCCGCGTCGATCATCCGCGTCTGTCCGGTGGCCGTCTGCCGGATCGTTTCGTTCTCCCCGACCGCCAGAATGCGGCTCCCCCTGACCGCCACCGCTTCGGCCAGCGGCGCTGCCTCGCTCATGGTGCGCACGACGGCATTAACCACGATGAGATCCGCTTGACGCTGCTGATCGGCCGCTTGAGACATAGGAATTGAGCCTACGGCAATGGTGGCCGCCAGGCCAGCGGCCCATCGTAGGCCTCTCGCTCCGCGAGAGGGAACCCGGCCACGGCATGCGGCGAATGCCTCCCTGAGCCGCCTATCGGACGTATTGGACGATGCCTGGCATGTGAAGAACCGACGAGAAAACAGGGACAGAAACATGGCAATTCCTCCCTTGGATTGGGTCTCCCCCATTTTCTCGGTGGTTGCGCCGTTGTCGAGCGCCGGCCCCCCAAAAAAACGACGCGGCCCGTGGCGGCAGCCGTTCTGGAGTGCGGCGCCTTGTCGCCGAGACGCCACAAGAAGCGGAACACCGGGTGTCCGAGACCGGCTTTCGTCGGCTCCAAAGCGGCGACAAGGCGCCGCACCCCGAGAAAGACACGCACGCCACATCGGTCCCACGGCCACAGCGGGCAGTCGCCCTGAAATGCAGGGACCACGTCTACCACGGGCTCCTCCGGAACTCCTATAATCTGGATCAAATGTCCCGCTAGCCGTGAACATGCACAAGGACATCCACTCATGAAGAAGACCATTGCCGCACAACTGCTTCTGGTGTTGACCCTCGCGATTGCGATCTGCACCACCGGACGAGCGCAAATGCTCGACCGGACGGATTCTCGCGTTCAAACGACGCTCCGCACCGGCTGGAAGTGTCTGGGCACCATTCAGCCCCGCAGCGTTGGAGAAATGGACGCCGGACAGAATTGGGCCTTGGGCTGCGAAACGCTGTGCCGCGATTACATCTACTGGGACACGTATAAGGACTACGTCGCTCCGCTGGGAATCAAGACCATCCGGCTGCAAGGCGGGTGGGCCAAGACGGAGAAGGCCCAAGGCGTCTACGATTTCGCCTGGCTGGATTACGTCATCGACGACGCCCGCGCCAAGGGTCTGGAAATCTGGCTGGAGACCGACTACGGCAATCCCATCTACGAAGGCGCCGGGACGGCGGACCTGGGAGCCGGTTTTCCGACGTCTGAGGTCGGCCTGGCCGCCTGGGACCGCTGGGTGGAAGCCATGGCGACTCGATACAAGGGCCGGGTCAACAAGTGGGCCATGTGGAACGAGCCGGATATTGGCGTCAAGAAGACGCCCGAGATGATTGCCAACTTCAACATTCGCACGGCGGAAATCATCAAGCGGATCATTCCGGACGCCCGCATCGGGGCCTTGTCGCTGGCCCGGA
>CAYUFW010000049.1:0-16520 GCA_964443915.1 uncultured Pirellulaceae bacterium
GGCTCGACTGGGGGCCAAGACGGTGCTGATTCAGAACCGTCCGGTGTTGGGCGGCAACGCCAGCACGGAGATCCTGGTCCCGCCTGTGGGCGTCTGGCCGGGCGCCAAACGCGATCCGTTGGATCCGCGCGAGACGGGCCTGGTCGAGGAGTACCGCACGGCGGGCAACCAGACGAGTGCCGAAGCGGCGGTTTACTCGGCACGGTTGCTGGGCTTCGTCCAGCGCGAGCCGAACGTGACGCTGTGCCTGAACACGCACGCGACGGGCGTCCAGATGCGCGTCGGCCAGCCGCCGGCCATCGCCGCGGTCCTGGCGCTCGACGCCCGGACCGGCCAGCGGTTGCGGTTTGCCGGCCAGTTGTTCCTGGACTGCACCGGCGACGCCGTGGTGGGCGTGGCGGCGGGCGCCGAATTTCGCCACGGTAAGGAACCGCGCTCGATGTACAACGAGCCCTGGGCGCCGGAAGAGCCCAACACGAACACGATGGGCAACACGCTCAAGTACGCCAGCGTGGACGCCGGATCGCCGCAATCGTTCGTCGCGCCGCCGTGGGCGATGAAGTTCCCCACCTGCGAAAGTTTTTCCCCGGGCCGCCATCCACATCTGGGCGCGCGGACCAGCGAGCAGTGGGTCATCGAGTTGGGCGGGCTGGGCGACACGTACGCCGACGCGGAGGAAATCCGCGACGACTTGCTGAGGCTGATCTTCGGGCTCTGGGACCATTTGAAGAACCACTGTCCGCGCGACGAGAAAGCGGCGGCCAACCATCGCCTGGCGTGGGTCGGGCACGTGGCGGGCAAACGAGAGAGCCGCCGCCTGATCGGCGATTACGTGCTGACCGAAAACGACATCCGCCAGCAGACGCTCTTTCCGGACCGCGTCGCCTATGGCGGCTGGACGCTGGACGATCACCATTCCGGCGGCTTCTTCCACCAGGGCTCGTTCGGCATCCATTACGATCGGCCCGGCGGCCTGGATCCCTGCATGGGCTGGCAGTACTCGATCCCCTATCGCTGTCTGTACTCGAAAAATGTCGACAACCTGCTGATGGCCGGCCGGGACATCTCCGCCAGCCACATGGCGCTGTCCAACACGCGGGTCATGCTCACCTGTGCCGTGATCGGGCAAGCCGCCGGGACCGCGGCCGCGTTATGTATCGGGCACCGCACGACGCCGCGCGGCGTGTGCCGAGATCACCTGGAGCAACTGCAGCAGCAACTGCTCAAGGACGGGGCGTACGTGATCGATCTACCCAACGAAGATCCGCGCGATCTGGCCCGCGCGGCGACCGTCACAGCGTCCAGCGAATTGACACGGCCCGACGGCCAGACGCTGGCGGCCGGGAACGTCGTCGACGGCTACGCGCGGCCTACGGGCAGCGGGGCGAACGTGTGGAGCCCCCAGCCGGGGCCGGACACCCACTGGCTGCAACTCGAGTGGCCTCAGCCGCAAACGTTCAACGTCGTCCACACCGCATTCGCCAACAAGAACGTGGCGCCGCAGACGTTTCGCCTCGAAATCTGGCAGGACGACGCCTGGCGCACGGTGGCTCAGGTGTCCGCCGGCCGGCACCGCCGCCGCGTGTTGGGACTGGACGCCGTCACCACCGCCAAGCTGCGTTGGGTGTTCAGCGGCACGGCCACGGTTGGTGAGGTGCGGGTGTACGACGAGCCGCCACAGGTAGTCGAAATTGCCCGCCGCGTCGAGGCGGCGTTGGCTCTCCCCGACGTGTCGCCCGCCCTGGCTTGGTTCTACAACGTGGACCCGCGCAAGCTGCCCGGCTTGGTAATCGACGCGAGCCAGGCTGAGCAGACCGGCAGTTGGGTCACTTCCACCTACGCCGAGCCGTACGTCCTGGACGGCTACCTGCACGACGGCGACGACGGCAAGGGCGAGAAGTTCATCCGCTTTGTGCCCGACGTGCCTCGCGCCGGCAAGTACGAAATTCGCTTGTCGTACGTTCCGTTCAAGAACCGCGCCAGCAACACGCCGGTCACGATTACCACGCCGGCAGGATCGAAAACGGTCCGCATCAATCAGCAGCAAGCCCCGGAGATCGATGGCCTGTTTCACTGTCTGGGCACGTTCGATCTGCCCGCCGGCCGCCAGACGTCGGTCGTCGTGGAAACCGCGAGGACCGACGGCTACGTCGTCGTGGATGCGCTGCAACTGATCGAGCGGTAGCGGCGGTCGGCATCGGGCAGAGCCGGCGGCGGGACGTGATGGCGCCGTTTGCGGTCGCTCCCTTTCCTGTTCGGTCTACTTCACCGGCACCTCGTCGCGGACTTCGACCAACAAGTTCGTCGGGCCGAAACCGTGGCCCAAGCCGGGATTGGTGCGGATCGCCGCCGTGACGAACTGTTTGGCGCGCTGGACGGCGACCGGCAATTCGTCGCCCAACGCCAGCCGGGCGGTGATGGCCGCCGAGTAGACGCAGCCGGTCCCGTGCGTGTGCGGCGTCGCGAATCGTTCGCTGGTGAAATGGTGGATGCGTCCCTGTGACCACAGAACATCCACCGCCTGACCTTCCAAATGGCCGCCTTTCACCAGCACGTTCTTCACCCCCAGGTCGCTGATCGCTCGCGCGGCATCTTCCATCCCGGCCAAATCCCGCACGGCCCGGCCGGACAGCGAGGATGCCTCCGGCAGGTTCGGTGTCACCAAGAAAGCACACGGCAGCAGCCGCTTTGCCAGGGCCGACGCCGCGGCCTCGTCCATCAACTTGGCGCCGTGTTTGCTGATCATCACGGGATCGACAACCAATGGGAACGACAGGCTCGCGGCGCGGTCGGCCAGGGCTTCCACGACGCCAACGCTGCCTAGTGCCCCCGTCTTGGCCGCCCCAGGCGGCAGGTCCGTCACAACCGCTTCCAGTTGTGCGAGCACGAACGCGGGTTCGAGGACCAGCACGTCCTTGACTGTTTGCGTGTTCTGCACGGTCAATAACGTCACCACGCTAGCGCCGTACACGCGATGCTGGTGGAACGTCTTCAGGTCGGCTTGCAGGCCCGCTCCGCCCGAAGGGTCGGACCCGGCAATCGTCAGGGCAACAGCAGTCATTCCAACGGCTCCGCAATCATCACGCGTGGTGGAGGCGGTCAAGCCGGCAAACGCCGGCGCGATCCCAGCCAAACCGCCGCGTATCTTGTTTGACCTATTCCGCCTAGGAAGGATAATAACAGCTTACGGATCATCGCACGACGCCCTATCGGCTCTCGACGCGGGCGACGGGCCAGCGGGCTTCTGCCAGTACTTCGCTGGCAGATCGAGGGGCTCGTGCGTCAAACCGTAGAGTTGGTCGGATGCACCTGCGATAGTGGAGAGTCCGAGCAAGGATCGACGGCATGTCACTGAAGGATTGGATCAAGCGTTTGCGGTCTCATCTGGATCGCCAGCGGCGGAAGCGCGCTCGGGAAGCACGGCGTGCGCTCTGTGAGCAACTCGATTTCCAACCGACGCTGGCGCGGCTGGAGGACCGGCGCGTGCTAAGCGTCTCAGTTGGGGTGGACGCCGACGTCGTGACGTTTCAGGGGACTGAGGCGAGCGACTCGCTGTGGCTGAGCGCCGATAACGGGGGATATCTTCAATACAGTTGCGACGGCGGGACCACGTGGACGACGGATTTGGATTCCGGGGATCCGGTGGTCGAGATGCGGGTCCAAGAGATCGTCAAGACGGAGTTCTTTGGGGGCGACGGGGACGACACCTTGACCGTTGATTTCGAGCAAGGAAATCCGATACCGACGGGCGGTCTGTTTTTCGCCGGAGACGACCAGAAAGACGCCCTGATTCCCACCGGCGAGGCCGGCCGCGACGTGCTGGAACTCGTGAATGTCGGCACGGCCTTCCCAACCCACACCTACAACTACACCAGCGCCTCCGCGGGCTCGATTGTTCTGGACGACGGCGCCACGGCGTTCACTATCACCTATGCGGGCTTGGAGCCGCTGAGCAACGATGGCACGCCCGAGGACGTCGTCTTCAACCTGCCCGGTACGGCCGATGCCACCATTACGTTGTCCGACCTGGGCAGCGGCCAAATGCGGTTGGCCGGGGCCAGCTTCGAGGATACCGACTTCGCCGCTCCCGCTGCTGGCGGATCGATCACCATCAACCTGGGCGACGACAACCAGACGCTGACCGTGGACTCGTTGACCGTGAACGGGGACACCAGTCTCACCATCAACGGGGACGGCGGAAGCGACACCATCCGCTTGAATTCGGCGGCGGGACTGGCGATCACGGGCGACCTGTCGCTAACGGCTGAGACGATTACCCAGACCGGGGCGCTGTCCGTGAGTGGTGCCACCACGTTGACGGTGGGCCCTACCGGTACGGCGTCGCTGGTCAACACCTCCAATGACTTTCAGGGACCCGTGTCAGCCAGCGGCGGCGACGTGGACATCACGGACGCCAACGGGCTGCAGTTGGACCTGGTGCAGGCGGCGACGCTGGACGTGGTGGCCGGCGACGACATCACCGTCAATGCAGCGGTCGCGGTAGGCGACACGGCCTCGCTCCGCGCGGGCAGCGACGGCAGCGGCAGTGTGAGCGTCACGAGCACAGGCAGCCTTGCCGCGTTGAACGGCGGCAGCGACATCTCGCTTCAGGGCGGGGCGGTCAGCGGCGGCATCGTGCTGGATGGGAACGTGGCCGCCGGCGATCGTCTGGTGTTGATCTCCAACGGAGGGGTAAGCCAGACAGGGGCGGCGATCCATGCGGCCAACCTGCAATTGACCGGCGCCGGCGAGTTTTCTCTGAACCAGAGCGGCAATGACGTCGACACCGTGGCAGCCGACTTGAACGGCGGTTCCGTCGCCTTGACCGACGCCGACAGCATCGCCATCGGGACGGTGGCCACGGCGGGGATAGCCACGGGGGACCCGCTGGTCGGCGGCGCGGTGACGATCAACGCCACGAGCGGCACCATCACGGTCGCGGAGGCGATCGACACCTCGGGTGGCAGCGGTGGCGGAATCTCGATCCTAGGCTCCGTAATCGTCGATGCGCCGGTGACTTCCGGCGGCGGGAACATCACCCTGAACGGCAACAGCACCGGCGACAGCGACCTGGAAATCAACGCCAGCGTCACATCGTCGGGCGGCGATGTGGAAATCGTCAACCGTCGGGCGATCCAGGTCCGGGCGCCGGTGAACAACGCGGGCAACGGCGACACGACGATCGCTACCTTCGGCGGCGGCGACCTGACGATTGCGGGTCCCGTCACCAATGGAAGCGAGGCGGATGGGGGCGCGGGGAACATCATGCTGCAAACGGCGGGCGATGCTGACGGCGACGGCATCGCGGACGGAGATATCTCGATCGAGAGCGACGTGACAACCTATGGCGGCCTGCGCAAGGAACAGGAAACAGGCGACGAAGGCAAAGCCGCCGAAGGCAAGATCTACGTGGACGCGGCCGGCACGATCTCGGTCGATTCCGGTGTCACGATCCGAACCGGCACCGGGCAGATGCAGGGAGCATCTTCGGCCGACGGGCTCGCACGCACGCCTCCGCCGATCAGCGTCCGGCTGGTTCCTGTCGATCAGGGCGGTTCCAACGTCGACTCCCAGGGGTACGCGATCGTCGAAATCACGGTCCACGACCCGGCCATCGGCAACTACCAAGTCACGATCGACTGGGCGGACGGCTATGACATCTGGGACGGGGAAGACGTTGTCACTTATCCGCCGGCGCCGAGTGTCGGTGAGGCGGGGGATTTTGCGGGCTTTCAAAGCGGCGTCCCGTACAGTTTCGATTACTCGTACCGGGGCAAGGGCAACCCGAACGTCCTGAATCCGTCGGCGCCCATTCCGATCAAGGTGACCATCGCGTATGACGGCCGGGCCGACATGACCGGCCAGCCGCTCAACGGTATCCTCTTTAGGCAAGGCGGCACGGTCTTGGAATCACTGCCCGTGAGAGACGTGCTGACGGTCCCCGGCACGGGTTTGTTCGCCGGGATCAAGGTCGTCAAGTCCGAGATCGTGCCGGTGGCGCTGCGCCAGGCGACGGGGGCGGTGCCGATGGTGGCTCAGGCGAGTGGCGGGAGTCAGCAGACCAGTGTGTACGAGGCGCCGGCAGCGCCGTTGGAGTTTGCCACTCGTACCGGCATGCGGCTGTTCTTCCGCCGCGTCGACGCCTCCGGCCAGGAAGGCAACGACGTCGATCTGCCGCCCGAACTCCTGGAACGCGGGTTGTTCGATGTCTTCCAGCGGTTCCCCAACGGGCGTTACCGGATCTATCTGAAGGAAGCCAACTCGGATCACGAGCGGCTGATTCAGGAGGTGAACGTCTATCAGGGCCGGATCGTGCCTCCAGATTTCCGCGAGAGTGCGAGCGAGCGTCAGATGGCCGAGGAGACTCCCAAGCCAACGGAGGAGCGTCCCGCGGCTGAGCCGAAGGCGGATGAAGAAGGCCGGGCCGCCGAGAAGACGGACGCAGCGAAATCACCCGTGCCAAAAGCGGAAAACGGAACGCAAGGCGCCAAGTCTGCTCCATCGGCTGCCTCGCCGGGTGCCGTGGGCGGAACGGCCATGGTCCTGGGCTGGGCCGCTGGCGGCGGCGCCCAGCGGTGGGCCGAGCAGGTCGATCGAGCGTTTCAGGCCGGGCGGCGGTCCTTGTCGCGAACCGCACGGCTGGCTCGGCGCTTGCGGCGACGATGAGGGATGAAGGATATCGCATCGGTACGCGGCGTGTTCACAACAGCGGCTTGGTGTCAGCGAGGCGAACGGTGGGCGTTAGCCCACCGGTTGTTCACAACAGCGGCTTGGTGTCAGCGAAGTCACCGGTGGGCTGACGCCCACCGTTCACCGAAGTGAGACAGTTGAACGAGGCGGACAGAGACGAACCCAATGGCAAACGAACCATCCGGTAAACAGGACCCGAAGAAGACGACTCCCGAAGTCTCGACTATAGGCGCGACGATCGACTCGGTCGACGTTGTGGCCCTGTCGGCGCAAAGCAGTCCGGCCGCCGGCCAGGGCGGCCGGACGGTCGCTTCCGTCGAGTCGGCCGCGGTGGCTGACGATGGCAGGCCGCCCGCCACGGGCGAAGCGCCCATCACGTCCACGCTCGAATCCGCGGATCTTACCGGCATGGCAGCTGCGGTCCCTGGCGAGGCGCGCCGTCCGGCGGAGAATGCGGGCCAGACGGTCGAATTGTCGCCTCCGCCGCCAGCCGCGGCGGACGCGCCACGGAAGCGGCAGCCGACACAGGTCGCGTTCGATCGGACCATCGAGTTGCCGGCAGCCGCGCCGGAAGATGGCGGCGGGCGGCGTCTGGAGGCAGGTGCGACGATTGACTCCGTGGGCGACATCGGGCCCGCCGGGCAGGGTGCCCGGACGCCTGCCGAAATCCTGAGGACCTTGGATTCGGTGGAAGGCGATGCGCACGTCACTCGGCAACTGAGCCAGATCTGGGGCGACGACGTCGATGACTCCAAGCCGTCGATGACCCTCAAGGGCAAGTCGCCGACGACGACGGGCGGCCGTTCGACCCTGGTCATCCAGCCGCGCGCCTTTCACGCGCCGGAAAAAGACGCCGGGCACGCGCCGCCGGGCCGCGCGGACTACGACCTGATCGACCAGCTGGGCGAGGGCGGCATGGGCGTGGTGTACGCGGCCCGCCAAGCCTCGATCGACCGCACCGTCGCCATCAAGATGCTCAAGCAGAAGGCGGCCGACGAGCATCAGCGCCGCAAGTTCCTCTCTGAGGCCGTCATCACCGGCGACTTGGATCACCCCAACATCGTGCCCATTTACGACTTGGGGACCAACCAGGACGGGGCCCTGTTCTACTCCATGAAACGCGTGCAGGGCACGCCGTGGGACGAGCGCATCCGGCAACTGTCGTTGACCGAGAACCTGGAGATCCTCATGAAGGTGGCCGACGCCATCGCCTTCGCCCATTCGCGCGGCGTAATCCATCGCGATCTGAAACCGGAGAACACGATGCTCGGCGAGTTCGGCGAGGTTCTCGTGATGGACTGGGGACTGGCCCTGCCGACGGCCGATTTCCGCAAGCGCGGCAACGTGACGCCGCCGGTCAGCATGGGCGGCACGCCGGCCTACATGGCGCCGGAAATGGCCTTGGGACCGGTCGAGCGGATCGGGTTCCACAGCGACATGTACCTGCTGGGCGCAATTCTCTACGAAATCGTCACCGGCCAGCCGCCGCACGCGGGCAAGGACGTCACGACCTGCTTGATGTCGGCCTCGAAAAACAAGGTCGCGCCGACGCAGAAGAAGGGCGAACTGGTGGACATCGCGCTCAAGGCGATGGCCTCCGACCCGGCCGAGCGCTACGCATCGGTCCGCGATTTCCAGAACGCCCTTCGCGGCTATCTGTCCCACGCCGAGAGCATCGCCCTGGCGAGGCGGGCCGAAGAAGAACTGGCGGCCGCCGCCCAGAGCGACAACTACCAGGACTTCTCCCACGCCCTGTTCGGCTTTCAGGAAGCCTTGCTCATGTGGGAGCAGAACGAACGAGCGCAGGTCGGTTTGCAGAAGGCCAAACTGGCGTACGCCCGCACCGCCTATGCCAAAGGCGATTACGATCTGGGGGCTTCGCTGCTGGACCCGCAGGCGGCCGAGCAGGCGGAACTGCTCCGCGACATCCAGTCGGCCCGGCAGGAACGCGACGCCCGCCAGCGGCGGCTCAAGACCGCCAAACGCGCCGTGGTGGCCCTGCTGGCCTTGGTGTTCCTGATTGTGAGCGTGGCGTTCGTTGCCGTGAACGAGCAGCGGAAGGAGGCCGAACGCCAGCGGCAATTGGCCGTGGCGGCCAAGAACCTCGAACAGGAAGCACGCCGCGTGGCCGAGGCGGCCGAGATGCAAGAGCGCGAGGCGAAAGAGGCGGCCTTGGCGGCTCAACAGCAAGAACGCCTCGCCCGCGAACAGGCCCAGGCCGCCGAACAAAAAGAGCGTCTGGCGCGGCAAGCCGAGGAGGACGCCAAGCTGGCGGCGCTGGCGGCCAAAGAAAAGGAGGCGCACGCTCGTTTGGCCGCCGAGCGGGCCAAGACCGAGGCGGAACTGGCGAAGGAACAGGAGACCAAGGCCAAGGCGCTGGCCCAGTACCAGGCCTACATCACGTCGATTGGCCTGGCAGCCGCCAAGATCGAGGAGAACGCCTTTGACGCCGCCCGCGAACTGCTCGACGCCTGCCAGCCCGTGTACCGCAATTGGGAATGGGGCCGCTTGAGTTTCCTTTGCCGGCAGGACGTCCGCACGCTGGAAGCCGGGGCGCCGATCGAGACCCTGGCACTTTCCGCCGATGGGCGGCGTCTGGCCGCCGGCGGCTGGAACGGACTGGCCAAGATCTGGACGCTGGACGGCGACCAGCCGCCGGTCGTCATCGCGCACGGCCCGGCCAGCTTCGTCAACGCCGCGGCGTTTGCCCCCGACGGCAAGCTCCACGCCACCGGCAGCAGCGATCGCACGGGCGGCTACCTGCGGCTCTGGGATGCCGCCAGCGGACAACTGGTCCGCCGCCTGGAAGGCCACACGGACGCGGTCACCAGCGTTGCCTTCTCCCGTGATGGGAAACGTCTGCTGACCAGTTCCTATGACGCCACGGCGCGCCTCTGGAACGTGGCCACGGGCGAATTGATCCGGACCTACGCCGGCCATGATTGGTGGGTCTGGTCCGCGGCCTTTTCGCCGGACGAACGGCGGATCGTGACGGCCAGTCACGACGGAGCGGCCATCGTCTGGACGACGGACACCGGCGACGCAGCGGGCGCTCCCTTCACGGGGCACCGCCAGGACGGAAGCCAGACGCCCGTGTTCAAGGCCGTGTTTTCGCCTGACGGGCGCCGCGTGGCCTCCGGCGGACTCGACAACCGCGTGCTGATCTGGGACCCGGACGAGTTGCGGCCGTTTGACTATGACAAGGCCATCGAGGGCCAAAAGGCGGCGCCGCAGCCGTTCGCGGCCCTCGCCGGCCACAAGGCGGCCGTCCACGCGCTGGCTTTCTCGCCGGACGGCAAGCGGCTCGTCAGCGGCAGTCACGACAACACGGTCATCGTGTGGGATGCGGAACGAAACGCCATGATTAAGACCTTGCGGGGGCACGACGGCTGGGTCCAAGCGTGTACCCTGACAAGGGACAACGCTTTGGCGGTGTCCGGCAGCCATGACGGCCGGGTCAAGTTTTGGGACGTGCAAGGGTACGAGGAGGCCCGCGTGCTGCGCGGGCACGTGCTGGCGGGCCACCTGGACGAGGTGCTCGCCGCGGCCTACTCCCCGGACGGCACCCGCGTGGCGACGGCCAGCCGGGACCGCACCGCGAAATCCTGGGACGCGAGCACGGGCGCGGAACTGCTGCAGTATCGCGAGGGCCACGAATTCACGACGGCGACGGCCGCGTTCTTCCCCGACGGCAAGCGGCTGTTGACGACGGCCATCGACAATACGACCCGCATCTGGGACGTGGCTACCGGCGGCGAATTGGCCGGCCTGCGGCTGCAAGAAACAGGGCTCCGGGGCGCGGCCACCGTTTCGCACGACGGCCGCTGGATTGTCACCGGCAGCCAACGGCCCGCGTCGGGCGACGCCTGGTCGGCCAAGCTCTTCAGCGCGGCCGACGGGCGATTGGTTCGGCAATGGAAAGGCCACAAGACGGAAGTCTCGGCCGTGGCCTTTTCGCCCGACGACCGGCTGGTGTTCAGCGGCGACCGCAACGGCCGCGGCGTGCTGTGGAACCGTGAATCGGACCAGCCGATTGCCACCCTGTGGGAAGATGACCAAATCAACGCGGCGGCCTTCCTCCCCGACGGCCAGACCTTGCTCACCGCCAGCAACTACAACGCCGTCCGGCAATGGCAGATCCCGGCCGGGACGGAGATCAAGCAGCGCGTGCTGCGGCATCCCGGCGCCGTCGTGTCGCTGGCCATTTCCGGCGACGGGCGGCGGGCGCTGACCGCTTGTGCCGACGGCGCGGTCCGCTTGTGGGACGTCGCGGCAGCCAACCAGATCGACAGTCTGCCCGCGACCGGCGGCCGCGCCGCGTTCGCCCAGAACCTCCGTCGCCGGATGCAGGACTTCCGCTGGAACGTCCAGCAAACGGCGGCGCAGTGCCAGGTTTCCGAGGCCTTGATCGGCGACCTGCTGGCGGCCAAGACGCAGGCGACTCGCGAACTGGCCCAGAAGATGGCCGGCGTTTTCCAGTGCCGGCCCGGCGACCTCTGGAAAACCGTTTTCGCCGTGGCGATTTCTCCCGACGGCAAGTTGGGACTGACGGTTGCCGCCGACGACCGGCAGGTGCGGCTGTGGAATCTGAGTGACGGTTCCGAGGTGCTGTACCCCGCCGGTGATCGCTTGGGGCCGTTTCTCGACTTGACCGGCGGCCTGTATCGCGGGCTGGTTTGGGCCGCGGAGTTCTCGCCTCAGGGTGACCGGATCGTGACCGTGGGCGGCGATTCGGCGCGGCTGTGGGATTTGCGCAAAGAAGCCGCCCCGAGAGACCGTGAGTTGATGAGCTTCAGTCCGCACGGCGCCGTCGCTTCGGCCGAGTTCTCGCCGGACGGCAAGTACCTGGTCACCGGCAGTTGGGACACCTCGGCCCGCGTCTGGAACGCACAGACCGGCCAGGTCGTCCGGCAGTTGGGCGTCGGGCTCGACCCGCCGCAGCAGGAGCACCGCGGCCGAGTGAACCGCGCCGCGTTCTCGCCTGACGGTCAGATGATCGTCACGGCCAGCGACGACGGCACGGCCAAATTGTGGAGCACCGCGGACTGGCGATTGCTCCGCACGCTCACCGGACACAACGGCGCGGTCCTGCACGCCGTGTTCTCGCACGACAGTCGCCGCGTGTTGACCGCCTCGCGCGACAAGACGGCCCGCATCTGGAACGCCGCCATCGGCCAATCGCTGGCCGTCCTGGCCGGGCATGATTGGGCGGTCTTGCACGCCGCCTTCTCCGCCAACGATCAATGGGTCGTCACCGGCAGCGCCGACAACTCGGCGATCGTCTGGAAGCTGGACCAGAATCAGCCTGCGAAGGTCCACCACTTGAAAGCCCACACGGCCGGCGTCACGTCGGTCGCCTTCTCGCCCGAGCCGGAGCCGACCCGCATCTTGACCGGCAGCGAGGATTACTCGGCGATCCTGTGGGACGCCAAGACGGGACAGGAAGTCCTCACGCTGCAAGGTCACTCGCAGGAGGTCACCTCCGTCGCCTTTGCCCCCGACGGCCGCTCGGCGCTCACCGGCAGCCGGGACGGTACCGCCATCCTCTGGCTGACCACCGATTGGAAGCGGCCTGACGATCAACTGGCCGTGGGAAAGACCGCCGCATCGGAATAGCGTTTACGGGCAGGATGCGAGCGGTGCGGACGTCCTCGTAGGTTGGGACTCCGTCCCGACCTGCTTCAGTTCCGGGCGGCAGCCCACGTTGGGACCGAAGCACAGAGTGTTGCGACAGAAGCGCAGCTTCTTCACAAAGCCGGAGTTCCTTGCGGCGGCACCCCCATGCATTGGCACTTCCTGCTATGATCTCCTCGATGACGACCAACGATCTCACTCCCGAATCCAAGACGCTGCGCGTGGCTGCCGTCCAGTTCCAGCACACGCCGGGTGACAAGGCCGCCAACTTGGCAGTGATCCGCCGGTTTGTGGAACAGGCCGCCGCGGAGCGCGTCCAATTGATCTCCTTTCCAGAGTGCTGCATTTCCGGATACTGGCATCTGCGGCACCTGACGCGCCCCCAACTGGCCGAATTGGCCGAACCGGTTTTCGACGGGCCGGCCTCGCGGTTCCTCATGGAACTGTCGCAGCGGCACGGCCTGACGATCGGTGCGGGCTTAGTCGAGTTGGGGGCGGACGGCGGCCTGTACAACACGTACGTCGTGGCCATGCCCGACGGACGTTTTGCCCGGCACCGCAAGCTGCACGCGTTCGTCAGTCAGTACTTGACTTCGGGCGACGGGTACACCGTGTTCGACACGCCGCACGGCTGGCGCGTCGGCGTGCTGATCTGCTACGACAACAACATCATCGAGAACGTCCGCGCCACCGCCTTGGCCGGGGCCGAACTGTTGCTGGCCCCGCACCAGACGGGCGGCTGCAACTCCGGCAGCCCGCACGGCATGAAGGTCATCGCTCGGGCGGTGTGGGACAACCGCCAGAGCGATCCGGCGGCCATCGAAGCGGAGATCCGAGGTGACAAGGGCCGCGGCTGGCTGATGCGCTGGCTGCCGTCGCGGGCGCATGACAACGGAATGTTTTTGGCGTTCAGCAACGGCGTCGGCCCCGACGACGACGAAGTCCGTACGGGCAACGCCATGATTCTGGATCCGTACGGCCGGATCATGGTGGAGACGTGGAAGGCCGGCGATGACATGGTGATCGCCGATCTGGACAGCCGCTTGCGCGAGCGCTGCACCGGCGTGCGCTGGATCCTCGCCCGCCGCCCGGAGTTGTACGTGCCCTTGACGCAGCGGACGGGCCGCGAACAAGACACGCGGACCGTGCGGTTCGAGCACCTGAACCGGAAGTAGACGTCACGCCGAAAAATGCAGAACGAGAAGTGCAAATTCGCAGGCGTCCTCACCGCCCGCCGATCACCGATCACGGATTAGCGCCCACCGATTACCGATCGCCGATTACCGACTACCGATCACCGACTACCGATCACTTCCCCTCCCCTCCGCGTCACGCCTCGTGCTCGTGGGTCGCCATATACGCCTGGATCCAGCGCTCGAGTTCCTCGTAGTCCACGGGCGGCAACTGGCTCAGGTCGGGGCGCAGACGTTTGGCGTCCTTGAGGTACGCGTGGACGATGTCGTGCTGCGATTTGTCCGTGTTCCAGTTGATCAGGATGCGGATGCACCGCGGCAGCGCGCCAGGGACGTGGATTTCGTAACCGCACAACAGCGGCACGTCGAGCCACCCCAGTTGGCGCGCGGCAAGGGCCGGGAATTCGGCATCGAGGTCGTGCGTGACCGAAAAGTACGCGTGAGCGACGTCCTCCGGCTCGATGCCATTCAAGCGGATCATCAGCGCAAGCAGATTTCGCGTTTCCGTCAGAATCTCTTCGCGGGTGTTGGTTTCCACCGTGGTGGCGCCACGGACTCCTCGGCACGGCATCTCGCTGGGCTCCTCGCTGGCTCGTTCCTGTAAGCGGTCCTTGGTCCTAAGCTCTTTCGCCACAAGCGCTTGTGAAGAGTCCCGCTGGGGCGACGGACGACCATAACCCAAATCCCCGACCATCGGGTTAACGTCTCCTACCGCAGGCGAGACGATACGATACACGAAATCTCCGAGAAAATGTAAGCTACGATTCGAGTTTACGGCGAACAACTAGCGGAAACATGGCCTTGGCGTGTATAAGAACGGCTCGCGGCTCTGAATCTCGATGGCGATGTGCGGAGACAACCTTTGAGCGATTGTGATGAAGTAACTCTGGTCTCGGCGTTGGCTCGGTACGACGTGCAACTGGCCGAGCAACAAACGGCTCCCTTGCAGCGATATTGCGAACTGCTTTGGGACTGGAACGTCAAACTGAATCTCACCCGGCATACGGACTACGACCGATTTGTCAGTCGTGATCTGGTCGACAGCCTGCAACTCAGCAAGTTGCTGCAACCCGGCCAGACGGTGCTGGACGTCGGCACTGGGGGCGGCGTGCCGGGAGTCGTCCTGGCCATCCTGCGGCCCGATCTGCGCGTCTCGCTGTGCGAGTCCGTGGGCAAAAAAGCGCGTGCCGTCGAGGAAATCTTGCGTACTCTCGCGTTGTCCCTGCCCGTGCATCACGACCGTGCCGAAAAGGTCGTGGAAACTCACCGGTTCGACGTCCTCGTCGCTCGCGCGGTAGGGCCGCTGTGGAAGATCTGCAAGTGGTTTCAGTCGCACTGGGACAAGTTCGGTTGCCTGCTGGCCGTCAAAGGGCCGCGGTGGGTCGAGGAGCGCGGCGAGGCCCGCCATCGCGGATTGTTGCGGTCGGTCGAGTTGAGAAAAGCCGCCGCCTACCGGATGCCCGGCACCGACTCGGAAAGCGTGATCCTGCGGCTGTGCAGCAAGCCGCAAGAGAATGCAAAGGACCGGTGAGCCGGTTACTCGATCCGATGCAGTCCGACGTCGTCGAACGACACCTGGCCGCCGGCCTGAAAGCCGTCGACGATCGGGACCAGACGTACCCGGACCACCCGGCCGCCGCCGATCTTCTCCGGAATCTCCATGCCCAGCGTGACCAGGGTCCAACGGCCGGGGTGCGGCTGGACATGGCCCGACGAGTAGCCCGGCAAGTTGCGGCCTTGCTCGTCCAGTGGCGTCACCGTCAACTCGACAGTCCCCGGGCTGGTTTGCCCGGCCGGCGCATGAACCCAGGCGATGGCGACGTAGCGGCCGGGCTTGGGTGCCGCGAGTGTCTGGACCGGCCCGCCACGAAGCATCGCGTCACACAGCAGGCTGTGTTCGCCCGAGTGCGCCACGTCGCATCTGCGCAACATGCGGCCCAACGGCTTCTCCGGCGCCACGTCGGGCTTGCGCCAGTACGACCACCCCGCCGCCTGCCCGTCGTTGCCATCCTCGAACGACGGATTGCTGCTGACCAGTTGGGTCTTGCCGTCGGCCAGAGCCAGCAGGAGCGAGGCCTGCTGCCGCACCAAGTCCGCCTCTGCGCGCGTCGCCAACTCTTGCACGCGCTGCCGGACTCGGTTGTCGCCTTTGACGACCCAATCGGCGATCATCCACAGACCGCCGCCGCCCCAGGTGACGCCCGACAGAGCCGGAAAGCGATCGATGCCCAGCGGGTTGACGAGCACCGGATCCTTGGGGTAGACCTCCAGCGCCAGGTGCCTCCGCCGCTGGGCCATCTCCAGCCCCCGTGAGGCCGACTCCAAGACCGCCAACGCGTCGGCTTCTGTGTCGGCCAGCAACCGCTGGATCTTCGCATTGGCCAGGTACGCCAGGGCCGAGGCTTCGTAGTACTGGAACGCTTTCTCCAACAGCCGAGCGCGGGCCCGCTGGCGATCGGTCTGGCAGTGCTCGATGCAGGCCTCCAGCAGTCGCCGGCTCTCGGCAACGTCCTCCGGCCGTACGTCCGCCAGATATCCCGGCGAGCTGAACGCCAGCCATGTTCCGGTCTTGTTGAACCAAGCCGATTTCTGAATGTCCTGCGTCCAGAACCGCTCCCAGATGCCGTAGTACTTGGCCAGATACGGCGCGGCTTCCGGACCGACGCAGCGCTCGTACCATTCCGCCAGCAACGGACCCACGTCCTGCCGAGGGTTCCACCACAGCCGCAGGTGGATGTACGGTTTGGGACCTTCGCCGAAGTTCGGGTAGATCTCGGCATAATGAGCCTTGACCCCGTGGTCCGCGGCAAACCGCAGGTATTCGCCGGCATGGTGAAAGTAGACCCGCGGCAGGCAGTACGGCGTGCCGTAGATGTAGTCGTACCAGGCGAACGACGGAACGCTCTGCTGCCAATGACGCGTGGCCGCTTCACCGGCGGACCGCAACTCGGCGTCGATCCATTTCATGCGGTCGTAGGTGATGTACGGCACCAGCCGTGGGTG